>CAZVSJ010000146.1:0-1505 GCA_964629755.1 uncultured Oscillospiraceae bacterium | reverse complement strand
GCCTGCACGCGGCGCGTCAGGGATGCCGCGCGCTACAGAGTTGAATTGTGCGAAGCACACATTAACTATTCCCTATTCACTGTTCCCTTTTCACTGTTCACTATAGAAAGAGTATATATTATGTTAACAATTTCTTTCCGGCGCGTACTTACGCCGCCGTAGCGTCTTCTGGCCTTTTCCACAAAGCTACATCAGGAGGATTTTATATATTATGTCAACTTTACAACAGGAGATCAGCCGGCGGCGGACGTTCGCGATCATCTCCCACCCCGACGCCGGCAAGACCACGCTGACCGAAAAATTCCTGCTCTACGGCGGCGCCATCGCCCAGGCCGGCGCCGTCAAGGGCAAGAAAAACGCCCGTGCCGCCGTCTCGGACTGGATGGAGATCGAAAAGCAGCGCGGTATTTCCGTCACGTCATCTGTCATGCAGTTCCAGTACGAGGGCTACTGCATCAACATCCTCGACACCCCCGGCCACCAGGACTTCTCCGAGGACACCTACCGCACGCTGATGGCGGCGGACTCGGCGGTCATGGTCATCGACGGCAGCAAGGGCGTCGAGGCGCAGACGCGCAAGCTGTTCAAGGTCTGCGCGATGCGCCACATCCCGATTTTCACCTTTGTCAACAAGATGGACCGCGAGGCCAAGGACCCGTTCGACCTGCTCGACGAGCTGGAACGCGAGCTGGGCATCGAGACCTACGCCGTCAACTGGCCCATCGGCTGCGGCAAGGAGTTCCAGGGCGTCTACGACCGGCAGAAGAGCCTGATCGACTTCTTCTCCGGCGTGTCGGGCAAGCACCGCGCCGAAAAAATGGAGGTCCTGCTCGACGATGCGAAGGTCGACGAGATGATCGGCGCCGACCGCGCGCAGCAGCTCCGCGACGACGTCGAGCTTTTGGGCGCGGGCCGCGAATTCGACATGGACGAGGTGCGCAGAGGCGAATTAAGCCCCGTGTTCTTCGGCTCGGCGCTGACGAATTTCGGCGTGGAACCGTTTTTGGAGGCGTTTTTGCGCATGACGCCGCCTCCCCTGTCCAGAGTTGCCGATTGCGGGGAAATTGACGCGTTCTCCCCCGATTTTTCGGCGTTCGTGTTCAAAATTCAGGCGAATATGAACAAGGCGCACCGCGACCGACTGGCCTTTATGCGCATCTGCTCCGGCAAGTACGAGCGCGAGGCCGAGGTCTTCCATGTGCAGGGCAACAAGAAGCTGCGCCTGTCCCAGCCGCAGCAGATGATGGCGCAGGAGCGCGAGATCATCGACGAGGCCTACGCCGGCGACATCATCGGCGTGTTCGACCCCGGCATCTTCTCCATCGGCGACACCGTGACCGTGCCGGGCAAAAAATTCCGCTTCGCGGGCATCCCCACCTTCGCGCCGGAGCACTTCAGCCGCGTCAGCCCGAAGGACACCATGAAGCGCAAGCAGTTCGTCAAGGGCACGGAGCAGATCGCCCAGGAGGGCGCCATCCAGATCTTCAAGGTGCCGAACACCGGCA
>CAZVSJ010000145.1:0-1506 GCA_964629755.1 uncultured Oscillospiraceae bacterium | reverse complement strand
GCCGCTTACGCGGTCGGCACGCCCAGTGGTCGTGCCCTACGAGCCGTCTATCGCAACCGCTCCGTAGGGCGCGACGACTCGGCGCGCCGGTGCAGGAACTTCCAAATCCGTACAAATTTGTTCATTTGTATTGTCCTCCAAACTGTTCACTATTCCCTATTCACTAATCACTATTCACTATTCGCTTTGCATGAAAAAGGAGAACCAAAAATGCTGATTGATTTTCCCGTGACGGAAGAGACCATTCTTCCCAATTTCAAGGGCGGCGAGAAGGAATACGCCGCGAAAATGTTCTTTGACGGCAAAAACCGCATCATGCGCGGCCGCCTGATCCCCGGCGCGTCCATCGGGACGCACACGCACGAAACGTCCTCGGAGATCATCTATATCCTCTCCGGCACCGCAAGCGTCGTCTGCGACGGTACGCCCGAAACGCTGACCGCAGGCCAGTGCCACTACTGCCCCAAGGGCAGCACCCATACCATGAAAAACAACGGCCCCTACGAGCTGACCTTCTTCGCCGTCGTCCCGGAGCAATAAAAAATTGCCGCATACGTTGTGCGGAAAATAAATACCGTTCCTTTGCAGTGAACAGTGAATTGTGAACTGTGAAAAGTGAAAAGATTCGCCCTTCACTATTCACTATTCACGTTTCACCATTCACTATTCACGATTCACAATATGACGAAAGTAGAGAAAAACCATGTTTGAGATCACCTTCCGTTTTGAAAATTCCGAAGAGACCGTCGTCATCGCCGCCTCGCCCGAGGAGACCATCCTCGACGCCGCACGCAAGGCCAATGTCGCCATCGACGCGCCCTGCTCCGGCAACGGCTCGTGCGGAAAATGCCGCGTAAAACTACTCTCCGGCGAAGTCTCCGGCCTGCAGACCTCCCACATCTCCGACGAGGACTACGCCGAGGGCTGGCGGCTGTCGTGCTGCACGAAGCCGCTGTCCGACCTGAGCGTGCTGGTGCCGGACATCGCCTCGGCCTACCGCAGCCGCATGAAGACCGCCGACCTCTCCAGCGGCAAGGAGATCGAGATCTTTGAAAACCTGCTGGCAGGCGTCCGTGCGGCGGGCATCTCGCTGGAAAACGGCTTTGCGGCGGTCGATCTGACCCTCGACGCGCCTACGCTCGACGACACCATGCCCGACAACGAGCGCCTGACCCGCGCGCTGGCGGAAAAGACCGGCCTCGAAGTCGAGCTGCCCTTCTACGCCATGCGCCGCCTGCCGTCCGTCCTGCGCGAAAACGACTTCGCCGTCCGCGTGATCGGCGAGCGCACGAACGGCGTGTTCAAAATTTACGACGTCACCGGGCAGGGTGACACCCGTCCGCTGTGCGGCGTCGGCATCGACATCGGCACGACCACCGTCTCCGCCGTCCTGTTCGACCTGCAGGACGGTCGCCTGCTGGCGAAGGCCTCCGGCGGCAACGGCCAGATCCGCTACGGCGCGGACGTCATCAACCGCATCATCGAGCAGGGCAAGCCCGGCGGCAG
>CAZVSJ010000144.1:0-1525 GCA_964629755.1 uncultured Oscillospiraceae bacterium | reverse complement strand
CGCTCGACACAGTGCCAGTATTTTGCCGTGATGTAGTGCCCGAGGGCGTATTTGTAGCTGTGCGCGGCGATCTTGGGATAGCCCGTCGTGCCGGAGGTGAAGAACATGGTGGAGATGTCCGCGCCGCAGGGCGTGTCAGCCGTGCGCTCGAATTTACCGGTGAAGAGGGAGTATTCCTCGTCGAAGCAGCGCCAGCCCTCGCGCTTGCCGCCGACCAAAATCTTTGTCTTCAGCTCCGGGCAGGTCTTGGCGGCCTCCTCGACGGATTCCGCGACTGCGCCGTCCGCCGTGACGACGATGGCGCTGACGCCCGCGGACTGGAAGCGGTAAACGAAGTCATGCGCCAGAAGCTGATTGGTCGCGGGGATGGCAATGGCGCCGAGCTTGTGCAGGGCAAGCATGGAGAACCAGAACTGGTAGTGCCGCTTGAGCACCAGCATCACGCGGTCGCCCTTTTGGATGCCGAGGGAGCGGAAGTAATTCGCCGTCTGGTTGGAGGCGCGCTTGATGTCGCGGAAGGTGAAGCGACGCTCGACCTTGTTTTTGTCCAGATGGAGCATGGCGAGCTTGTCGGGGTAGGCGTCCGCCAGCGCGTCGACAGTGTCGAAGGCGAAATTGTAGCTGTCCTCGTTCTCAAAGCGGATGGCCTGCAGCTCGCCCTTCTCATTTTCGGTGCATTTGACGAACTTTTCGCACAGCAGGCGCTGGCTCGACCGTGCGACGGCGATGCTCTGGCTGACGGATTCCGGCTCCATGTCCTCGCCGGGCAGGACGATGGCGCAGAAGAGGCAATCCTCGCCGTCGACGGCGATCATGCCGTGGGGCGTGGAGCTGTTATAGTAGATCGAATCGCCGGGGCCGAGAATTTCGGTGTGCTTGCCGATCTGCACCTTGAGCTTGCCGCTGATGATGTAGTCAAATTCCTGCCCGGAGTGGGTGTTCGTGTGGATGGGCAGATTCTGCTGCTCGGCGCGGTAGCCGTAGCGGACGAGGTGCGGCTCCGCAATCTTGTCGCGGAAGCGCGGCGCGAGGTTGCGGATCTCGATGCCGCCCTCCTGCACCATGACCTGCCCCTGACCGCTGCGCGTGACGGTGTAGGACGAGAGCTTCGCCGTGCGGCCCTCCAAAATCGCCGTGGTGTCAATGCCGAAGGCAATGGAGCATTTATGGAGGAAGGAGAAGGGGAAATCGCAGTCGCCGTTTTCGTAGGCGGCGTACTGCTCCGGGGTGGTGTCCGTCCGCTGGGCCATCTCCTCGACGGAGAAGCCCGCGATCTCGCGCATATCCCGGATACGTTCCGCGATGGCGGTGATGGTGGAATCGTATGTCGCTGTCTGCATAGTCAAGCCCTCTTTTTCTGTAGAATCAAGGTGTCGGAAATAAAAAACCCGTCCCAAAGCGTTCGCTTTGAGACGGGAAAAATACATTACCCGCGGTACCACTCAAATTGCACTTTCGTGCCACTCATGGCTCTGACAAGCCCCTTGCCGTGACGTGGCAGTGACGGGAGACGCCTACCTTTTGC
>CAZVSJ010000143.1:0-1549 GCA_964629755.1 uncultured Oscillospiraceae bacterium | reverse complement strand
GCCAGCTTCCCCGTCAGGCTCCACGTCGTGCAGCCGTCGATGGTCACGTCGGCAAACTGCCCGATCATGCTGTCGTCTCCGGGCAGGCGCACGAGCCTGCCCCCGTCCGTGCGGGCGGTCAGAAGCTCGCCGTCGCGCCCGTCGATCAGCACGCGCAGGGTCTTGCCGACGTATTCGCGGTGCTTTTCCTCGGAAATACGGTTTTGCACGGCGCACAGGCGGTCAAACCGGCGGTTTTTGTCGGCTTTGGTAAAGGGGTCGGGCATTTTCGCCGCGGGCGTGCCGCCTCTGGGCGAAAAAATGAAGGTAAACAGCGCGTCATAGCGCACGCGCTCGATCAGGCGGACGGTGTCCTCGAATTCCTCGTCCGTCTCGCCGGGGAAGCCGACGATGACGTCGCTCGTGAGGACGAGGTCGGGCATCAGGCTGCGCCCGTAGTCGACCAGGCGCAGGTACTGCTCGGCGGTGTAGCGGCGGTTCATCTCCTTCAGGACGCGGTCGTTGCCGGACTGGAAGGGCAGATGGAACTGCTTGCAGATTTTGGGGTATTTTGCGATGGTGTCAAAGAGCTTGAAGCTCGCGTCCTTGGGGTGCGAGGTCATGAAGCGCAGGCGGAAGTCGCCGTCCATCTGCGCGATGTGCGCCATGAGGTCGGCAAAATCCACGCCCAGCCCCAGATCCTTGCCGTAGGAGTTGACGTTCTGCCCCAAGAGGGTGATCTCCTTATAGCCCGCCGCGATGAGGTCTTCGCACTCGCGGTAAATTTCCTCCGGCAGGCGGCTGCGCTCGCGGCCGCGCACATAGGGCACGATGCAGTACGAGCAGAAGTTGTTGCAGCCGTACATCACACTGACCCACGCCTTGAGCGTGTTCGTCCGCGCGACGGGCAGACCCTCGGCGATCGACCCGGCGGAGTCCTCGACGGCGAAGACGCGCTTGCCCGTCGTGAGCACGCGCAAAAGGATCGACGGGAATTCCCACAGGTGGTGGGTGGAAAACACGCCGTCGACGTGCGGATAGGAGTGCTTGATGCGCTCGGAGACGGCCGGCTGGCCCATCATGCAGCCGCAGAGGAAGATTTTCTGCGCCGGATGGCGGCGCTTGGTATGCACCAGCGCGCCGACGTTGCCGAACACGCGCTGCTCGGCGTGCTCGCGGATGGCGCAGGTGTTCATCACGACGACGTCGGCGCCCTCCTCGGTGTCGGTCAGGGCGTAGCCGGCCTCGACGAGCATCCCGCGGATGCGTTCGGAGTCGGCCTCGTTCTGCTGGCAGCCGTAGGTGTCGACGTAGGCCAGCGGCGTCACGCCGCGCGAGGCCCAATATTCACGGATCTCTCCGCAGATGGCGTTTTGATGGCGGATCTCCTCCGGGGAGATCACGGTGGTTTTCGTTTCCAAAGGGGACGTCCTCCGATTGCAATAGTTTTTCATAATATTGTATCATTTTTTGCGCGCCATTGCAAGGGACGCCCGGAAGAAATCTGTGCCAGCCCGAAAAACGCCGCACTTGCAAAACCGCCGCCGATGCGGTATGATGTTGTAGGGGA
>CAZVSJ010000142.1:0-1600 GCA_964629755.1 uncultured Oscillospiraceae bacterium | reverse complement strand
TAAAAAACCAATTGACACGGGGAAAAATTGGCATTATAATATCTCTATTGAGGCGGCGTTTGCCGCAATTAAAAGGAGGATAACTATGGCAGGCTTTTGTACCAAATGCGGCAGACCGCTTCCGGAAAGCGGCGTCTGCCCCTGCACGATGCAGGAAAATCCGGCTCCGCAGGGCTATGTCCCCCCACAGGGCTACGCTCCCCAGCAGCCCCAGCAGGGCTATGTCGCCCCGCAGTACAGCACCGCGCCGAGCAAGGTCGGCATGGCGGTCGGCGGCTCTCTGAAGAACCTTCCCAACCTTCTGGTCGGTTATTTCCGCGACCCCGTCGGAACGACCCGCCTCGCCGCGGAGAAGAAGGACGCCGCGGGCGGCCTGATGATGATGGCCATCTCCGTCATCGTCACCCTGCTCGGCACGCTGTTCTTCGGCCTCGTGCAGCTCAACTATTGGAGCTTCGGTGACTTCGTCCTTCCGTGGCTCGGCGTCACCTTCCTCGGCCCGATCGTCGGCTACGGTCTGACCATCGGTATGTTCTACATCCTGACCGCCATCGCCAAGATGCGTGTGGACTTCCGCGCCGTCGTCGCCGCCACCGGCGTCAGCAGCGTGCTGGTCGTCGTTCTGCTGGCCGTTTCCATGCTGCTGAGCATGATCTCCCCGATCGTCTTCGAGATCTTCGTCATCCTCGCCTGCGGCGCATGGATCGTCAGCTTCTTCACGACGGTCTTCCAGGTCTTCGGCATCAAGATGAACATCATCAACACCGTCGTCGTCGTGCTCGGCATCGCCGTCGCGGCCTACGCCGTGGTCGAGCTGATCACCTGGCTCGCGTTCAACGCCAACAATTTCACCCTCTTCACGCTTTTGACCTGAGTTACAGCGAAATTATCCCGGCCGGGACGAGGCTCTGCCTCCGTCCCGCCCGGGATTTTTTGCACCAGCGCGTTCTACAATCTGCGAAAAGGAGAATGCTCCATGAACATATTTCTCAAACGGTCGCTTCTCGTGCTCTGGTGCCTCGCCGCCGTTGTCTGCGCGGCGAAGCTCGTGTTCGAGTTAGCCATCCTGCTCAAGGGCGACAACCTTCCGCTCTCGCTGGAGCAGTATATGCTCTCGATGATCCCCGTGTTCACGACTTCTTGGCTTATTGCGGCCTCCGGCTCCCGACGCCGCCGCGCGCGGGAGTTTGCGTCCCTTTCGCCGATGCTGACGGCGGTCATGCGCGACTTTGTCCCACTGGGCATCGACTGCGCAACAAGTGGGGAAAAGCGGGAGCAGCACACCGCGACCCGCGAC
The DNA here is from genome assembly GCA_964629755.1 of uncultured Oscillospiraceae bacterium. GTDB lineage: Bacteria > Bacillota > Clostridia > Oscillospirales > Oscillospiraceae > JAZOXB01. The sequence goes on along the minus strand of CAZVSJ010000142.1, from coordinate 303 downwards.
GGGATCTTCTTTTACGCCGCCGAACCTCTCCCGGACGCGGCCGTGGACAGTGCCGTGCAGGCGCTCGCGCCGCTGACGCAGTGGCTCAAGACCTACCGGGAAACGCCCGGCAACGGCGACGGCGAGACGTTTTTCCGCCTCCGGCGCGTCAGAAAGTCGGACATCTGGGTGGTGAAATGGAGCGTGAACGACGGCAGTGTGCAGTGGAAATACACCTATTCCCCGGAGGGCAACACCCCGGCCCTGCGCCGCGTGCTGTTCTTCCCGCCCAGGCAGCTCGCCCCCCAGTGGTTCATCTGAGCG
>CAZVSJ010000141.1:0-1601 GCA_964629755.1 uncultured Oscillospiraceae bacterium | reverse complement strand
GCAGCCGTTGGCGGCTTTGCCGCCTTACGGATGCGGCGTACCCCTTGCGGGTGCGCGCCCTACGGCGAGGGTGCGTTCGGCGGCTCGTAGGGCACGACCACTGGGCGTGCTGTCCGCGAAGCGGCAGACGGGGCAGACGAACAGATTTGTACAATGCCGGTAGTTCCTGCAGACGGCGGAAGCATGCCTCCGCCCTACAATACAAATCCGTTCGCGCAGCGAACACCATACCTGTTCCCTGTTCGCTGTTCCTTATTCACTGTTCACTACAAAAAAACGGTAGTGCCTGCACGCGGGACGCCGGGGACGGCGTCCCCTACGGGGTCTGACGGGAGTGCCTGCCCTGCGGGGCGCTGTTTACGGCTTTAGCGGGCGGAGAGGCTCCGCCCGCTGCCACATTATTGCCGTGTTTCTCAGTCGTTGACTTCCTCGAAGTCCGCGTCGACGACGCCGTCGTCGTTGCCGCCGTTGGGGGCTGCGCCGCCGTTCGGTGCGCCACCCTGCGGGCCGCCGTTCTGCTGATAGAGCTTCTCGGACACGGCGTAGAACGCCTTCTGCACCGCGTCGGTGGCTTCCTTGATCGCCGCGACGTCGTTGCCCTTGTTCTTGGTCTTCAGATCCTCGACGGCCGCCTCGATGCTCGCCTTGTCGGACGCGTCGAGCTTGTCGCCCATCTCCTTGAGGGTCTTCTCGGTCTGGTAGATGACCTGGTCGGCGTTGTTGTGGGTGTCGACCTCGTCCTTGCGCGCCTTATCCTCGGCGGCGTACTGCTCGGCCTCCTTGACGGCCTTGTCGATGTCCTCCTTGGACAGGTTGGACGAAGCGGTGATGGTGATATTCTGCTCCTTGCCGGTGCCGAGATCCTTCGCCGAGACGTTGACGATGCCGTTGGCGTCGATGTCGAAGCTGACCTCGATCTGGGGCACGCCACGGGGCGCCGGAGCGATGCCGGTGAGCTGGAACTTGCCGAGGGTCTTGTTGTAAGCCGCCATCTCGCGCTCGCCCTGCAGGACGTGGATCTCCACGGAGGTCTGGCCGTCCGCGGCGGTGGAGAAGATCTGGCTCTTCTTGGTCGGGATGGTGGTGTTGCGGTCGATCAGGCGGGTGAACACGCCGCCCATCGTCTCAAGGCCCAGCGACAGCGGGGTGACGTCGAGCAGCAGCAGGCCCTTGACGTCGCCGCCGAGGACGCCGCCCTGGATGGCCGCGCCGACTGCGACGCACTCGTCGGGGTTGATGCCCTTGAAGCCGTCCTTGCCGGTGATGGTCTTGACCGCGTCCTGCACGGCCGGGATTCTGGACGAACCGCCGACGAGCAGCACCTTGCTCAGGTCGCTGGCCTTGACGCCGGCGTCGGCCATGGCCTGACGGACGGGCGTCATGGTCGCCTCGACCAGATGCGCGGTCAGCTCGTTGAACTTCGCGCGGGTCAGGGTGACGTCGAGGTGCTTCGGGCCGGTGGCGTCCGCCGTGATATACGGCAGGTTGATGGTGGAGCTGGTCACGCCGGACAGCTCGATCTTCGCCTTTTCGGCGGCTTCCTTCAGGCGCTGCATGGCGACCTTGTCGTTCGACAGGTCGATGCCCTCGGCCTTCTTGAA
>CAZVSJ010000140.1:0-1645 GCA_964629755.1 uncultured Oscillospiraceae bacterium | reverse complement strand
AGATCACCCCGGGCAACTTCATCTTCCGCGTGCGCGAGTTCGAGCAGATGGAGCTGGAATTCTTCTGCGAGCCGGACACCGACCTGGAGTGGTTCGCCTACTGGCGCGGCTTCTGCAAGCAGTGGCTGCTGTCTCTGGGTATGCGCGAGGAAAATCTGCGCCTGCGCGACCACGACCCGGAAGAGCTGTGCTTCTACTCCAAGGCGACGACGGACTTCGAATTCCTGTTCCCGTTCGGCTGGGGCGAGCTCTGGGGCGTGGCCGACCGCACCGATTACGACCTGACCCAACACCAGAACACCTCCAACCGCGACCTGACCTACTACGATCAGGAGAAGAACACCCGCTACATCCCCTATGTCATCGAGCCGTCGCTCGGCGTCGAGCGCAGCTTCCTCGCCTTCCTGGTCGACGCCTACGACGAGGAGGTCGTCGGGCAGGACAAGAAGGGCAACGACGACATCCGCACCGTGCTGCACCTGCACCCGGCGCTGGCGCCGTTCAAGGCAGCCGTGCTGCCGCTTTCCAAGAAGCTCTCGCCCGCGGCCGAGGAGATCTACCGCGAGCTGCAGAAGGACTTCATGGTCGACTTTGACGACGCCGGCTCCATCGGCAAGCGCTACCGCCGCGAGGACGAGATCGGCACGCCGTTCTGCATCACCGTCGACTTCGAGACCGTCGGCGACGAGAACACCCCCGCCGACCACGCCGTCACCGTCCGCGACCGCGACACCATGGAGCAGGTGCGCATCCCCATCAGCGAGCTGAAGTCTTACCTGACCGAAAAGCTCGCGTTTTAAGGAAGTGACCCCGCATGGATCACGAAAATAAACCCTCCCTGCGCCAGCGCCTGAAGCCCCGCGAGCGCTCCCCGAAGGTCACCTGGGCGCTGACGGTCTGCCTGCTCGTCTGCGCCACGCTCGGCACGCACCTGCTGTGCCAGATGATCGGCACGCTGGACTTTTCTCGCGTGCGCTTCTCGTCCTTCTTCCACCACCCGACCATCTTCCTGATGAACCTGCTGCCCGTCGCGCTGCTGATCGCGCTGATGTATTTTGCGACCAACCGCGCGTGGATCGCCTTTCTTGCGCCGTCCGTGGTGCTGCTCATCATGGAATTCGTCAACTATTTCAAGATCGTCCTGCGCGGCGACCCCTTCGTCGCCGAGGACTTCCTGCTCATCGGCGAGGGCGCGGGCATCATCGGGCAGTATGAGCTGCATTTCCCCGTCTGGTTCTATCTTTCCATCGTCGCGCTGATCGCCGGGACGGTCGTCCTGATGCGCTATGCCCGCGGCAGGATCCCGAAACGCCTGTGGTGGGTGCGCGTGACGGGCGTCGTGCTGTGTCTCGCGCTGGGCGCGGCGTCGTGGTGCTTCCTCTACACCGACAAGACCCTCTATGAGCAGCAGCTCAACTACTACTGCTTCAGCGGCGACCGCGAGTCGGAATACCGCGCGTCGCACGGCTTCTTCTGGTCGTTCCTGCGGTCGATCGACGAGGCCTTCCCCGACGCGCCGGAGGGCTACTCCGCCGAGGCCGCGCAGGCCGTGCTTGCCCGCTACGACGACGCCGCCATCCCGGAGAAAAAGCGCGTCAACGTCGTCGTGACGATGCTTGAAAGCTACTCCGACCTCTCCGAATTC
>CAZVSJ010000139.1:0-1719 GCA_964629755.1 uncultured Oscillospiraceae bacterium | reverse complement strand
ACGATACCTAATTTCATAGCGTTACCTTCCTTTGTTATGCCATGCGGCGGTTGTAGAGCTTGGCGAGGCCGCCCTCGGATGTCTCGCGGTAGCTGGCGCTGATATGCTGTCCCGTCTCTTTCATCGTGCGCACGACCATGTCGAAGCTGATGTTTCGAGAGCCGCAGAGGAAGGACGAGAGGTTGAACGCGTCCATCGCGCGCTTGGCGGCGACGGCGTTGCGCTCGATGCAGGGGATCTGCACAAGGCCGCAGATGGGGTCGCACGTCAGGCCGAGCTGGTGCTCCATGGCGATCTCGGCGGCGTACTCCGTCTCCGCGATGGGCTTGTTCATCAGGGTGCAAAGGGCGGCGGCGGCCATCGAGCAGGCCGTGCCGATCTCTGCCTGACAGCCGCACTCCGCGCCGGAGATGGACGCGTTGCGCTTGACGAGGCTGCCGAACAGACCCGCGACGGCGAGCGCTTCCAGCACCTTTTCGTCGGGGATGTCATGCCGCTCCTGCATATAAAGAAGGACTGCGGGCAGGACGCCGGCGCTGCCGCAGGTCGGCGCGGTGACGACGGTGCCGTTGCCGGCGTTTTCCTCCGACACGGCGAAGGCATAGGAGCAGACGATGCGCAGCTCACGCACCTGCGGCAGCTCGTTTTCCTTCTCCTGCATGAAAAGGTGGCGCGCCTTGCGCATGACGTTCAGGCCGCCGGGCAGGACGCCCTCGGTGTGCAGGCCGACGGCGACCGAGCGCTTCATCACGCGCCAGATCTCCGCCAGAAAGTCCCAGATCTCCGGCCCCTCGTTCAGCTCGACATACTCGCTCAGCGAGATGTAGCGCCAGGCGCAGAACTGCTGGATCTCCGCGAAGGAGTTTTCGGGATAGATGTCCTCCGCCTCGGAGTGCGGTTCGCCGTCGACGACGATGTCGCCGCCGCCGACGGAGAGCACGCGCAGCGAGCCGATCTGCTCCTCGCCGCGGAAGGCGAGGAAGTCCATCGTGTTCGGGTGGGGCAGCGGCTGCGCCGAGTAGTCGCAGAAGACGATCTCGGTGCGCTCCTTACCCAGCACCTCCAAAAGCACGCGGTCGGTGCCGTGGCCGCGGCCGGTCTTGCAAAGAGAACCGTAAAGTGTCACGCGAAAGCGGTCGGCATCCGGGTAGCGCTGCAAAAACAGCTTGGCGGCGCGCTCCGGGCCGATGGTGTGCGAGCTGGACGGGCCCTTGCCGATCTTGTAAACGTCACGGATCGATTTCATCCGATTCACCTCTGTCTTTATATTCGGTAACATTGTAGCAGATTTTTGTACAAAATACAATGACGGAAACTACATTTTCCGTGTGGCTTCCAAAGAAAGCTCCCCGGCGAGCTTGAAAAGCGCGTCGGCAAGCACGGTCTCGACGGGGATCCCCGTCAGCTCCGCGACGTGGCGGTAAAACGCGGCGACGACGGGGTCAAGGGCGATGGTAAACTGCACCATGGGCTGCGGCCTCCTTGGGAGAAAACTTTGCATCCCATTCTATGCGGCCACTTGACAGATGTGATATAATAAAAAACAGAGTATAATGCCGCAGTATGCGGGAAAGGAAGATAAAAAATGGCAAAGGAAAAGAAGGTCGAACAGATCACGGATATGGAGGTCGACTTCGCCCAGTGGTACACCGATGTGTGCAAAAAGGCGGAGCTGATCGACTATTCCTCCATCAAGGGTATGTTCATCTACCGCCCCTA
>CAZVSJ010000138.1:0-1768 GCA_964629755.1 uncultured Oscillospiraceae bacterium | reverse complement strand
ACGATGCGGCGGGCGCCGTGCTTTTTGAGCAGGCTCGTCACGACCAGCGACGCCTGGAAATCCTCGCCGATGGTGACGAAGCAGACGTCGAAATTCTCCACGTCAAGCGACGCGATGACCGACTCGTTGGTGCAGTCGCAGATGGTAGAGTCGGTGAAGCGGTCGCTCAGCGCCTCGATGATGGTGGGGTTGATGTCGGCGATCATGACGTCGTTGCCGAGCTGGTGCATTTTCTTGGCAAGGTGCCGTCCCATGCGGCCCATGCCGATGATGAGGACAGATTTCATTTTATATCTCCTAACCTAACAGTATTTTTCCTGTGGGACGGTCGACGGGCGGCTCGGTGCGCCGCTCGGAGAAGAGCAGCACGAAGGTCAGGCCGCCGATACGCCCGGCGTACATCAGAAGGATCAGAATCAGGCGGCTGGCGGTGCAGAGCGTGGGTGTGATGCCCATGGAGAGGCCGACCGTGCCGATGGCGGAGTTGACCTCGAACATTCCCTGCGTCAGGCTGATCGGCTCGATGGCGCACAGCGCCAGCAGGGCCACGATCGCCATGCCCAGATAGATCACGAGGATCGAGCAGGCCTGCCGGATACTGTCGCGGTCGATGCTGTAGTGGAAGGCGTTGACGCGCGAACGGCCGCGGGCCGAGGAAATCGCGCTCAGCAGGAGCACCGCGACGGTGGTGGTCTTGACGCCGCCGGCGGTGGAGCCGGGGCTGCCGCCGATGAGCATGAAGACGTTGGTCAAAAGGTTGCCCGGTTCGCTCAGCGCGGCCATGTCCACGGTGTTAAAGCCCGCGGTGCGCGGCGTGACGGACTGGAACAGCGAGGCCAGCACGCGTTCGGTAAGCGGCATCCCCGCCATCGAGGCGTTGCGCTCGAAGAAGAAAAACAGCACCCAGCCGGCAAGCACCAGCACCGCCGTCAGGGTCAGAACGAGCTTGGTGTGGAGCTGGTAGCGCTTCCAGTGCAGGCCGTTTTTGACGATGTCGTGCCAGACGAGGAAGCCCAGGCCGCCGACGATGATGAGCAGGCAGACGGTCAGGTTGACGAGCGGGTCTGCCACATAGGCCGTCAGCGACGAGAAGGCGCCGCGGCCGCCCATCAGGTCAAAGCCCGCGTTGCAAAACGCGGAGATCGCATGGAACACGGCGAAATAGATGCCCTTGCCCGGGCCGAACTCCGGCACGAAGCGGATGGCAAGCAGCGCCGCGCCGAGCAGCTCGAAGACGAAGGCGAACGGGATGATGCGCCGGATCAGCTCGCCGATGCCGGACAGGGAGAAGTTGCCCGCCGACTGCATCAGCACCTTGCGGTCGTACAGCCCCACGCGTTTGCCGAGGGCGAAGGAGATGAGCGTGATGACGGTCATGAAGCCGAGGCCGCCGAGCTGGATCAGGCACAGGATCACGACCTGGCCGAAGGCCGTCCAACCGGTGAAGGTGTCGCGCACGACGAGGCCGGTCACGCAGGTGGCGCTGGTCGAGGTGAACAGCGCGTCGAGAAAATTGGCAGAGCCGTCCTTTGAGGCAAACGGCAGCGTCAGCAGCAGCGCACCGACGAGAATGACCACGAAGAAGCCCAGCGCGATCAGGCGCGCCGGCGCCAGCCGCAGTTTACGTTTTTTCATGCAAGGACCTCCGATTTGACTTAGGGCTTTAAGAAATAGCGCTGTAGGGCGGGGGCATGCCCCCGCCGCGTGCAGGAACTGCTAAATTTGACTAAGGGCTAAGGACTAAGGGTGAATGGCTGTGGTGTTCGCT
>CAZVSJ010000137.1:0-1807 GCA_964629755.1 uncultured Oscillospiraceae bacterium | reverse complement strand
CACTCTTAGCCCTTAGCCCTTAGTCAATACGGTAGTGCCTGCACGCGGGACGCCGAGGACGGCGTCCCCTACGGATCCTATCGGAACTGCCAGCACGCGGGTGGCTCTATTTGACCTTCATTTTCCGGGCGAAGACCGCGACGGCGGCGACCAGAAGGCCGACCGCCCACACAAGGACGACCCAGAGCCTGCCCCACACCGCGCCGAGGTCGCCCGCGAGGGCGCTGCGCGCGGCGTCCACCGCGTTGGCAAACGGCAGCAGGTACGCGATCCTGCGGAACGCGCCGCCGATCAGGTCGAGCGAGAACCAGATGCCCGACAGCCACGCCGACACATTCGTCAGCAGTGCGCCGCACACGCCGCCGACCGCCTTCTCGCTCAGCAGCGTCCCGCAGAGCATCCCCAGCGCGATATAGACCGCCGCGACCGGCAGACTGACCGCCACGGCAAGCAGGATGTTCCATGTAAGGCGCAGGCCGAGGGCAAGCGACGCCGCGTAGCAGACCAGCATCTGCGCCAGCGCCATCGGCAGAAGCGGCAGAAGATAGCCGAGAATGAAGTCGCGGCCGCGCATCGGCGACGTGTAAAGGCGCAGCAGGAACGAGCTGCCGCGATCCTTTGCGATCAGCATCGCCGCGAAGAGCGAGATGAAGCTCAGGCTGAACACCGCGATGCCCGGCGCGAGCTTTTCCGCGCGGAACAGGTCCATCTGCGCCTCGGCGGGCAGGCTGCGGTCGATGATCGTCAGCAGGAGCAGGAGAATGACAGGAAACAGCACCCCGAAAAACACACTCATTGGGTCGCGCAGCATCTCTTTTTGGTTGCGCCGCGCAAAAAACAGCATTTTTCTCATTCCGTTTCGCCTCCCGCCAGCGCCACGAAGGCGTCCTCAAAATTCGTCTTTCCGGCGCGGGCGATCAGCTCCGCCGGGCTGCCGCACACGCGCAGGCGGCCGCCTGCCATGATGCCGACGCGGTCGGCAAGATGCTCCGCTTCTTCCATGTAATGCGTCGTAAGGACGATGGTGATCCTGCCCTTGAGCGCCGCGATGCCGCGCCACAGCTCGCGCCGCGCGAGGACGTCCAGCCCGAGCGTCGGCTCGTCGAGGAACAGGAGCTTCGGCTCGGAGATCAGCGCCATCGCAATGGACAGCCGCCGCTGCCAGCCGCCGGAGAGCGTCTTGGCGCGTTTGTCCGCGACCTCGCGCAGGCCGGATTCGTCAAGGGTCTTGTCCGCACGCTGCCGCGCCTGCTTTCCGTCCGCGCCGGAGATCCCTGCCATCAGCTCCAGATTTTCCCGCACCGTCAGGTTCGGCGCGACCGCCGTCTCCTGCGGGGAGACGGCCAGCAGGCGCTTGGCCTCCTGCGACCCCGCCGGGACGCCGAGGATCGACGCGCTGCCCGCAGTTGGCTGCAAAAGACCGGACAGCAGCTTGATCGTCGTGGTCTTGCCTGCACCGTTGACGCCTAAAAGCGCAAACAGCTCACCCTCCGGCACGGTCAGCTCCAGCGCGTCGACCGCCGTTTTGTCCCCGAAGCGCCGCGTGAGCGCCTTGGTCTCGATCGCGTTCACGGCTGAAGGCCCCCTTCCATTGCGTGATTCGTGATATTTTCAATGATTTGCTGCGCCTGCGCGGGCGCGGGCAGGGCGATGCCCCGTGCGAGGTCGGCAAGGAGCAGCAGCGTGTCGCCGGGGCGGATGCCGAACATCTCGCGCACCTCGGCGGGGATGACGATCTGTCCCTTCGGGCCGACCTTGACCGGCGCCATGAATTTCCCCTGCGGGAAGGATTTCGTGTCCATAGGTT
>CAZVSJ010000136.1:0-1810 GCA_964629755.1 uncultured Oscillospiraceae bacterium | reverse complement strand
GAAAGGAATTCATCGAACAAAACGCCAGATATGTCGTGAATTTGGATTATTGAGGGTGCAATAAGAAGCCCTGTTTGTCATTGCAAAGCCGGTGCGCACACCGGCTGTGGCAATCTGATGGGAATGCCTGCACGCGGGCGGCTGACAGCTGCGCAGCCGTTGGCGGCTTGCCGCCTTACGGATGCGGCGTACCCCTTGCGGGTGCCGCCCCTACGGACGTTTTTCGCACCCACTGCGTAGGGGCGGATAGTATCCGCCCGCAATTCCAAATCCGTGCGCAAAGCGCACACCTGTAGCGCGCGGCATCCCTGACGCGCTGTTGAAATCCGTTCGCGTAAGCGAACACCCGTAGCGCGCGGCATCCTTGACGCGCTGTTGAAATTCGTTCGCGCAAGCGAACACCACAGTCATTCACCCTTAGTCTTTAGCTCTTAGTTTAATAGATTGCCACGGGCGATAAATCGCCCTCGCAATGACATAATTGGGTAGTTCCTGCACGCGGGACGCCGGGGACGGCGTCCCCTACAGGTTCTATCGAAACTGTCTGCATAAGATTGCCACGGCTTGCTCTGCAAGCCTCGCAATGACATGACCGGCAGACGGGCGCAAGCACCCCGCAATGACAAATTTTTTACCGCAATACTAATCAAGGAGGAAACACCTTGGCACATAAGAAGGATTACAAGTCCGAGGACATCATGTTCCCCAATCAGGCGATCGTGACCAGCGAGCTTGTACACGAAATGAAGACCAGCTACATGGAATATGCCATGTCCGTTATCATCGGGCGCGCTCTGCCCGACGTGCGCGACGGCCTCAAGCCCGTCCACCGGCGTATCCTGTATGCAATGTATGAGGACAATCTGACCGCGGACAAGCCCTTTAAGAAGTCCGCCACCTGCGTCGGCGACGTCCTCGGCCGCTATCACCCGCACGGCGACGCGTCGGTCTACGACGCCCTCGTGCGTCTGGCGCAGGACTTCTCCATGCGCTATATGCTCGTCGACGGGCACGGCAACTTCGGCTCCGTCGACGGCGACCCCCCCGCGGCCTACCGCTACACCGAGGCGCGTCTGTCCAAAATCTCCAACGAGATGCTCCGCGACCTCGAAAAGGACACCGTCGACTGGGACCCCAACTTCGACGAGACGCGCAAGGAGCCGCGCGTCCTGCCCAGCCGCTTCCCCAACCTGCTGGTCAACGGCTCGTCCGGCATCGCCGTCGGCATGGCCACGAACATCCCGCCGCACAACCTCACCGAGGTCATCAACGCCTGCCTGTGCGTGCTCGACAATCCGGAGGCAACGTTATTTGACCTCATGGAGCACATCACCGGCCCGGATTTCCCGACGAAGGGTCTGATTTTGGGCCGCGCCGGCATCCGCAGCGCCTACGCTACCGGCAAGGGCCGCATCACCATGCGCGCCCGCACCGAGCTGGAGGAATTCGGGCAGAACCGCCAGCGCATCATCGTCACCGAGATCCCCTACCAGGTCAACAAGCGGATGCTCATCAAAAACATGGCCGACCAGGTCAACGAAAAGCGCCTCGAGGGCATCTCCGACATCCGCGACGAGTCCGACCGCAACGGTATGCGCATCGTCATCGAGCTGAAGCGCGAGGCCAACGCGCAGGTCGTCCTGAACCGCCTGTTCGCCCAGACGCAGCTTCAGTCGACCTTCGCCGTCAATATGCTCGCGCTCGTCAGGAACCAGAGCCAGCCGAAGGTGCTGTCCCTGCGCGAGATTCTCGACGAATACCTCGCGCATCAGGAGGACGTCGTCATCCGCCGCACGCGCTACGACCTGCG
>CAZVSJ010000135.1:0-1898 GCA_964629755.1 uncultured Oscillospiraceae bacterium | reverse complement strand
CCATGTTTCAAGGCTTTTCCCCGGAGACGATCGACTTTCTCTGGGGCATTCGATTCAACAACAACCGCGACTGGTTCGCCCTGCACAAGCAGGAATACCAGTCCGCACTCTACGAGCCGATGAAGGCGCTCGCGCAGCTCGTCGCCGCCGACTTTGACGGCGAAGACGGCCTGCGCCTCCACCTTTCGCGCATCTACCGCGATATGCGGATGCACCCGACGACGTTTTACAAGGACAGTCTGTGGTTCTGCCTGCGCCGCGACGGCAGCCCGTGGCTCGAGCGCCCGTGCCTGTGCTTCGAGGTGCGGCCGGAGGGCTACCGCTACGGCTTCCTCTACGCCTACCCCAAGACCGACGACGCCATCGCCCTGCGCACCAAAATGACCGACCACGCCGGCGAATTTCTCGCCCTCGTGGGGAAGGCCGAGCGCGAAAGCGGCATCACCCTCGGCGGCGACCGCTATAAGCGCCCGAAGCCCTGCCCGGACGAGCGCCTCGCGCCGTATTTCGGGCTGAAAAATTTCATTGCCATCCGCGACTGCCCGCCCGACGAGCTGCTCTATTCGCCGCAGCTTGCCGACGAGGTGCGCCGCGTTCTGCTGGCGTGGCGCCCCGTCTGCCGGTTTTTCATGGACGCATAAAATGACCGCCCGTTCAAAAGGAACGGGCGGTCATTTTCAATCATATCCGCTCAAAATCGCTCAGCGCGAAATCATTCGCCGAACGAGACCTCCAGCACGACCGGGTTGTGGTCGCTGTAGACGAAGCCCTCGTTGATCGTCTCGATGCGCTCGACCGTCACGTTGGGCGAGACGATGAAGCCGTCGATCACATAATATTGCGTTTTGCTGCTGTTCGGCTCGTAGGGCTGGTTGAGCAGGCGGCAGGTCGGCACGCCGTCGTCATAGGCGTACTGCCAGCCGTCGGGCAGTTCACCGATCTCGCTGGGCGTCCAGTCGTCGGTCTGCGTCAGGGGGTAGGTGTCGAGCGTTCCGGGGAAAACCTGGTTAAAATCGCCGCCGGCGATGACATAATTGCCCTTTTCGTACTCCGCCTGGATGAAGTCCAGAAGCTGCGCGGCCTGTTCGGCCTTGCCTTCGCCGTCGTCATACGCCTCCAGATGGAAATTCACGATGACCAGCTCGCGATCCTCGACGTTTTCCAGCGGGATGCGCGTGACGAGCATACAGCGCTTGAGGTTGGCGACGCGCGTCGGCCACGAGAACGGGCACGGCAGGGCGTAGCGCGTCGCGGACGAGATGTCGAAGCGGCTGTAGGTCGCGATGCCGGAATGCACCTCGCCGATGCGCTCGGAGAGCGGATAGGGGACGTAGTCGCAGGAATAATTCATCGCGTAACGCGTCTCATAGCCCACGAGGTCGTATTCGTATTGCAGCCACTGATTTTTGTGGAAGCTGCGGTCGGAATCGGTGTCGACCTCCTGCAGCAGCAGAAAATCGGCGTTCAAATCGCTCAAAATACGCTCAATACCGATCATATTTCGCTCAACAACGTCAGCGGAGTCCGGATTCACGCCGGTTCCGCCGTCCATGAAGAAGTCAGCGTCCTCGCCGAGGCCGGCAAAGCCGGTGTTGAACGTGACCAGCCGGACGGTCGGCTTGTTGAGCTGGATGGTCAGGTTGTTCGCGCCGCGCTCGGCAACCTCGGCGTAGGCCGGGGTGTACTCCGTCACGGTCAGGTAGCCGATCAGTCCGGCGGCCAGCACCGCCACGACCAGCACCAGACTCAGCAAAAATTTGCCGATCACGCACAGCACGCGCAGCACCTTCCGCGCGCGGGAGCGCTTTTTGCGGACGGGACGCTCGACGTGCGTCGCGTCGCCGTCGTACATGGGCGGGAGGTTTTCGTCCTCGGGCGGAAGCCCGCCGTCCGCGCCG
>CAZVSJ010000134.1:0-1963 GCA_964629755.1 uncultured Oscillospiraceae bacterium | reverse complement strand
ATGAGAATATCACCGTCATTTTCGTCAACAACGCCATTTACGGCATGACGGGCGGTCAGATGGCGCCCACCTCCCTGCCCGGTCAGGTCACGCAGACCTCTCCCTATGGCAGAGACGTCAAGCACTGCGGCTACCCCGTGAAAATCTGTGAAATGCTCTCGCAGTTAGAGGGGCCTGAATACTTGGCGCGTGTTGCGGTCAATAATGTCAAAAATGTCCTTGCCGCAAAGAAAGCCATTCAGAAAGCCTTTGAGAATCAGATTGCAGGCAAGGGCTTCTCCCTCGTCGAGGTGATCTCCGCCTGCCCGACCAACTGGGGCATGACCCCGCAAAAGGCGCTGGAGTGGATCGACGAGAAGATGATCCCCTACTATCCCCTCGGCGTTTATAAGGACAGAAGTAAGGAGGCGGGCGTATGAGCGCAGTACAGATCGTAATCGCGGGCTTCGGCGGACAGGGTATCCTGTTTGCGGGCAAATTCCTCGCCTACAAGGGCCTGCTGGAGGAGCAGAACGTGAGCTGGCTTCCCTCCTACGGCCCGGAGATGCGCGGCGGCACGGCAAATTGCAGCGTCATCCTCAGCGACAGCGCCATCGGCTCGCCCATCGTCACGCACCCCGACGTGCTGATGGTGATGAACCTGCCCTCACTGGACAAATTTGAGGACGCGGTCGTCCCCGGTGGCAAGATCTTCGTCGACTCCACGCTGATCGAGCGCAAGGTCAAGCGCACCGACGTCGAGGTGCATTACGTCCCCGCCACGCAGATGGCGACGGATGCAGGCATCCCGACGCTGGCAAATATGCTGCTCACGGGCAAGCTGATGAAGGAGGTCCCCGCCCTCTGCGGCGGCGACTGGGAGGCGGCGCTGAAAAAAGTCGTCTCCGCGCGGCATCAGGAGCTGCTGGTCTACAATCTCAAGGCGCTGCAAACCGGCGCGGCATTCGAGGGCTGAGCCATGCGCGTGAGCTGTATCCAGATGGACATGGCCTTCGCCGCACCGCAGGAGAACTTCGCCCGCGCCGAAGCGCTGGTGCGTCAGGCGGTGCAGCAGGAGCGCCCCGATACCGTCGTCCTGCCCGAAACGTGGAACACGGGCTTCTTCCCACGGGAAAACCTCGCGCGGTACGCCGACGAAGACGGGTCGCAGACGAAAACCCTGTTTTCCGCGCTGGCAAAGGAGCTGAACGTCAACATCGTCGCCGGCAGCGTGGCAAACCGCAAAGCGGACGGCGTCTACAATACCGCCTTTGTCTTCGACCGCACGGGCGTGTGCGTCGCGGAATACGACAAGACCCACCTGTTTTCCCCGATGGACGAGGACAAGTTCTTCCAAAAGGGCGACCATCTGTGCCGTTTCACCCTCGACGGCGCGCAGTGCGGCATCCTCATCTGCTACGACATCCGCTTCCCGGAGCTGACGCGGACGCTCACGGTCGAAGGGCTGGACATTTTGTTCTTAGTCTCCCAGTGGCCGAAGGTGCGTCTGCCGCACCTGCAGCTCCTGACAGCCGCCCGCGCGGTGGAAAATCAGATGTTCACCGTCTGCTGCAACTCCTGCGGCACGGCTGGTGAGACCGTCTACGCTGGCGGCTCGCAAATCGTTGACCCGTGGGGCACAATCCTCGCCCGCGCAGGGGGAAAAGAACAGCTCCTCACCGCCGACCTCGACCTCAGCATCTTAGACAATATCCGTAATTCCATTCATGTTTTTCGGGACAGAAGGCCCGAGTTATACCGATATTAAACAGAAAAGAGGCTTTTTCCATGAATTATACCTTCCCCGTGACCCGTACCACGCACCCGAAGCAGAAGCCCGATCCCGACCATCTGCATTTCGGGCAGGATTTCTCCGACCATATGTTTATCATGGACTACGACGAAGGACAGGGCTGGCATGACGGCAGAGTCATCCCCTACGCGCCCATCGCCATTGACCCCGCCTCCTGCGTCCTGCACTATG
>CAZVSJ010000133.1:0-1992 GCA_964629755.1 uncultured Oscillospiraceae bacterium | reverse complement strand
GGCGTGCCGACCGCGAAGCGGCAGACGGTACAAACGAACGGATTTGTACGCAGTCGGTAGTTCCACGGCGGGGACATGTCCCCGCCCTACAATATAAATCCGTGCGCAACGCACACACCGCATCTGTTCCCTATTCATTATTCACTATTCTCTGTTCACTACATGAAAGACAGCAGGAATCAGCCTTCCTTCATCTTCCCGTAGTCCTTCAAATGGGGAAAGTCAAGCTGCCGGAGGGCCTCAAACACGCCGACGGCGACGGAATTGCTGAGGTTCAGGCTCCGGGCCTCGGCGCGCATCGGGATGCGGACGCAGCTTTCGTAATGCGCATCCAGAAATTCCTCCGGCAGACCCGTCGTCTCCCGGCCGAAGAACAGGTAGCAGCCGTCTTCGTAGTCGGCCTCGGCGTACGAGCGCGGAGCCTTGGTCGAAAACAGGCGCATCTGGCGCACGTCGTTTTTCGCGAAGAGCTCGTCAAGGTCGTCGTAAACGTGTACGTCGACCAGATGCCAGTAGTCCAGGCCGGCACGCTTGACGGCGGAATCGGAGATGTCAAAGCCCAGCGGCCTGACCAGATGTAACACGGAGCCGGTAGCGGCACAGGTGCGGGCGATGTTGCCCGTGTTCTGCGGGATCACCGGCGCGACAAGAACGATATTGAGCATAAAATTTGCCTCTGCGGTGTTTTCGTTCGGCGTCCCGAGACGCTTCGAGCTATATTCTATGATAAATCGCTCCAAAATTCAACCGTTTTTCTGGAAATTTCAAAAATTTTTCACACATTTCCAAAGCGAAAAAACTCCTGTTGCCTTTTCACAAAAAATGCGCTATACTGAACACGTTATTCCTGCAAATTGCAAGGAGGACTTGCCATGCCCCTGAAAGAGCGCCTGCAAAAGGCGCTGCATCTGTTTCTGATCTTTCTGAAGATCGGCGCGTTCACCTTCGGCGGCGGCTACGCCATGATCCCACTGATCGAATACGAGACGGCGGAGAAGCGCCACCTGATCGAAAAAGAGGAGATCTCCGACATCATTGCCATCGCCGAGTCCACGCCCGGCCCGATCGCCATCAACTCCGCCACCTTCGTCGGCTACCGCACGGCGGGCGTTTTGGGCGCGGCCGCCGCGACGCTCGGCGTTGTGCTGCCGTCGTTCGTCATCATCCTCGCCATTGCCTTCTTCCTGCGCCACATCATGGACTATCCCGTCGTGCAGTATGCCTTCTTCGGCATCCGCGCCGGCGTCCTGGCGCTCATCGTCAAGGCGGTCGTCTCGTTCTGGAAGCGGGCGGAGCACAACGTCTTTTCCTGGTGCGTGATGGTCGGCGCCTTCGTCTGGGCGGCCATCCTCGACTGGAACGTCATCGCCCTGATCGCCCTGTGCGGCCTCGCGGGCTTTGTCTACTGCCTCGTGCAGCGAAAGCGGGGTGTCATGTGATGATGCTTTTGCTGGAGCTGTTTTACACGTTTTTTAAGATCGGCCTGTTCACCTTCGGCGGCGGCTACGCCATGCTGCCCCTCATTCAGGAGGAGGTCGTCGCCCACGATTGGCTGTCGATGGAGGAGCTGGTGGACTTCGTCGCGATCTCCGAATCCACGCCCGGCCCCTTCGCCATCAACATCTCCACCTACGTCGGCGCGGAGACCGCCGGTGTTCTCGGCTCGCTCGCCGCGACATCCGGCGTCGTGCTGCCGTCGTTTCTCGTCATCCTCATCGTCGCGAAGTTCTACCTGAAATTCAAAAACAGCCGCGCCGTCAGCAGCGTCATGTACGGCCTGCGCTCGGCGGTCGTCGGCCTGATGGCCTGCGCCCTGTGGGGGATGCTGCCGACGGTGTTTTTCCACAGCACGCCCGTGGCGTGGAGCAGCGTTTTGAAGCCGGAGTTTCTCTGCACGGCCGGCATCTTCGGCGCGGCGGTGGTCGCGGCGCTGAAAAAGGTCAGCCCTATTATTATAATAGTATGCTGCGCCGCCCTCGGCATCGTTTGCGG
>CAZVSJ010000132.1:0-2015 GCA_964629755.1 uncultured Oscillospiraceae bacterium | reverse complement strand
CGACACCGATACATCACTCGGCTGGTACGCCAGAAGGGACTCGAACCCCCCACCTACTGCTTAGAAGGCAGTTGCTCTATCCGGATGAGCTACTGGCGCGTATGGAGCGAGTGATGGGAATCGAACCCACGCCCACAGCTTGGAAGGCTGTTGTACTAGCCGTTATACTACACCCGCAGCTTCGAGTTCAGCATCAGCCATAGAATATTACCATATTGCAAGGAGAATGTCAAGGTTTATTTTATAAAATCTTCCGAATCGGGCGTATTTCTGCGCCGTTGCCGGCGCAGACGCGCTACAGCACCATGCCGAGGGCAAGAATGCCGAGATTCTTGGCGTAGATCGACGAAAATTGCGACATCGGCAGCGGATTTTCGCCCAGACCGGCCTCGATCGTATAGCCCGGACGGTCAAAATCCTGAATGAACCAGTCCTTGTAGCCCGCGAAGCCTGACGCGTAAGGCGTATCCTCCAGCGTGTAGCCGCTGACGCGGGCGAATTCTTCGCCGATGGCCTGCGCGTCGGGCGGCGTAATATCCAGAAATTTCCAGTATATGACCTCGCCCTGCGTGTGGTACGACAGGGTCAGGCGCGGATTGACCTGCCGCGTCAGCTCGGCCATCGCCGCCGTCTCCGGCTGGTCGAGGGGCGCATAGCCGACGAAATCCCGCGGCGCCGGGCGCGTGAAGCCGAGGGCGAACTTGTTTTCCAGCGCCTGCTCCCATCCGGCGGGGTAGTTGAGGTTCAGGTCGACGCCGCGCAGATTCGCCTTCCACCCGTCCGGGAACGGGATCGCCGGGAAAAACGCCGCGATCAGCCGCGCCGCCTCGTACTCGGCCGAGCCCGGCTCGATCGCGCCCGTGACCAGATCGACGCCGTCGGGGTTGACCATCGGCACGAGCCAGAGCTGCGTGTCGCGCAGCAGCGACGGCGCATCGAGCGAATAGATCGTCCCGCCGTTCATCACCGCCTCGGCGTATTCCTCCAAAAACCGCATCAAAACAGGCGTCGTAATCCACTCGTTGGCGTGATGTGACGCGTTATAGAGGATCGAGCGGCGGCCCGTGCCGATCTTCAGCGCCGTCACCGGGCGGCCGTAGGCGGTCGTGGCGATGGTGCGGCGCGTGATGAAGGGATAGCGCGCGGTCAGGCCGCGCACGCACACATCCAGCAGCTCCGACGTGAACGGAATGTCGTCTGGCACGACCGGAAAGCCGAACGGCACGACGAGATACTGCCCCACGCGCAGACGGCGCGGGTCCTGCGCCGGGTTGGCCGTCTGGATGGCGCGCACGGTGGTGCCGTATTCACGCGCGATCTTGTAATAGGTATCGCCGGGCTTGACCATATAGCGCTCATAGCCCAGAAGATACGGCGCAAGGCGCTGCATGGTCAGAACGTCCTCCCGTCCCGACGGGATCAGCCCCTCGCGGGACTGGAATTGGCGCAGATCCGAAGCGCCTGCGCGGCGCAATGCAAGCTCAGTCAAACTCAAAATGATTCCCCTCCCCCTGAACTATACGCGGCGGGAGGCGGGAATATGAGGGGCAGGGAACAGGGAACAGGGAACAGGGAACAGTGAGATTGCCACGGGCGATAAATCGCCCGTGGCAATCCAAATTCAAAATCCGTGCGAAGCACACCACATCTGTTCTCTATTCACTTTTCACTATTCTCTGTTCACTTTATTCATAAGCGGTAGTTCCTGCACCGGCGCGCCCAGTGGTCGCGCCCTACGGCGAGGGTGCGTTCAACGGCTCGTAGGGCACGACCACCGGGCGTGCCGACCGCGCAGCGGCGGACAGCGGAAACGAACAGATTTGTACAGTGTTGGTAGTTCCACGGCTTACGGCTGCCCCCGCCCTACAATTCAAATCCGTTCGCGTCAGCGAACACCTGTAGCGCGCGGCATCCCTGACGCGCCGTAAAAAATCGTTCGCGCAAGCGAACACCTCTCATCTTCACCCTTCGTCCTTAGCCCTTAGCCATTGACAACACCGTCCGCGGCGGATATA
>CAZVSJ010000131.1:0-2081 GCA_964629755.1 uncultured Oscillospiraceae bacterium | reverse complement strand
GAGCGCTCCGAGCTGTATGTCAAGGGCGACCAGAAGGGCATCGACGAGCTGGAGAAGCGCCTGCTTGCGCAGAACGCCGAGCACAAGGACTGGGCCTGCACCGAGGAAATGATGAAGCTGACGAAGGACGGCAAGGCGCTGTATCTGCACTGCCTGCCCGCCGACATCACCGGCCTGAGCTGCGAAGAGGGCGAGGTCGACAACTCCGTATTCGACCGTTATCTCGTCCCGCTGTATAAGCAGGCTTCCTACAAGCCCTATATCATCGCCGCGATGATCTTCATGTCCCAGGTCAAGGATCCCGTCGGCACGCTGATGGCGCTCGACGCTTCCGACAACAAGCGCAAGATGTTCTGATAAACCACGAGCGGGAGCGCACGCTCCCGCTCTGACCATGATAAGAGGTAAGAAAATGTCTAAAAGAATCGTGATCGCCCTCGGCGGCAACGCGCTGGGCAACACCCCCTATGAGCAGCTCGCTCTCGTCACCGAGACCGCAAAGCCCATCGTCGACCTGATCGAGCAGGGCAACGAGGTCGTCATCGCGCACGGCAACGGCCCGCAGGTCGGTATGATCAACCTCGGCATGGCCACCGCCGCCGAGGCCAAGGCCATCAAGTCCGATATGCCCTTCCCCGAATGCGGCGCAATGAGCCAGGGCTACATCGGCTACCACCTGCAAAACGCCATCGGCAACGAGCTTGCCGCGCGCGGCATCGTCAAGGACGTCGCAACCGTCGTCACGCAGGTGCTTGTCGACGAGAATGACCCCGCCTTCCAGAATCCCACCAAGCCCGTCGGCGCGTTCTATGACAAGGAGACCGCCGACCGCATCGCCGCGGAGAAGGGCTATACGATGGTCGAGGATGCCGGCCGCGGCTACCGTCAGGTCGTCCCCTCTCCGAAGCCCATCGACGTCATTGAGAAGAATACCGTCAACGCGCTGATTAAGGACGGCTGCGTCGTCATCACCGTCGGCGGCGGCGGCATCCCCGTTGTGCGCAGGGACGGCAAGCTCTACGGCACCCCCGCCGTCATCGACAAGGACTTCGCCTCCGCGAAGCTGGCCGAGCTGGTGCAGGCCGACGCACTGGTCATCCTGACCGCCGTTGACCGCGTCTGCATCAACTGGGGCAAGCCCAACCAGGAGAGCCTCAGCGAGATGACCGTCGAGCAGGCCGAGCAGTATTGCGGCGAGGGCCACTTTGCCCCCGGCTCGATGCTGCCGAAGGTCAAGGCTGCGATCTCCTTCGCAAAGACCGGTGGTCAGGCGATCATTGCCTCGCTGGAAAACGCGGGCAAGGCCGTCAAGGGCGAATCCGGCACCATCGTGCATCTGTAACTGTACGACCGAAAACGCGTCTCTCCGTCACGCGGAGGGACGCTTTTTCTCATTGACAGGAAGCCTATGTTATGGGATAATGTGTTATGGATCCAACCGCGCAATGAAAGAAATCCCGCAGGAGCAATGCGACAATGGTATTTAGCAGTATCATCTTCTTATTCTATTTTATTCCGGCGTTTTTCCTCGTTTATTATATCGTTCCGAACAGATTCCGGAACTTTATTTGTCTGATCGGAAGCC
This sequence comes from uncultured Oscillospiraceae bacterium, assembly GCA_964629755.1. Taxonomy (GTDB): domain Bacteria; phylum Bacillota; class Clostridia; order Oscillospirales; family Oscillospiraceae; genus JAZOXB01. The sequence continues at coordinate 496 of CAZVSJ010000131.1, read as the reverse complement.
TGATCTTCTACGCATGGGGTGAGCCTTATTACGTCTTTCTGATGCTTCTCTCCATCGCGATGAACTATTTCCTCGGCAGAGCGCTGCGATTTGATCGCGCGGACAGGGCACGAAAGCGCGTCATGCTCCTTGCATGCGTGCTGAATCTGGCGATGCTTTTCGTGTTCAAGTATCTGACGTTTTTCCTGCAAACCGCCTATGATCTGTTCGGCATTCAGAAGCAGGCCATTTCTCTGCCCCTGCCGCTCGGCATCTCGTTTTACACCTTTCAGGCGCTGAGCTATATTCTGGACATCTACCGCAAGCGCGTGCCGGTGCAGACCCGGTTTTTGAATCTCGCTCTGTACATCTGTATGTTCCCCCAGTTGGTCGCCGGGCCGATCGTCCGTTATGCGGACATCGACGCGCAGATCAACGACCGCAAGCCGGAGCTTTCCGGCATCACCGCCGGGATCACGCGCTTTACGGTCGGCCTGGGCAAGAAGGTGCTGCTGGC
>CAZVSJ010000130.1:0-2082 GCA_964629755.1 uncultured Oscillospiraceae bacterium | reverse complement strand
GCATGCCCCCGCCCTACAAATGGATTTCGTAGATGGTTGTAGGGTGGAGGCATGCCTCCACCGTCCGCGCAGCGGCAGACAGTACAGACGAACGGGTTTGTACGCAGTCGGTAGTTCCTGCACCGGCGGGGGCATGCCCCCGCCCTACATTGGAATCGTGCGAAGCACACCGCATCTGTTCACTATTCACAATTCACTGTTCACTGAATATAAAAAACCGAGGCCGGAGCCTCGGTTTTTTCGTATTCACGGATTGACCACGTTTTGCGGCGTGCCGCGCAGGAAGGCACGCAGATTCTCCGCCGCGATGTGGTGCAGGCGCAGGCGCGTCTCCCTCGGCGCCCAGGCGATATGCGGCGTTAAATAGCAATTCGGCGCGGTGAGCAGCGGATTGTCCGCCGCGATCGGCTCTCTCGACACGACGTCCGCGCCGTAGAAGCCGAGCTTGCCGCTTTTCAGCGCGTCCGCGACCGCCTGCTCGTCGATCAGACCGCCGCGCGCCGTATTGAGCAAAATCGCACCGTCTTTCATCTTCGCCAGCGCCGCCGCGCCGATCATGTGCAGATTTTCCGCCGTCTGCGGGCAGTGCAGCGACACGACGTCCGACCGCGCCAGAAGCTCGTCGAGCGTGACGAATTCCGCGCCCTCCGGCACGGGCTTTTCGTGCCGCGCCGTGACTAAAAGGCGCATCCCGAAGGCCTGCGCGATGCGCCCGACCGCCTGCCCGATCGCGCCGTAGCCGATCAGGCCCATCGTCTTGCCGGCAAGCTCCGAAAGCGGCGCGTTCCAGAAACAGAAATCGGGGCAATTCTGCCACTGCCCGGCGTGGACGGCGGCGGAATGCCCGCCCACGCACTGCGTCATCTCCAAAAGCAGGGCGAACGTCATCTGCGCCACCGCGCCCGTGGAATAGCCGGGCACGTTGCAGACCGTGACGCCGTGCGCCTTCGCCGCCGCGATGTCGACGATGTTGTAGCCCGTGGCGAGGATGCCGATCATTTTCAGCCGCGGGCAGGCGTCGAACACCGCCGCGTCCACGGGCGTCTTGTTCAGAAAGACGATCTCGGCGTCTGCGATACGCGAAACGACCTCTTCCTTTGCGGTGCGGTCATAGACCGTCAGCTCGCCGAGGTCGGCAAGCTCGTCCCAGCTCACGTCCCCGGGGTTGGAGGCGTAGCCGTCTAAAATGACAATTTTCATGGCGGTCACCAATAGAGTTTTGCCGCTTTACGCTGCACAAAGACACCGAACCAGCCCAGCACCGCGATCGGCACGATCAGCCAGACAAGATTGACAATAAAGCTGTCGAGCTTCAGCACGAAGGTGTTGAGCGCGAACAGGCCGCCCATGACGATGAGCAAGATGCCGAGGACGATGCAGCGCGGGACGATAAAGTCGATGAACTCGCCGGGATCGAGGCATTCTTCGGGCGCGCAGCCGCCGGGATAGAGGAACTTGTTCGGGAAAAGGAGCTGCTCGCGGCGCAGGCGGATGGCGCTGTAAAGCCCGTAGATGCCGATGCCGACGAACATCAGGAGCATGAGCACGTCGAACATATCGAGCATTCCGGACATCATACCCGTCTGGTCGGTGCTTTCCGCGGCCTCGGCGGCCTCGGTCGCGCCGGTGAGGAAAATTCTGAGGAAGTTCATGGTTTTTGACCTCCGTTGGGTTATAATGGATTTATTATACCAGCCGCGGGCGGCGAATGCAACCGTCTGCGCGAAAAAAGCGGGGATTTCCATCCCGGCGCTTGTAATATGGGGAAATCTGTGATAAAATATTTGTAATTGTGCGCATAGCGCCTGCGATGCACGGCTGTAGGGATGGGGCATGCCCCATCCGTTCCGCGCAGCGGCGGACAGGACAGACGAACAAGTTTGTACCAAGTCGGTAGTTCCTACACGCGGGACGCCGGGGACGGCGTCCCCTACGGGTTCTATCGAAACTGCCTGCACACGGCGCGCCGAGTCGTCTGCGCAGCCGTTGGCGACGAAGGAGCCTTACGGATGCGGCGTACCCCTTGCGGGTGCAATCCAAATTCAAAATCCGTTCGCGGCAGCGAACACCTCAGTCATTCAC
>CAZVSJ010000129.1:0-2148 GCA_964629755.1 uncultured Oscillospiraceae bacterium | reverse complement strand
GAGGACAAAAAATTCATCGTCGTCACCGGCCCCAACGGCGGCGGCAAGACCAGCCTTGCCCGCGCGATCATGGGCATCAATCCCGCCACCTCCGGCCAGATTTTCTGGAACGGCGAGGACATCACCGGTCTCTCCGTCACCGAACGCGCCCGCCGCGGCATCTCCTACGGCTTCCAGCAGCCGCCGCGCTTCAAGGGCATGAAGGTGCGCGACCTTCTGAACGTCGCTGCCGGCGAAAAAATGAGCCACGACGCCGCCTGCTCCTACCTGACCAAGGTCGGCCTATGCGCCCGCGACTATATCGACCGCGACGTTGACACCTCCCTGTCCGGCGGCGAGGTCAAGCGCATCGAGATCGCCACCGTCCTCGCGCGCAAAAGCGGCCTGATGATCTTCGACGAGCCGGAGGCCGGTATCGATCTGTGGTCGTTTGCGCGGCTGACCGATACTTTCCGCGAAATTCACGACAAAAAAGAGGCCACCATCCTCATCATCTCGCATCAGGAGCGCATCATCCGTCTGGCCGACGAGATCGTCCTGATCGCAAACGGCGTTGTCAGCGCACGCGGCAGCGTGGACGAGATCTACCCGCGCATCATGGCGGACACCGTCGCGGGCTGCAACTTGTTGGAGGTGAACGGCAAATGCTGAACGAGATCCAGGAAAAAATTCTTGCCATCGTCGCGGACATGAAGGGCACGGGCGAGGGCGCGGTCAACATCCGCTCCGACGGCGCGAAGGCCTTCCGCCGCAACACCGAGCACATCGTCATCGAATCCAAGACCGGCAAGGACGGCATCGACATCCGCATCGCGCCCTACACAAAGCACGAGTCCGTGCACATCCCCGTCGTGCTGACGAAGTCGGGCTTCCACGACATGGTCTATAACGACTTTTTCGTCGGCGAGGGCGCGGACGTGACCATTGTCGCCGGCTGCGGCATCCACAACTGCGGGAGCTGCGACAGCGAGCACGACGGCATCCACACCTTTTACGTCGGCAAAAACGCCCGCGTGAAATACATCGAAAAGCACTACGGCGAGGGCGAGGGCGGCGGCAAGCGCATCCTCAACCCGCAGACCATCCTCTATCTGGAGGAGGGCGCATCGGTCACGCTGGAGACGAGCCAGATCCGCGGCGTCGATGACACGAAACGTTACACCAAGGCCGAGTGCAAGGGCGCGAACAGCGAGATCATCATCCGCGAAAACCTGCTCACGCACGCCGACCAGCACGCCGTCAGCGAGATGGACGTCTTCCTGCGCGGCGTGGACAGCAAGGCGCAGGTCGTCTCACGCTCGGTCGCGCAGGACGAATCGTCGCAGATCTTCTATCCGCGCGTCGAGGGCGACGAAAAGTGCTTCGGCCACGTCCAGTGCGACGCGATCATCATGGGCAGCGCAAAGGTGCGCGCGATCCCGGAGATCACCTGCAACCACGTCGACGCGAGCCTCATCCACGAGGCGGCGATCGGCCGCATCGCGGGCGAACAGATCCTGAAGCTCATGACCCTCGGCCTGACCGCCGAGGAGGCTGAGCAGAAAATCCTGGAGGGCTTCTTACGCTGATCCGACCGCCTGTAAAAATGCGAAAAACTCCCCTGAAACGTCGGTTTCAGGGGAGTTTTATTATGCAGTTTTTTCAGCCAAGTCTATCCGATACAGGCAGCCCGGCTCCATATTCGCAAGAAAATCGGGCACGTCAAGCCCATCCAGACAGACCGTCTCTTCCTTTTTGTTCCTGCTGCCCGCCCACGTCTTGCTGAAATAGACACACGCCGCATTTTCCGCCGAGCGCAGCTCCGTCAGCACCGCCGCAAGCTCCTTCAGCTCCTCAGCCTGCGGGTCCTTGGCCCCGACGGGAAAATCGCAGTCGCACACCCAGTCGGTCACGCGGTATTCGTACGTATTTCCGCTGATGCTCATTTTCAGATCATGCTTCGTCCCGGGGCGGAAGGTGTAGCGCGACCGCTTTGTGATCCGCTCGAGATCGGCTGCGTTGACTTCCCGGTTGACGGCACCATAGAGGATGTAGCACATGGTTATTTTCTCCTTTTTACATATCGAACGCAGCATACAGCGCTTGCCCTCTCATAATGCAGGAAAGAAGCGATTATTTCAATGATATATCGCTGGCGCGATATGATAT
>CAZVSJ010000128.1:0-2214 GCA_964629755.1 uncultured Oscillospiraceae bacterium | reverse complement strand
GACTAAGAGTGAATGACTGTGGTGTTTGCTTACGCAAACGAATTTGAAATTGCGGGCGGATACTATCTGCCCCTACGGAGCAGGTGCGTTAGATGGGTGTAGGGACGGCGTTCCGCCGCCCGCAATCAAAATCCGTGCGAAGCGCACACCTGTAGCGCGCGGCATCCTTGACGCGCTTTAGAAATCGTTCGCGGCAGCGAACACATCAGCCATTCACCCTTAGTCCTTAGCCCTTAGCCAAACTCGGTCGTTCCTGCACGCGGGACGCCGGGGACGGCGTCCCCTACGAATTCTATCGAAAGTGCCTGCACGCAAAACGCCGGCGGCCTGTTTCGGGCCGCCGGTGTTGTTTAATCTTCCACAAATTCCGCAATATCCTCCAGCTTGCAGTGCAGGATCGTGCAGAGCAGGCTGAGCGTATAGGTGCTGACGTTTCGGTTCTTGCGCAGGCGGTCGAGCTGACCGCTGCTGAAATGGTATTCGTTGATGAGCTTGTACTGCGAGACACCGCGTTCGCGCATCGTCCGCCACAGGCGGTCATATACGATCATAAAGCTTCCCCTCCGGCTTTTTTTATCATCGTATGCAAACGCCAATCTATTGACAATAGCCCATAATTGGGCTACAATCAAAGAAAAAGAGGGGAGGGAAAGTCGTGGAGTTGAATTACTTCAAGGACGTACTGTTTGACCTGATGAATGAGAGCGATGCGCTGCGTATTGCGCAGATTGTTACGCATGACAGGGAAAACAGGTTCGAGATCGTCTGCACGGACGGGCGCGTGATCGAGGTGATCTGCCGCGCCTGTGACGAGCGGCGCCTGGCTTAGCGGGAATGACTGCGGTGTGCTCCGCACAATTCAACCGCAGGGCGGGGGCATGCCCCCGCCCTACAGATGTTTTTCGATAGGCGGCTGTAGGGATGGGGCATGCCCCATCCGTTCCGCGTAAGCGGCAGACGGTGAAAACGAACGAATTTGTACACAGTTGGTAGTTCCTGCGCCGGCTTACGGCTGCCCCCGCCCTACCATTCAAAATCCGTTCGCGCAGCGAACACTACACCTGTTCACGATTCACTGTTCACCATTCACGATTCTCTATTCCCTACAGCAATACCCACCCGCAGGCACGGCAGGGATGCTGCGTGCCAAGCCTGTTTATGCGCAAAAAAGCGGTGCGTCCGGTTGGGGACGCACCGCTTTTGAAAAGCAATGGATCAATACATTCCACCGCCGGCGCCGGCTGCGGCGGCAGCGGCTGCGGCGTCGGCCGCGGGATCGGGCTTATCCACGACGAGGGATTCGGTCGTCAGGACGCAGGCGCCGATGGACGCGGCGTTCTCCAGGGCGGTTCTCGTGACCTTGGTCGGGTCGACGATGCCGCTGGGGATCATGTCGCAGTAAACGTCGGTGTAGGCGTTGTAGCCGTAGCCGAGCTTTTCGCTGTTCTTGATGCGCTCGAAGACGACGGAGCCGTCCACGCCCGCGTTCTCCGCGATCTGGCGGATCGGGGCCTGCAGCGCCTTGGCGATGATGGAAGCGCCGGTCTTCTCGTCGCCGGTCAGCTCGGAAACGAGCTTCTCAACGGCGGGGATGGCATTGACGAAGGCCGTGCCGCCGCCGGCGACGATGCCTTCCTCGACAGCCGCGCGGGTGGCGTTGAGGGCGTCCTCGACGCGGAGCTTCTGCTCCTTCATGGCGACCTCGGTCTGCGCGCCGACGCGGATGACCGCGACACCGCCGGACAGCTTCGCCAGACGCTCCTGCAGCTTCTCGCGGTCGTAATCGGAGGTCGTGACCTTGATGGCGGCCTTGATCTCGTGGATGCGGCTCTGGATCTCGGCGGGATCGCCGCAGCCGTCGACGATGACGGTGTTGTCCTTGTTGACCTTGATCTGGCGTGCGCGGCCGAGATCGCTGATCTGGACATCCTGCAGGTTCATGTTCAGCTCGGAGGCGACATAGGTGCCGCCGGTGAGGATGGCGATGTCGCGGAGCATTTCCTTGCGGCGGTCGCCGAAGCCGGGCGCCTTGACGCAGACGCAGTTGAAGCTGCCGCGCAGACGGTTGACGAGCAGGGTGGACAGGGCGTCGCCCTCGACGTCCTCGGCGATGATGAAGAGCTTCTGGCCGCCCTTGACGATCTGCTCGAGGATGGGCAGGATCTCCTGGATGGACGAGATCTTCTTGTCGGTGATGAGGATATAGGGATCGTC
>CAZVSJ010000127.1:0-2314 GCA_964629755.1 uncultured Oscillospiraceae bacterium | reverse complement strand
GCGCCGACGATGGTGTGCAGCTCGTCGATGAAGAGGATGATGCGGCCTTCGGAGCTTTTGACCTCGTTCAGGACTGCCTTCAGACGCTCTTCAAATTCGCCGCGGTACTTCGCGCCGGCGATCAGCGCGCCCATGTCGAGCGAGAAGATCGTCTTGTCCTGCAGGGACTTCGGCACGTCGCCGCGCACGATGCGCTGCGCCAGACCCTCGGCGATGGCGGTCTTGCCGACGCCCGGCTCGCCGATCAGGACGGGGTTGTTCTTCGTTTTCCGCGACAGGATGCGGATGACGTTGCGGATCTCGTCGTCTCTGCCGATGACGGGGTCGGTCTTTTTTTCACGCGCCTTTTTGACAAGGTCGGTGCCGTACTTTTCCAGCGCCTCATAGGTGCTTTCGGGATTGTCGGTCGTCACGCGCTGGCTGCCGCGGATGCCCTGTAAGGTTTGCAGGGCGTTTTCCTTCGTGATGCGGTAGTCGGAAAACAGCGGCTTCACCGTCTCGTCGGCGGTGTCCAGCATGGCCAAAAACAGATGCTCGACGGAGACATAGTCGTCGCGCATGGCTTTTGCGGTGCTTTCGGCGGAGGCCAGCAGGCTGTCCATGCCGCGCGAGATATAGAAGCGGTCGGCGTCGCGGCCGGAGCCGGTCACGGCGGGCAGCTTCTTGACTGCCGCCTCGGTGGCGGCGTCAAAGCTCTCCAGCGAGACGTCCATTTTTTTCAGGAGCTGCGGGATCAGGCCGCTGTCCTGCCGCAGAAGCGCGAGCAGAAGATGCACCTGCTCGATCTGCTGATTCTGATGCTCCGCCGCGAGACGCTGGGCGTCGCGGACGGCTTCGAGGGATTTTTGTGTAAAGATGTCGGGATTCATGATGATTCTCCTTTCCGGAAGAGTTCCTTTTTTGACTTTTAGCACTCTCGCAACGAGAGTGCTAATCTCTTTTTTCACATCATACCACGCTTTTGCCATTTGTCAACCCTTCGTGAAGGGGAATTTTTTGAAAGATTTGTGAACGCCGCCCTGCGTGTGCCTTTTGTCTCGCCGGCGGCGGTGTGCCGCCGGCTGCTTGCCCTACTGCATCATGTTCGACATGGACTGCTCCAGCTTGTCGGCTGCCTTTTGGGCGCTCTTTCTCGCCTGCGACTGCTGCGGCAGCATCAGCGCGACCATACCGCCTGCCGCCATGCCCAGCCCGAGCGTCAGCAAAAATCCCTTGACCTGCATCGTGTTTCCCTCCTGATGAAAAAATTTTGCCGCGTGGCGGGAATAGTTTGCCCCGCCGCGCGGTAAAAACACAAAAAGTCGGAAACCGTCTTTTTTTCGTCAAAAGAATATGATATACTTTTAATAAATCTGAAGAAATGGTGATCTTATGACGACGATCTATCTGATCCGCCACGCCGAGGCGGAGGGCAACGTGTTCCGCCGCCTGCACGGGCAGTACGATTCCAACGTGACGCCGAACGGCATGAAGCAGATCGCCGCGCTGGAAAAGCGCTTTGCAGCCGTTCCCGTCGACGCGGTCTATGCCAGCGACTTAACGCGCACCTGTACGACGGCGGGCGCGGTCTACCGCCCCAAAAACCTCCCGCTGCACAGGGAGCCGCGCTTCCGTGAACTGAATTGCGGCGTGTGGGAGGATCAGCCCTTCGGCTGGCTCGACCACGCCGACCCGGAGCGCAACCGTGCCTTTTCGCACGACCCGCAGCGCTGGTCGGTCGAGGGCAGCGAGATCTTCCCGGTCTACACGGGCCGCTTTTTGCAGGCGCTGGACGAGGTCGCCCGGCGGCATGAGGGGCAGACCGTCGCCATTTTCTCGCACGGCATGGTGCTGCGCGGCGTGATGCAGCGGCTGTTCTTCCCGGAAAAGCGCGATCTGCCGCACAGCGAGAACACCGCCGTGACGAAGCTCGTCCGGGACGGGGACTATCATCTGGAATATCTGAACGACGCGTCGCACCTGCCGCCGGAGATCACGACCCTCGGCCGCCAGCAGTGGTGGCGCGGCGGGGAGCACCGGGATTTTAATATGTGGTTCCGCGACGCGCAGGCGCAGGACGCGGCGCTTCTGGAAGAACTCGGCGCACCACAGGGCGAATGCGTGCGCATTTCGTCGCTGATCGACGAGGTGACCGGCGCGGTCGTGCTGCGCGCTCCGGACGTGCAGACGGATGAGCTTACCTGGCTTTCGCTCCTGCCGGAGCACCGCGGGCGCGGCCTGTCCGCCCAGCTTCTCGGCGAGGCGATCAGCCTCGCGCGCAGGAGAGGAAAGCGTGTCCTGCGTCTGGCTGCACCCATCGAACACCCTGCCGCCG
>CAZVSJ010000126.1:0-2399 GCA_964629755.1 uncultured Oscillospiraceae bacterium | reverse complement strand
CGTCTGCCGCTTCGCGGACGGCACGCCCAGTGGTCGTGCCCTACGATCCGTCTATCGCACCCTCGCCGTAGGGCGCGACGACCCGGCGCGCCGGTGCAGGAACTGCCAAATTCGTACAAACCTGTACATCTGTCCCGTCTGCCTCTTCGCGGAACGGATGGGGCATGCCCCATCCCTACATTATGATCCGTTCGCGATAGCGAACACCACAGTCATTCACCATTCACTCTTAGCCCTTAGCCCGGTCATCGCCTGCGCAGGCGCGGCAGGGATGCCGCGCGCTACAGATGCGTGAACTCGTCCAGCAGCGCCTCTCACTCCCGCTCCATGGCGGCGATCTTCTCGATGCGGCGGCAGTGGCGCTCGCCGCCGCTGAACGGCGTGGACAGCCAGATGTCGACGATCTGCAGCGCCATATACGGCGCGACGATGTTCTGTCCGAGCGCCATCATGTTGGTGTCGTTGTGGCTGCGGGTGGCGGCGGCGGCGACGGTGTCGGTCAGCAGGGCGCAGCGGATGCCGCGCACCTTGTTGGCGACGATGGACACGCCGATGCCGGTCGTGCAGATGACGATGCCGCGCTCGCATTCGCCGGAGGCGACGGCCTCCGCCGCCGGGCGGACGAAGTCGGGATAGTCGCAGCTATCCTTGGTGAACGTGCCGAAATCATGCACCTCATGGCCAAGCCCGGTCAGATGCTCCTTGACGGTCTGCTTCAGCTCCAGGCCGCCGTGGTCGCAGGCAAGCGAAATTTTCATACAATTTTCCTCCAATTCAAAAAAGGGTGATCCCCGCGCAGGTCAGCGCAAGGGCCGCGCAGAAATAACAGACGGCGTGCACCGCGCGGTTTCGCGCGGCATAGCTCTGCCACAGCACGCCGACGGCCAGCAGCAGGACAGGGGCAGCGGGGCCATTGCCGCCGAGCAGCCACGCGCACAGCGCGAACGGCATGAGGCACAGGACGAACAGCCGCCGCCCGTCGCGCAGGCGAAACGCGCCATGCACCAGCGGCACGAGCGCGCCGAGCGCCGCGGCAGACAGCACGACGGTCTGCGGCGGGAGCGCTTCAAACGAGACGCCGCCGCGCACAAGGGCGGGCAGTCCGTCCCGGAGTGCGGGCAGCAGCCCCGCATAGAAGCGGAACGAGCGCAGCGCCTCCAGGACGGAGGCGGCCTGTCCCGCGCGGACATAGCGCACCAGCGCCACGACGAGCGCCGCGCAGAGCACCACCGGCACGGTCAGCAGCAGGGAAGCGGCCAGCTTTCCGCCGCGATGCCCGTCCGCGCCGCCGCGAAAGCGCAAAACCTGCGTCCAGACGTAAGCGCCGAGGAAGAACGGCGCGTACCACAGCGCCGCGCCGCACAGAATCAGCGTCCCGGCATAGCCCGCGACCGCACCGCACAGCCACAGCCCGCGGGGCAGCAGCCTTGCGTCATACGGCGCGCACATCCACACATACAGGCATAAAAGGGCGCAGGCAAGCAGGGCGTCGGCGTGGCTTTGCGCCAGACCGGCGAGGGTCGCGCACAGGATCGCGGGCAGGGGATGCTCGTCCATCGTCCGCAGCAGCAGATACAGCGCCAGCGCCAAAAGCACGCACGGCGCAGCCGCACGCAGAAGGGCAGGCGCGTTTTCCGTCAGAAGTCCCGGCGCGTCGGCACCCAGGCCAAGCGCCGGCAGGAGGGCTGCGGTGAAAAACCGCACCGCCGCCGCGCACAGCGCAGCCAGCACCGCCCAGAGCGCGTCCGTCCATTTCAGGCCCAACGCCGTCAGCGGGGCAAAATGCGGTCTGTCGAGGCGGGCGATCCATTCCGTCGTGCCGCGCCGCGGCCGCCGCGCGGCAAAATAGGCCGGCACGGACAGCAAAAACAGCGCGACGGCGGCACAGGCAAAGACGAGCCGCAGCGACGGCAGGCCCGAAAGCAGTCCCATGGATCTCCCACCTTTCCTAATCTCTCTCCGGTGAACGGAAACGCGCGGCAGGGGAGCGCGGCGTTTCCCGGGTTTGGGCATATCTGTTTATAGTTTACCACAGCTTTGTCCGCCAGGCAACAGAAATTTCATCCGATGCAGCCGAACGCACCCCCACCGGTGCAGGCAGTTTCGATAGGGTCCGTAGGGGACGCCGTCCCCGGCGTCCCGCGTGCAGGAACTTCCGTTTTGACTAAGGGCTAAGGACTAAGGGTGAATGACTGTGGTGTGCGCGTTGCGCACGGATTCTAAAGCGCGTCAGGGATGCCGCGCGCTACAGGTGTTCGCGTTGCGCACGAATTTTTTTGTAGGGCGGGGGCAGCCGTAAGCCGGTGCAGGAACTACCAACTCCGTACAAATCCGCTCGTCTGTGCCGTCTGCCGCTTCGCGGTCGGTGGAGGCATGCCTCCACCCTACAGCCGTCTATC
>CAZVSJ010000125.1:0-2437 GCA_964629755.1 uncultured Oscillospiraceae bacterium | reverse complement strand
TCCACGGGCGGCAGGCTCGGCGCGATGCGGATGTTGCTGTCGTCCGGGTCGACGCCGTAGGGATAGGTCGCGCCGGCGCCCGTCAGCACGACGCCCGCGTCCTTCATCAGCCCGACGACGCGCTTTGCCGTTCCGTTCATCGCGTAAAGAGATACAAAATACCCGCCGCGCGGCTTCGTCCACCGCGCGATGTCCAGCGGCGCGATCTGCGTCTCCAGCGCGTCCAGCACGGCCTCAAATTTCGGCGCCAAAATCGCCGCGTGACGCTGCATCAGTTCCAGCGTGTGCGCCCGGTCCTTCAGATATTTTACATGACGCAACTGGTTGACCTTGTCGTAGCTGATGGTCTGATAGGTCAGCAGCGATTCGAGGTAGTCCAGATTGTCCCGCGAGGCCGCCATGACCGCGACGCCCGCGCCGGGGAAGGTGATCTTGGACGTTGACGCGAATTCGTAGGGCATATCGGCGTTGCCCTGCGCGGCGCAGAGGGAGAGAATGTCGCGGAACGGGACAAAATCGCCCGCAAATTCATGTACGCAGTAGGCATTGTCCCAGATCAGCGCGAAATCGGGCGCGGCGGGGCGCAGCGCGGCCAGCCGGTCGATCACGGCGTCGGAATAGATGATGCCCTCGGGGTTGGAATATTTCGGCACGCACCAGATGCCCTTGACGGACGGGTCGCGGACGGCGGCCTCGACGGCGTCCATATCCGGGCCGTCGGCGGTCATGCGGATCGTCACCAGCTCCATGCCGAAGGATTCGGAGATCTTGAAATGCCGGTCGTAGCCCGGCGCGGGGCAGAGGAAGCGCACTTTTTCCTCCTTCGCCCAGGGGCGCGGGGAATGGCGCAGGCCGTGGGTGTAGGCCTTGGCGATGAGGTCGTACATCAGGTTCAGGCTGGCGTTGCCGCCGACGAAGACCTGCTCCGGCTGCGTGCCGAGCAGGCCGGCGAACAGGCACTTTGCCGACGGCAGGCCGCTGAGGTTGCCGTAGTTGCGGACGTCCAGCCCTTCGTCGATGCAATCGTCAGAATCGCTCAAAACCGTTAAAATATCGCTCACAAGGTCGAGCTGTTCCTTGCCGGGCTTGCCGCGCGCCATATTTAGCGAGAGATGCAGCTCCTTAAATCGCTCATATTCGCTCAACAAAGCGTCATATTCGCTCTTTCGCTCGGCCGGTGTCATGGTCGGGTAGGATTTCATGGGATAACCTCCTTCGGAAATAATAAAATCTGCGGTCAGATCAGTCGTTTCGCAGGTATTGGGCGCTGGTTTCGCCGTTGTCGAGGTACAGCTCCCGACCGTCGATGCGGTATTGGTACTCAACCTCGAACGGCTCGGCGCCCTCGGTGATCGCGCAATGCACCGTTTTGCCGTCGGCGCGGTAGGTGCCGTAGATCGTCTGGTAGTCGCTGCCCTCGTAGCGCAGGTTGACGGATAGCTTGCCGTCCGCGCCGAAGGTGATCGTCTCGAGCATTTCGCGCTCGCCGCCGCCGTCGGCGCTGACCCAGATGCCGACCAGCGCGTCGTCGACCGTCTGCGCAGGCTGGGCGGTCGTCGGCTCCGGCGCGGAGGACGTCTCGTCCTGCGCCGCTGCGCAGCCGCAAAGCAGCAAAATCACGCAGAGCAGGGGCAAAAACAGTCGCTTCATATTACAAATTCCTCCAAAACCGGGCGCGGAAGCTCTCGTCGCCGTTGGCCTTGACCCCGCGCACGAACGTGCCGTCGCCCTCGGCGGTCTGGAGCGTCAGCGTCTCCCCGGCGAAGCACTCGCGGTCGAAGATGACCTCCAGAGCGGTGCAGCCCGCCGGGACGAGCGCCTCGGCGCGGCGGACGTAGGCGACGTTGTTGAGGTGGCCGTTGTCGTCGATGAGCGATGGGGAGATCTCCCATTGCGCGATATCTGCCATGTCAGGCGGCAGATTGATGCGTTTTAACGCGCCGGTTCGTTCCGGCGCCGGCGTCGGCAGCTCCCACAGCGCCGCGACGGACTTCATCGGCACGATGCGGCGCTCCTTCTCGTCGGCAAGCACCCACGTCTGCACGGCGCTGCCAAGCTCGCCGGACGCGTCAAAAATTGAAAAATCGCGGTTGCTGATGGCGGCGGTCGGCCTGCGCAGCCAGGTTTTTACAGTAAAAGCGCCCTCGGGCAGGCGCGAAAGCACCAGGCGGCAGCGCACGACCATCCACAGGCAGCCGTAGTCGGCGAGCATCCGGTCGTGGTCGATGCGCAGGTCGATGGCATGGCCGACGGCGGCGCGTTCCAGCGCGCTCATCACGTCGGACAGGGATCGCGCCCCGCCCGGACAGGAGACTTCAAAGAATTCAGTCAAGGAAAAACCTCCGAATAATGCAAAATTATTCTATATATTATAGCACGGACGCATAAAACCGTCAAGAAAAAGCGGCAGAATTTTCCCCCGCCGCGTGCAGGAACT
>CAZVSJ010000124.1:0-2443 GCA_964629755.1 uncultured Oscillospiraceae bacterium | reverse complement strand
CGCGCCCGCTATGACCAGTTCGGCTTCGCGGGTGTCGACCCGAACTTCAACCCGAACGCCGCGGGCGGCAATCCGTTCGGCGGCTTCGGCGATTTCGGCGACCTGGGCGACATCTTCGGCAGCTTCTTCGGCGGCGCGGCGCGCGGCTCGCGGCGGAGCGCGAATGCGCCCGTGCGCGGCGAGGATGTCGGCGTCCGCGTCGAGGTCACCTTCGAGGAGGCCGCCTTCGGCACGGAGAAGGAGGTCACAGCCGCCCGCATCGAAAACTGCGACCGCTGCAACGGCACGGGCGCGGCGCCGGGCACGTCCCCCGAGACCTGCTCGCGCTGCGGCGGACGCGGCACGATCCGCACGCAGCAGAATTTCATGGGCATGGTCATGCAGTCCGACAGCGCCTGCCCCGACTGCCACGGCACGGGCAAGGTCATCCGCACGCCCTGCGAGCGCTGCAAGGGCAAGGGCAAGGTACGCCGCAACTTCAAGACGAAGGTCAAATTCCCCGCCGGTATCGACGATGGCCAGACGCTGCGCGTGCGCGGCGAGGGCTGCACGGGCTTCAACGGCGGGCCGAGCGGCGACCTGATGGTCACGGTCAGCGTCAAGAGCCACCCGGTCTTCACGCGGCAGGGGCAGAGCATCTATTGCGAGATGCCGATCTCGTTCACGCAGGCGGCGTGCGGCGCGGAGGTCGAGGTGCCGACCCTGGAGGGCAAGGTGCGCTATACGATCGACGAGGGCACGCAGACCGGCACGACCTTCCGCCTGAGGGGCAAGGGCATCCCCTATGTGAACGGCAGGGGCCGCGGCGACGAATTTGTCACGGTTATTGTCGAAACGCCGACAAAGCTCAATAAAGAGCAGAAAGAGCTGCTCAAAAAGTTTGAAGAATGCGCCGACGGCAACCATCCCAAGCGCAAAAAATTCTTCGAGCGCTTCCGATAAAGCGAACCGCGCGGACGGCAAAAGCCCGTCCGCGCGTTTTTTCTGCCGATTGCACCTCCAATAGAACCTGTAGGGCGCGACGACTCGGCGCGCCGGTGCAGGCACCCTCGATAGAATCCGTAGGGGACACCGTCCCCGGCGTCCCGCGTGCAGGCACTCCGTTAGAACCCGTAGGGCGCGACGACTCGGCGCGCCGGTGCAGGCACTACCGTTTAGACTAAGGGCTAAGGACTAAGGGTGAATGACTGAGGTGTTCGCTGCCGCGAACGATTTTTATCGGCGCGTCAGGGATGCCGCGCGCTACAGGTGTGCGCTGACGCGCACATTTTTTATTTGTAGGGCGGGGGCAGCCGTAAGCCGAGGAACTACCGACTTGGTACAAATCGGCTCGTCTGCACTGTCTGCCGCTTCGCGGTCGGATGGGGCATGCCCCATCCCTACAGCTGTCTATCGCACCTGCCTCTACGGAGTGGGTGCGATCTCATTCCTCCTCCCCGTGGTCGAGGTACATCGCCTCGGCCTGCCTTTGCGCAAAAATCAAAATGCTTTTGGCCTGCAAGCGGTCGTTTTCCTCCAATGCGCGAATGGCGTCCGTTGCCGCGTTGAAAAGCAGATGATATAGCTGCCGGTACAGCTCCATAAAAACACCTCCCTGACCGCATTATAACCTGAAACAGGTTAGAAATTAATACCCTGAAACAGGTTATGACATACTATCGCCAGAGGTGATCGTATGTATCAGCGGTTGCGCGATCTGCGCGAGGACGCGGACATGAACCAGACGCAGGTGGCAAAATATCTCGGAATGTCGCAGACGGGCTATTCCAAGTACGAGACGGGCGAAAACGACATCCCCACGCAGGTGCTTATCCGCCTGTCGCAGCTCTACCATGTCAGCATTGACTATCTGCTCGGCGTGTCGGACAAGCGGTAAACCTCGCACGATTCCAATGTAGGGCGGGGACACGTCCCCGCCGAGGAACTACCGACTTGGTACAAATCGGCTCGTCTGCACTGTCTGCCGCTTCGCGGTCGGCGGAGGCATGCCTCCGCCCTACATTACAAATGTGCGAAGCACACCACACTCATTCACCCTCAGCGCTTAGTCCTTAGCCCAAAAAACGACCCAACCGATGTCCCGGTTGGGTCGTATTCCTTATCCTTCCAGCGTCTCGGAAAGCTCCAGACCCGGATTGCGGCGGATCGTAAAGTCGATCGCCCACATACTCGAAAAGACCAGCAGCTTGTGGCCGCGGTAGTCCTCCAGCAGCTCGGCGTCGGACGAGAGGTTGAGATCCTTCTCGTCGCACGGGCTGGCCTTGATGAACCGCAGCACCTCGTACGGCAGGCCCTCCATGCGCAGCTCCACGCCGTATTCGCTGAGCATCCGGTAGCGGAAGACGTCGAACTGCAGCGTGCCGACGACGCCGACGATGACCTCCTCCATGCCGGTGTTCGGCACCTTGAAGATCTGGATGGCGCCCTCCTGGGCGATCTGCTC
>CAZVSJ010000123.1:0-2472 GCA_964629755.1 uncultured Oscillospiraceae bacterium | reverse complement strand
TCCAGAACTACGTCAAGGCGCACACCGCGCCGTACAAATACCCGCGCATCGTCGTGTTCTGCGACGAGCTGCCCAAGACGGTCAGCGGGAAGATCCAGAGGAACAAATTATAATGAGTGACAGTTTAAACCACCGCCGCGTCACGCTGTTCGCGGGGCACTACGGCAGCGGAAAAACCAACATCGCGGTCAACTGGGCGCTCGCCCTGCGCAAAAGCGGCGCGCCCGTGACCATCGTCGACCTCGACATCGTCAACCCCTATTTCCGCACGAAGGACAGTAAGGCGGACCTGGACGCGGCCGGCGTGGAGCTGATCTCCTCGCCCTACGCCAACTCCAACGTTGACTTCCCCGCCCTGCCGCAGGAGATCTACGGCGCGGTTGAGCGGCGCGACCGTCTGGCGGTGCTGGACATCGGCGGCGACGACCGCGGTGCCCTCGCCCTCGGCCGTTACGCGCCGTATATCCTGGAGGAAAACGACTTTGAGATGCTGTTCGTCGCCAACTGCTTCCGCCCGCTCACGCGTACGCCGCAGGAGGCGCTGGAAGTTCTGCGCGAGATTGAAGCAGCCGGCGGCATCCCGTTTACCGGCATCGTCAACAACTCCAACCTTGGAAACGACACGACAGCCGAGGACATCCTCGCCGCGCAGGACTATGCCGCAGAGCTGTGTATGCTCAGCGGACTTCCCCTGCGGCTGAACACCGTCAAAGAAACACTCATGCCGCAGCTTACGGGGCACGTTGCGAACCTGTTCCCGCTGCGGCTGCAAGCGAAATACTACGAATAAAGGAGCGTTGTTATGGCAAAGATCACCTTTTCCACCGACCTTTGCAAGGGCTGCGGCCTGTGCGTCGCCGCCTGTCCCAAGGGTCTGATCGTTCTTGCGAAGGGCAAGCTCAACAAAAAGGGACACGCCCCCGCCGAGATCACCGACCAAGCGGCTTGCGTCGGCTGCGCGTTCTGCGCAACGATGTGTCCCGATTGCGTCATCACCGTAGAAAAATAGAAAGGACGGGAACGCTATGGCAGATAAGGTACTTATGAAGGGCAACGAAGCCCTGGCCGAAGCCGCGATCCAGGCAGGCTGCCGCCACTACTTCGGCTACCCGATCACACCGCAGACAGAGGTCGCGGCATACATGGCGAAGCGGATGCCGAAAATCGGCGGCTGCTTCCTGCAGGCCGAGAGTGAGATCGCCGCGATCAACATGGTCTACGGCGTCGCCTCGGCGGGCAAGCGCGTGATGACCTCCTCCTCCAGCCCCGGAATCTCCCTGAAGGAGGAAGGCATTTCCTACCTCGCGGGCGCAGACCTGCCCGCTTTCATCGTCAACGTCCAGCGTGGCGGCCCCGGCCTCGGCGGCATTCAGCCGTCGCAGTCGGACTATTTCCAGTCCACACGCGGCGGCGGTCACGGCGACTATCACATCATCGTCCTTGCGCCGTCGTCCGTGCAGGAGATGGCCGACCTCACGGTCAAGGGCTTTGACCTCGCGGACGAATACCGTATGCCCGCCATGGTGCTGGCTGACGGCACGATGGGTCAGATGATGGAGCCGGTCACGATGGGCAGCTACCATCCGAAGACCGTGGAAAAGCCGTGGGCGGTCACGGGCACGAAGCTGCAGCGCCCGCACAACATCGTCAACTCGCTCTACCTCAACCCGGAGGAACTGGAACGCACGAATTTTGAGCGCTACGCCCGCTACGCCGTCATCGAGCAGAAGGAGGCCATGTACGAATCCTTCCTGATGGACGACGCGGACATCTGCGTGACCGCGTTCGGCATCGCCTCCAGAGTTTCAAGAAACGCCGTCCTCGCCGCAAGAGCCGAGGGCATCAAGGTCGGTATGCTCCGTCCCATCACGCTCTGGCCCTTCCCCAAGGCGCCGTTTGCCGAGGCCGCCGACCGCGTCGGCGCGTTCATCTCCGTCGAGCTGTCGATGGGTCAGATGATCGAGGACGTCGAGCTTGCCACGTGCTGCAAGCGCCCGGTCTACCTGTGCAACCGCACGGGCGGCATGATCCCCTCGCCAGAGCAGGTGCTCGCAAAAATCAAAGAGATCGCGGGAGGTTTGAAATGAAAACTGTCTTTCAGAAACCGAAAGCCCTGACGGATGCGCCGCTGCACTACTGCCCGGGCTGCACCCACGGCATCATCCACCGCCTCGTGGCCGAGGCGATCGACACGCTCGGCATCGAGGGCAGCACCATCGGCGTCGCGCCGGTCGGCTGCGCGGTCATGGCCTACGATTATTTCTCCTGCGACATGGTCGAAGCCGCCCACGGCAGAGCGCCCGCCGTTGCAACAGGCTTAAAGCGCGCCATGCCGGAGAATATCATCTTCACCTATCAGGGCGACGGCGACCTTGCCTCCATCGGCATGGCGGAGACCGTCCACGCCGCCACCCGCAATGAGAATATCACCGTCATTTTCGTCAACAACGCCATTTACGGCATGACGGGCGG
>CAZVSJ010000122.1:0-2485 GCA_964629755.1 uncultured Oscillospiraceae bacterium | reverse complement strand
TGGGGCATCGGGCGGGAAAACCGGCTGCTTGTGTCGATTTCCGCTGATCTGCGCCGTTTTCGCGCGCTGACGGAGGGAAAAACCGTCATTATGGGGCGAAAAACACTCGAATCCCTGCCGCATTCGCGCCCCCTCCCGCGCAGGAGGAATCTGGTTTTGTCGCGCGATCCGAGCTACCGCGTCGAGGGCGCGGAGGTGTTTTCCTCCGTAGCGGCGTTGCTTGCGGAAATCAAAGACCTCCCGCCGGACGAGGTGTGCCTGATCGGCGGCGCGTCACTCTATGAGGCGCTGTTGCCCTACTGCAACCGCGCCCGCGTGACGAAGACCCTGCTGACCCTCCCGGCTGACCGCTATTTCCCGAATCTTGACGCGCTGCCGAACTGGCGCGTCGCGGAACGGTCGGAAATTTTGGAGGAAAACGGGACGAGATTCCAATATATAGATTATGTAAACCAAACGCCGCTCGCTTCAGACTGAAGCGGCGGCGTTTTATTCTGTTCGGCGCTGCATCTCAAATTCCTGCAGGCTTTCGTTCAGGCGGTGTACCTGTCCTGTTTTGACGAAGCCGTGGCGGGAGTAAAGGCGGTAAGCGCCGGTGTTATTGCTCAGCAGCCAGAGCGTCGGCGTTTCGCGGCACTGCCCGATCGCAAAGCGCAGAAGCTGCGTGCCGTAGCCCCTGTTTTGCAGGGTGGGCAGGACGTAGAGGTTCTCAATCAGGCTGCCGTAAACGGAGACAAGCCCGACCGGGCCGCAGTCGATCAGCAGAAAGATGCGCTTGCCCTGCCGGAGCTGCCTCTGCAGGTAGTCCGTCTGCGCGGCGGCGGTGTGCCGTTCGACAAACGCCGCAGAGCAAAAATCCCTGTGCGACGTCCGCCAAGCCTCGGCGTGGACGCGCCCGGCGTCGGCAAGGTTTTGTTCGTTTACTGCGACGATCATGGCGTTTCCCCGGCGGTCAGGGGCTTGACGAAGCAGACGATGCGGTTTGCCTCCGTGAAGCCCGCGTGCAGGTGAAAGCGCAGGCTTTGCGCGTTTTCCAGCTCGCAATCGCTGGCAAATTCGCGGCAGCCCTGCTCCGCCGCCCACTTCTCGCAGGCGGAGAGCAGCGCTTTCGCAATCCCGTTTTTACGGTATTGCTCCGCGACGAAAATGCCCTCCAAATAGCCGACGGGGCTGGTTTCCGTTCCCTCAACATAGTCGTGCCGGAGTCCGCATTGGGCAAAGCCGACAGGAATCTGATCGGCGTATGCCAGAAAAAACGCCGCGTCCCCGCGCTCCATGGTCTCGGAGAATTCCTCCGTCAGCTCGGCTTCCGTATGCTTCGGCCAGAGCTGCGTACCCAGCGCCGCCAGCGCGGGAAAGTCTTGCGCTTGTGCTTTCTGAACCCGCATAACGAACCTCCCTTGTGGAGTGAGTAAATCAAAGGTTGGTGGGGAAATCAGACGTTGAACAGGAAGTTGACGATGTCGCCGTCCTTCATGACGTATTCCTTGCCCTCGCTGCGGACCAGACCCTTTGCCTTTGCCGCGGCCATCGTGCCGCAGGCCTTCATGTCCTCAAAGGCGATGACCTCTGCGCGGATGAAGCCGCGCTCAAAGTCGCTGTGGATCTTGCCGGCGGCCTGCGGGGCCTTCGTGCCCTTGCGGATCGTCCATGCGCGGCACTCGTCGCTGCCCGCGGTGAGGAAGGAGATCAGGCCCAGAAGGTCGTAGCTCGCCTTGATGAGGCGGTCGAGGCCGGACTGCTTGAGGCCCAGCTCCTCCATGAACATGGCCTTTTCCTCCGGGTCGTCCAGCTCGGCGATGTCCGCCTCCAGCTTGGCGCAGATGGGCAGAACCAGTGAGCCCTCGGCGTCCGCCAGCGCCTTGACCTGCCGGAAATAGGGGTTGCTTTCGGGCGCCTCGACGTCCGCCTCGGAGATGTTGGCGGCGTAGATCGTGCGCTTGAGCGTCAGAAGGTCGCTCGTGGCGATCAGGGCGCGGTCGTCGTCGGAGCAGTCATAGGTGCGGGCGAGCTTGCCCTCGTTCAGGTGGGCGAGCAACCCCTGAAAGACCTCGATCTCGTGCAGGAAGCGCTTGTCGCCGCCCTTTGCGGCCTTCTGTGCCTTGTCCAGACGGCGCTCGCACATTTCGACGTCGGAGAAGATCAGCTCCAAATTGATGATGTCGATGTCGCGCAGCGGATCGGTGCCGCCCTCGACGTGGGTGACGTTGGAGTCGTCAAAGCAGCGCACGACGTGGATGATCGCGTCGGTCGTGCGGATGTTCGAGAGGAATTTGTTGCCCAGACCCTCGCCCTTGGACGCGCCCTTGACGAGGCCGGCGATGTCAACGAATTCGATGACGGCGGGGGTGAATTTCTTCGGGTTGTGCAGGTCGCGCAGCCATTCCAGACGTTCGTCCGGCACGGCGACGACGCCGACGTTCGGCTCGATGGTGCAGAACGCGTAGTTGTCCGCGGGGATGCCCGCGTTGGTGATGGCGTTAAA
>CAZVSJ010000121.1:0-2613 GCA_964629755.1 uncultured Oscillospiraceae bacterium | reverse complement strand
TCCAGAACTACGTCAAGGCGCACACCGCGCCGTACAAATACCCGCGCATCGTCGTATTCCGCGACGAGCTGCCCAAGACGATCTCCGGCAAAATCCAGAGAAACAAGCTATAATCTCCGAAAGATTTCCTTGACAA
The DNA here is from genome assembly GCA_964629755.1 of uncultured Oscillospiraceae bacterium. GTDB lineage: Bacteria > Bacillota > Clostridia > Oscillospirales > Oscillospiraceae > JAZOXB01. The sequence goes on along the minus strand of CAZVSJ010000121.1, from coordinate 2,477 downwards.
TCCGAGACGGCTATGGTATCATGAACCAAAGTTCATATAAAAACGATGACGGAGAGTGTCGCGGAGCCGCTTTTTTCAGAGAAACGACGGTTGGTGTGAGTCGGTAAGAAGCGTCCGCAGACTGTAGCTCCTGAGTTGGAAAGAAGAAAGCATTTTGCAAGTAGACCTTTCCCGTGATTGCTGCGTAAAGGCATAATGCTTGTTGGAGCATGAGTGGCACGAAAGTGCAATTTGAGTGGTACCGCGGGATCCTACCCGTCTCAAAGAATATTCTTTGAGACGGGTTTTTGCATTTTTAGGAGGATGATCAATGAAATCGACAACCGGACTAAAGCTCACCATTCAGGACATGGCCAAGCGTATCCGCGATCTGCGCGAGATCGAGGGCTACACCGTCAGTGAGATGGCAAAGAAAACGGGCCTGACGCCCGAGGAATACGCAAGCTGCGAGGCCGGCGAAAGCGACCTCAGCTTTGCCTTTCTCTACCGCTGCGCGCTGGAATTCGGCGTCGACGTCACCGACCTGATCCAGGGCTCCAGCCCGACGCTCTCGACCTACACGCTCACGCGCAAGGGCGAGGGCCAGCGCATCGAGGAGGCGCACGGCCTGACCTATTACAACATGGCCGCCTCCTACCGCAACCGCATCGCGGAGCCGCTGTACGTCGTCTCGGCCTACTCCGCCGAACGCGAGCACAGCGAGATCGAGCTGACCTCGCACGAGGGGCAGGAATGCGACCTCGTCGTGCGCGGCAAGATGAAAATCCAGATCGGCAACCACATCGAGATCCTCTCCGAGGGCGATTCGATCTACTACGATTCCTCCACGCCGCACGGCATGATCGCCGTCGACGGGCAGGACTGCGTGTTTTATGCCATCGTCCTGAACCCCTCCGGCGAAAGCGAAAAGCCGAAGCAGGAGCATTTCTCCGACGACGTCCGCGCCACGCAGCACGACACCAAGGCGCGAATTTATCAGGATTATATCCTCGCGGACGAGGACGAAAAGGGTGCGCTGCGCTCCATCGCGTTCCGGAACACCGAGCGGTTCAATTTCGCCTACGACATTCTGGACAGGCTCGCGGACACGCAGCCGAACAAGCTCGCCATGCTCCATCTCTCCGCCGACCGCACGGAGCGCCGCTTCACCTTCCGCGACATCAAGCAGGCCTCCAACCGCGCGGCGAACTTCTTCCGCTCCCTCGGCGTCAAAAAGGGCGACCGCGTGATGCTGGTGCTCAAGCGGCACTACCAGTTCTGGTTCGCCATGATGGGCCTGAACAAGCTCGGCGCCATCGCCATTCCCGCCACCTGCCAGCTCAAGGCCCATGATTTTGAGTACCGCTTCCGGAAGGCGGGCGTCTCTGCCATCCTCTGCACCGCCGACGGCGACGTCGCAGGCGAGGTCGAGCGCGGCGCGGCAAGCTGCCCGGAGCTGAAAACCAAAATTCTCGTCGGCGGGCAGCGCGAGGGCTGGCACGACTTCGACGCGGAATTCTCCATGTTCTCCAGTCACTTTGACCGCACCGGGGACACCGCCTGCGGCGACGACCTCATGCTGATGTTCTTCACCTCCGGCACGACGGGCTATCCCAAGATCGCCGCGCACAGCTACAAATATCCCCTCGGCCACTTTATCACCGCCAAATACTGGCATCAGGTCGACCCAGACGGCCTGCACCTGACCATCTCGGACACCGGCTGGGCGAAAGCCATGTGGGGCAAGCTCTACGGCCAGTGGCTCTGCGAGGGCGCCGTGTTTGTCTATGACTTTGACCGCTTCGACGCGGCGGACATCCTGCCGCTGTTCGCGAAATACCAGATCACGACCTTCTGCGCCCCGCCCACGATCTACCGCATGATGATCAAGCAGGACATCGCAAAATATGACTTTTCCAGCGTCAAGCACGCGACCATCGCCGGTGAGGCGCTTAACCCCGAGGTCTTCCGCCAGTTCGAAAAGGCGACCGGCCTGCGCGTGATGGAGGGCTTCGGCCAGTCCGAGACGACGCTCGTGATCGGCAACACCGTCGGCATGAAGCACCGCCTCGGCTCGATGGGCAAGCCCGTGCCGCTGTATGACGTCGAGCTGCTCAGCCCGGACGGCAAGAGCGTCCCCACCGGCGAGACCGGCGAGATCTGCATCAGCACCAAAAACGGCCTGCCCTGTGGCCTTTTTGTCGGATACTACCGCGACGAGGAAAAAACGCGCGAATGCCGCCACGACGGCTGGTATCACACGGGTGACCTCGCGTGGAAGGACGAAGAGGGCTTCTACTGGTACGTCGGCCGCGCCGACGACGTCATCAAGTCCTCCGGCTACCGCATCGGGCCGTTTGAGATCGAAAACGTCATCATGGAGCTGCCGTATGTGCTCGAATGCGGCGTCTCCTCCGCGCCGGACGAGGTGCGTGGCCAGATTGTCAAGGCCAGCATCGTGCTGACCAAGGGCACGCAGCCCAGCGAAGCGCTCAAGA
>CAZVSJ010000120.1:0-2661 GCA_964629755.1 uncultured Oscillospiraceae bacterium | reverse complement strand
TTGTTAAACCATGCAACCGCATTTATTATTAGGAGGTACACCATGAACTACAACAAGAAGTCCGTTGAATCCATCGACGTACAGGGCAAGCGCGTGCTGTGCCGCTGCGACTTCAACGTCCCCACCAAGGACGGCAAGATCACCAGCGACAAGCGCATTGTCGCCGCCCTTCCCACCATTGAATACCTGATGAACCACGGCGCCCGCGTCATCCTCTGCTCCCACATGGGCAAGCCCAAGGGCGAATGGAAGCCGGAGCTGTCTCTGAAGGTCGTCGCCGACCGCCTGAGTGAGCTTTTGGGCAAGCCCGTTATCATGGCCGCCGACGTCGTCGGTGAGGACGCCAAGGCCAAGGCCGCCGCGCTCAAGGACGGCGAGGTCATGCTGCTTGAGAACGTCCGCTACATGAAGGGCGAGACCAAGAACGACCCCGAGCTGTCGAAGGAGCTGGCCTCCATGGCCGACATCTTCGTCAACGACGCCTTCGGCACCGCCCACCGCGCCCACTCCTCCACCGCCGGCGTGGCTGACTATCTGCCCGCCGTCTGCGGCTACCTCGTGGAGAAGGAAGTCTCCATCATGGGCAAGGCGCTGGCCGACCCGACCCGTCCGTTCGTCGCCATCCTCGGCGGCGCGAAGGTCTCCGACAAGCTCAACGTCATCAACAACCTGCTGGAAAAGGTCGACACCCTCATCATCGGCGGCGGCATGGCCTACACCTTCCTCGCCGCGAAGGGCTACTCCGTGGGCAAGTCCCTGCTCGACAGCGAAAAGATCGACTACTGCCGCGACATGATGAAGAAGGCCGAGGAAAAGGGCGTCAAGCTGCTGCTGCCGATCGACACCGTCGTCGCCGCCGGCTTCCCCAACCCCATTGACGCGCCCATCGAGGTCAAGACCGTCGCCGCGGACGCCATCCCCGACGACATGGAGGGTCTGGACATCGGTGAGGCCACCCGCGCCCTGTTCGCGGACGCCGTCAAGGCCGCCAAGACCGTCGTCTGGAACGGCCCCATGGGCGTGTTCGAGAATCCGATCCTCGCCGCCGGCACCATCGCCGTGGCACAGGCGCTGGCCGATTCCGACGCCGTGACCATCGTCGGCGGCGGCGACAGCGCGGCTGCCTGCGAGCAGCTCGGCTTTGCCGACAAGATCACCCACATTTCCACCGGCGGCGGCGCAAGCCTTGAGTTCCTCGAAGGTCTGGAGCTTCCCGGCATCGCCTGCCTGCAGGACAAATAAAATGGAATCTCCGAACAATCGGCTGCGGCGCTCAGCGGATCTTTTGCCCCAACTTATCGGTTTGAAACCCTTGAAATACACAAAGTATTCCTGCGAGATTCAAACCTCAATTTGGAGCAAAATCTCTCGCCGACCGCTCTTGCAGATTGATTCAGAGCTTCCATGAGTAGCACCGTCTGAATTAGTTTGAAGGAGAATAGATTCCATGAACAGAAAATACCGTAAGACCCTGATCGCAGGCAACTGGAAGATGAATAAGACCCCGTCCGAGACCAAGGCGTTCATGGCCGAGCTGAAGGCCATGCTGCCCAAGGGCCGCTGGTGCGACATCGCGCTGTGCGTCCCCGCCGTCTGCATCCCCGCCGCCGTGCGCGCCATGCGCGAGACGAGAGTGGGCATCGGTGCGGAAAACTGCAACGCCAACCCCTCCGGCGCCTACACCGGTGAGATCTCCACCGCCATGCTGACCGACGCCGGCTGCAAGTACGTCATCCTCGGCCACTCCGAGCGCCGCGCCATGGGCGAGACCGACGAAGAGGTCAACGCCAAGGTCAAGGCCGTCCTGGAAGCCGGCCTCATCCCCATCGTCTGCTGCGGCGAGAGCCTCGAGCAGCGCGAGAGCGGCATCACCGAGGAGTGGATCACCATGCAGATCAAGCTGGCCCTCGCCGGCATCCCCGAGGACAAGATCCGCAAGGTCGTCATCGCCTATGAGCCGATTTGGGCCATCGGCACCGGCCGCACCGCCACCCCCGAGCAGGCCGAAGAGGTCTGCCAGCTCATCCGCGTCGTCGTGCGCAAGCTCTTTGGCTCGAAGAACGCCCGCGCCACCACCATCCTCTACGGCGGCTCCATGAACGAGAAGAACGCCTACGAGCTGCTGGCGCAGCCCGACATCGACGGCGGCCTGATCGGCGGCGCGAGCCTAGTTCCGGCGAAGTTCGTCAAGATCATCGAGGACGCCAACCAGCCCACCGCGTAAGCGCCTATCGGCAAATTGCACAAAACGCATCGGAGATTTTCTCCGGTGCGTTTTTCATTTTCATATTTTCTTAACAGACTTCGACGGTAAAATGTGCTATACTGAAAGCACAGATATTGGCTAAGGGCGAAGGACTAAGGGTGAAGGACTGTGGTGTGCGCTTCGCGCACGGATTTTGAATATGGATCGCACCCGTAGGGGACGCCGTCCCCGGCGTCCCGCGTGCAGGAACTGCCGTTTTTCATGTAGTGAACAGAGAATAGGGAATAGTGAATAGGGAACAGATGCGGTGTTCGCTGCGCGAACGAATTTGGTATTGTAGGGCGGAGGCATGCCTCCGCCGTGGAACTACCAAATCCGTACAGAGCCGTTCGTCTGTCCCGTCTGCCGCTGCGCGGAACGGCACGCCCAGTGGTCGTGCCCTACGATCCGTCTAT
>CAZVSJ010000119.1:0-2677 GCA_964629755.1 uncultured Oscillospiraceae bacterium | reverse complement strand
GGCTTCAAAATGAGGCGGCCGTGTCACGGCGGACACAGCCGCGTTGCGCTGCAAAATTGAAGCAGGCCGGTCTTATGGTTTCCCCATCACCTCACTGAGGTTTTCGACGGTGCAGCCCTTGCTTGCATAGTATGCAAGCATCTCGCTGAGTTTCTTTTTATCATAACTGGTGATGCAGTCAGCCAAAGCATGAACGGCGTACCCTGCTTTGGTCATGTTGTAGCAGGTAGATTTTACGCAGGCCGTGGCATCTGCTCCGGCGATAAAAAACTCGGTGATGCTGCGCGCCCGGATAAAGGCGGCAAATTCTTCGCTTGTTAATGCGTTGCTCTTTGTCTTGGTGAAAATGTGATCGGATACGATTTTCAGCTCCGGTACAAGCTCGGCGCCGCGCGTGCCGGCCTGAAAGGTTCTCGCTCCGGCGGACAGATTGTTATGTTGAATATAAACGACCTCCATATCGTTTGCAGCAGCCCAATCAATCGCCTGATTTGTTGCCCCAATGATCTCCCTGTAGTTTTTTGTAATGTCATTCTGAAGGTCGATCACGACCAGCGCCTTGTTCATCATCATGCTCCTCCCATAAATACCGGGATGACGGTTTCTTTTGCTGTTGGCAATTTGTCATGCAGGACGCAGGCCTTTTACCGTTGGTACACCCGGAAAAACTGCCGGATGTGCCTGTCTGCCAGCGCCATGACCTCCGGCTCACGCTCCGGCTCGCGGTCGCAGAGGTTGATCCATGTGGAAATGGGCAGGCAAAGCTGCGCCGCCATGATCTCCGGGTCATCCTCTGCCAGAATACCCTTCTGCATCAGGTACTTTATCAGCCCGGTGAAGTATTGCATCACGTCGGCATAATTCTGCTTGGTTTGCAGCTTCGCCAGCTCCGGGTTCCGGAACTGCTCGATCACCAGCATTTTCCGCGCCCTGCTGATGCTGGGGTCATGGAGGATGTAACGGAGCTGTCCCAGGATCATTTGAACCGCCGCCTCGGGCGTCACAGGGAGGGAGCCTGCGTCTTTTTCCCAGTCTGTCCTTGCAAAAATCGACTGCGCCGCGTACTGTTCCAGCACCTCTTTTACCAGCGCGTCCAGAATGGCCTGCTTGTTTTCAAAATGACTGTAAAGCGATGCTTTCCGAATGCCGACCGCGTTGGCAATTTGAGAAATTGAGGTCGCCTCAAACCCCTGCACGGAGAACAGCTCCAACGACGCCTCCAAAATCTCCTGTCTTGTGTTCCCCCGCTCCATCGCGCTTTCCCTCCGTCAAAAAGTGTTCTGCCTGTATTATAGCTACCTATCGTTCGTTAGTCAATAGGCAGTTTTGCGATTCCGCAAAATTTGACTTGCGCGGCGGAGGTCATGATCCCAGTGCGCGGTTGTGGTGAAGCATCCGGCGTGTCCACTTTACACAGATTTTACAAAGGCTTAACCGGAACTGCGTCGTATTCGGCGCAGTTCTATTTTATAATTGTATCCGTCGGACGGCCGCCCTGCGGCCGACCCGGCGCGGCCTTGACGTAAAATCCCCGTAAAGGAGACAGATAAATGACGACCTATATTTTCAAGCTGGTGTCCCTGCTGGGCGGGCTGGCGCTGTTCCTGTTCGGCATGGACGTGATGGGAAAATCTCTGGAACGCACCGCCGGCGGCAGGCTTCAGACCATTCTGGCGAAAATGAGCTCCAGCGTGCCCAAGGGCTTCCTGCTCGGTCTGGCGGTGACGGCGGTCATCCAGTCCTCGTCCGCCACCACCGTCATGGTGGTGGGCTTCGTAAACTCCGGCATCCTGACGCTGAAGCAGGCCGTGGGCGTGATCATGGGCAGCAACGTGGGCACGACGGTCACGGCGTGGATCCTGTCACTCAGCGGCTTGCAGGGTGACAGCTTCCTGGTGCAGCTTTTCAAGCCCTCGACCCTCGCTCCCCTGCTGGGCGCGGCCGGCATCGTGCTGTATATGTTCACAAAATCCGAGAAAAAGAAGAACATCGGCTGCATCCTGCTGGGCTTCATGGCGCTGATGACCGGCATGGAGCTGATGAGCGGCGCCATGCAGTTCCTGAAAAACGAAGCGTGGTTCGCCAAGCTGATGGTCTCCTTCTCCAACCCGCTGCTCGGCATTCTGGTCGGCGCCGCGCTGACGGCGGTCATCCAGTCGTCCTCCGCGTCCGTCGGCATTTTGCAGAGCCTGTGCTCGACCGGCGCGGTCACCTTCGGCTGCGCCATCCCGATCATTCTGGGCCAGAACATCGGCACCTGCGTGACCGCCATGATGGGCTCGATCGGCGCGAACAAAAACGCCCGCCGCACCGCCATGGTACATCTCTACTTCAACATTCTGGGCAGTCTGATCTTCGTGGTGCTGTTTTACGGCATCGGGCTGTTCTTCCCGTGGAAATTTCTGGAACAGACGTGCAACGAGCTGAGCATCGCCGTGATCCACACGGCCTTCAACATCGGCGCGACCGCCCTGCTCCTGCCGCTGAGCGGCGTGCTGGTGAAGCTGGCGACGCTGTCCGTCCCCGACGACAAAAAAGAGGAAAAAACGGAGCTGCTGGACGAGCGCCTGCTGGGCACGCCCGCCGTCGCCATCCAGCGCGCCCATGACATTGCCGTCCGCATGGCGGAGGCCTCCGCCAAGGCGATGTCCCTTGCGATGGAGCTGACGCACCGGTT
>CAZVSJ010000118.1:0-2747 GCA_964629755.1 uncultured Oscillospiraceae bacterium | reverse complement strand
TCAACGCCACCGGCGGCACGGTGAAAAATGTCCCCGCGGAAAGCATCGGAATTTTCGCCCGTGAAGCTGACATCATCATCTCCGGCGGCACGCTCAACGCCACCGGCAAAGACGTGGCGTCCGATGAGGGTCGCAGCGCCGGCATCGATGCCGAGTCCGGCAGCATCACCGTCTCCGGCGGTGAGGTCAATGCCACCGGCGGCGCGTTGACCGGGAATCATTGCTGGAGCTGGGGCATCCATACCACGAACAGCGACCTCACAATGTCCGGCGGTAAGGTCAATGCCACCGGCGGCAAGGTGACAGGGGAGTACAGCCAAAGCAGCGGCCTCTATATCGGCGGCAAAACCACTGTCAATGGCGGAGTGCTGAAAGCGCTCGGCGGCGCGGCAACCGGAAAAGACGGCATAAGCAGCGGCTTCTGCTCCGGCGGCGACATCACCGTCTCGGGCACCGCCGATATCACCGCCCTGGGCAGCGACCTCCCTCTGGCTGACAATGCCGGAGACGAAGCGATGACACTGCAGACTGAGAGCTTCGGTGTTTTTGCCCAGGAAGGCAACGTCACGATCGACGGCGGCACGCTCAAAGCAGCCGGCGGCAATCACGTCGCATGGAGTATGGGCATCTACTGCCGCGGAGAAGGAACGGTCACCGTCAACGGCGGCATCCTCAACGCTGCCGGCGGAGACGCAAAGTATACGGCGTCCCTGGGCAGCACAGTAAGCTACGGCATTACCGGCGATGGGCTCATCGTCAACGGCGGCGTGGTCACTGTCAACGGCGGCGCTGCCTACGGCTATTATCCGGAAAGCCTCGGCGTCGCGGTCGGACGGGTAACGGTCACCGCCGGCACCGTCAACGTCGCCAGCGGCGCTGCCGCCGCGAAGTGGGGCAGCGCTGCGAGCTGCGCGATCTCTTCTTCGCAGAAGCTCGGCATCAGCGGCGGCATTGTCACCGCCGAGGGCGGCAGCGCCGCCTTCGTCCCCGAAACGGTACACGACACAAGTGATTACGCAAACAGCTTCGGCATCCGTTCCGGGAGCGCCATTGAGATCAGCGGCGGCGCGGTGGAAGCCACCGGCGGCGCGGCAGGCACATACAGCAACGGAGTAATGGTCCAGTACTATTATTACCCGGACTACGGTGAATTTGACGGCGGCTATCTCTCCGTTTCCGGCGGCGAATTGAAGGCCACCGGCGGCGCGGCAGGCGCCAATAGCTATGGTGTCTATGCCATGATCTATCGCTGTGCATGGAACACCACGCCTGTTGCAGAGATCGGCAGCATCGCAATCACCGGCGGCCGTTTGACCGCCCGGACGCTGGCGGGGGAGAGCGCCGCTACGCGCGCGACGATGAACGTGGCGCCCAGCCTGCCCGAGACCTACTGGTGGCGCACCGCAGAGGCAGATCCTTTCACCGCTTCCACTACGCCCTATACCTTCAGCAACGCCCATACCTATGTGGATCTCTGTGCAGGACATATCCTGACCAAGACCGAAGCCAAGGAACCCACCTGCACCGAGGCGGGTAACAGCGCCTACTGGACCTGCAGCCTGTGCGGCAAGTATTTCTCCGATGAAAACGGCAAGACCGAGATCGAGAAGGATAGCTGGGTGATCCCTGCTGCCGGCCACAACTTCAGCGACGGCATCTGCATCGTGTGTGGCAGCCCCGAGGAGTGCGACGGCGGCGAGAACTGCCCGAGCGCGAAGTTTGTGGACGTAAACACGAAGGAATGGTATCATCCCTATGTGGACTACGCCGTGGAGCACGGCCTGTTCGGCGGCACCAGCGAAAACACCTTCGAGCCGGAGACGGCGATGACAAGAGCCATGCTCGTCACCGTCCTGTGGCGCTACGAGGGTCAGCCGAAGGGCTATGAAAACACCTTTGTGGACGTGAACGCGAAGAGCGGAAGCTGGTACATCGACGCGGTCGCGTGGGCGGCGGCGAACAACATCGTCGGCGGCATCGGCGACGGCAAGTTTGACCCCGATGGCGAGATCACCCGCGAGCAGATGGCGACCATCCTGTTCCGCTACGCGAACTGGAAGGGCATCGACACGAGCAAGCGCGGCGACCTGAACACCTTCCCGGACGGCGGCAAGACCGCGAGCTGGGCGAAGGAAGCAATGCAATGGACGGTCGCGGAGAAGATCATCGGCGGCTCGGACGGCAAGCTCCTGCCGCAGGGCAGCGCCACCCGCGCCCAGGTCGCAACCATCCTGATGCGCTTTATCGAGAATATCGTAAAAAAATAGGCGCTATGTCGATCGCCGGGATAGAGATAAACAATGCATCGTAAAAATCGTGCCGGAGAGGGATCTCCGGCACGCGGAAATTTTAAGCCGGGACGAATCACGTCATTCGTCCCGGCTTAAAATTATTTCATCCCAATATAACGCGTTTCGTCCCGCATGACTTGATTTTTTTCGCGGGAAGCCTTATACTGTAAAATAGTGTATTGTATATTTCTACACCGAATTGCCCGGGGCGAGCGGATCGCCCGGAGCAGCTGCATCAAAACGAGGAGGTACCCTATGAAAAAACGACTACTCAGCATCCTTACGGCTTTGGCCCTGTGCCTGAGCCTGCTGCCGGCGACAGCACTGCCCGCCTTTGCCGCGGGTGAGGGCTACCGCGTGGCGGGCGTTGCGGAGCTGTGCGGTTCCAACTGGGACCCCGCCGACGACAACAATCTCATGACCCTCAATGCGGATACCGGTCTGTACGAAAAGACC
>CAZVSJ010000117.1:1758-2981 GCA_964629755.1 uncultured Oscillospiraceae bacterium | reverse complement strand
GACCACCGGGCGTGCCGCAATTTCCAATCCATGCGCGCAAGCGGACACCTGTAGCGCGCGGCATCCCTAACGCGCTTTAGAATCCGTGCGCGAAGTGCACACCACAGTCATTCACCCTTAGTCCTTAGCCCTTAGTCAACACGAAAGTGCCTGCACGCGGGACGCCGGGGACGGCGTCCCCTACGGATTCTGTCGGAAGAAGGGGACGGCGTTCCTGCCGCCCGCAATCAAAATCTGTGCGCGGTCGTGCCATTTTTCACATTTTACACGAATTTTACCTTGTCGCGGCTGCGCATTTTACACGGGCGCGGTAGGATAGGGGCGTAGACGAAAGGAGTTGTCTGAAAATGAAAAACACAATGAAACGAATTTTTGCAATCATCGCAGTCCTGGCGCTTTGCCTCTCGCTGGCGGCCTGCGGCAGCAGCGGCGGCGACGAGATCACGGTCCTGTCCCGTGAGGAAGGCTCCGGCACACGCAGCGCGTTCGTCGAGCTGACGGGCATCGAGCAGGACAAGGTTGACCGCACCACGGCAAAGGCGGAGATCAACAGCTCCACCGCCGTTGTGGCGCAGACCGTCGCCGGCAACAAAAACGCCATTGGTTATATCTCCCTCGGCTCTCTGGACGGGAGCGTCAAGGCGCTCGCCATCGACGGCGTGACGCCGAGCGTCGAAACGGTCGGCAACGGTACATATCCCATCGCCCGTCCGTTCAATGTCGCGACGAAGGGCGATCTGAGCGAGGCGGCGCAGGACTTCCTGAACTTCATCCTCAGCGACGAGGGCCAGGCGGTCATCACCGGCAAGGGCTATGTCTCCAACGGCTCGACCGGCCCCTTCGTCTCGACCAACCCGACCGGCACGGTCAAGGTCGCGGGCTCCAGCTCCGTCTCCCCGGTCATGGAGAAGCTCGCCGAGGCCTATATGTCCGCCAACTCCGCGGTCAAGATCGAGATTCAGACCTCGGATTCCAGCAACGGCATGACCTCCACGGCGGAGGGCCTGTGCGACATCGGCATGGCCTCCCGCGCGGTCAAGGACAGCGAGAAGGAAAAGGGTCTGGTCGAGACGACCATCTGCATGGACGGCATCGCGGTGATCGTCAACAAGGACAATTCGCTCAGCGGCCTGACCCTTGCGCAGCTTTGCAGCATCTACACCGGTGAGATCACAAGCTGGAGCGAAGTGAAGTAAGTACGCAGAAAACGCGTAGGGCGGGGG
>CAZVSJ010000117.1:0-1658 GCA_964629755.1 uncultured Oscillospiraceae bacterium | reverse complement strand
AGGAGGCAACATGACACATTCGGCTAAATTTCGGGAAAACGCGATGCGCGCGGTCTTTGCGCTGACGGCCTGCGTATCCATCGCGGCGGTCGTGCTGATCTGCGTTTTCCTTTTTGCCAGCGGCATCCCGACGATGAAAACGGTCGGCCTCGGCAATTTCCTCTTCGGCATGACGTGGGCGCCCGGTCAGGGGCTTTACGGCATCTTCCCGATGATCGTCGCGAGCATCATCGTCACGGCGGGCGCGATCGTCTTCGGCGTGCCGCTGGGGCTGCTGTGCGCGGTCTTCCTCGCGCGGTTCTGCCCGAAGCGGCTCTACCGCGTTTTAAAGCCGGCGGCGGAGCTTCTGGCGGGCATTCCGTCCATCGTCTACGGCTTTTTCGGGCTGGTCGTGCTCGTGCCGATGATGCAGACGCTCTTCGGCGGCAGCGGCAAGGGCATCCTGACGGCGTCGCTGATGCTGGGCATCATGATCCTGCCGACGATCATCAACGTCTCCGAATCCGCCCTGCGCGCGGTGCCGGACAGCTATTATGAAGGCTCGCTTGCCCTCGGCGCGACGCACGAGCGCAGCGTTTTCTCCGCCGTCCTGCCAGCGGCGCGCTCCGGCATCCTGGCGGGCGTGATCCTGGGCGTCGGCCGCGCCATCGGCGAGACGATGGCCGTGGCGATGGTCGCGGGCAACCAGCCCCTCCTGCCCGAGAGCCTGACAAGCGGCGTGCGCACCCTGACGGCGAACATCGTGCAGGAGATGGGCTACGCGACCGACCTGCACCGCGAGGTGCTCATCGCCTGCGGCGTCGTGCTGTTCGTCTTTATTCTCATCATCAACCTGTGCTTTTCTGCGCTGAAACGGAGGGACGCATGAAAACGGTAAAGCATCCGGCGTCGCTCGTGCAGCGGGCGCTGGTCTACGCGTCGGCAGTGGTCGTCTTCGGCGTGCTGCTGGCGCTCATCGTGTACATCCTCGTCATGGGCGTGCCGAATCTCAAGCTCAGCCTGTTCGCGTGGAACTATAATTCCGAAAACCTCTCCATGCTCCCCGCGATCATCAACACGCTGACGATGATCGCCCTGACGCTGCTTCTGGCCGTGCCGCTGGGCGTGGGCGCGGCGATCTACCTCGTCGAATACGCCAAGCGCGGCAGCCGCCTCGTCAAGCTCGTGCGGCTCACGGCCGAGACGCTCTCGGGCATTCCGTCCATCGTCTACGGCCTGTTCGGCTATCTGATGTTCGTCCTCGCGTGCTCGATGGGCAACTCGATGCTCGCCGGCGCGCTCACGCTGGCCATCATGGTGCTGCCGACGATCCTGCGCACGACGGAGGAGGCGCTGCGCGCCGTGCCGGACAGCTACCGCGAGGGCAGCTTCGGCCTCGGCGCGGGACGGCTGCGCACGGTCATGCACATCGTCCTGCCGGCGGCGGTGCCGGGGATCTTTTCTGGCGTCGTGCTCGCGGTCGGGCGCATCGTGGGCGAGACAGCGGCGCTCATCTATACGGCCGGCACGGTCACGGGCGTGGCCGACGGTCTGCTCGGCTCCGGCCGGACGCTCGCCATCCACCTGTACTGCCTGCTCAACGAGGGCCTGTATACGAAGGAGGCCTACGCCACGGCGGTCATCCTGCTGGTCTTCGTCATCGGCATCAACGCCGTGTC
>CAZVSJ010000116.1:0-2982 GCA_964629755.1 uncultured Oscillospiraceae bacterium | reverse complement strand
GCTACGGCGCGGACGTCATCAACCGCATCATCGAGCAGGGCAAGCCCGGCGGCAGAAAGAAATTACAGGACGCGATCATCAAAGAGACCCTCGTCCCGCTCATCGCCGCGCTGTGCCAGCAGGCAGGCGTCCCCGCGACGCGCATCTACCGCATGGCCGTCGCGTCGAACACGACGATGAACCACCTGCTTCTCGGCGTGGACGCCGACCCCGTGCGCACCGAGCCGTACATCCCGGCGTTTTTCCACTATGAGGCCCTCCGCGCGGAGGATCTGGCGCTGCCGGCGCATCCGAACGCCGCCGTGCGCATCGCGCCGAACATCGGCTCGTATGTCGGCGGCGACATCACCGCGGGCACGTTCGCGGGCATGATCTGGGACAAGGACGAGCTGTCGCTGTTCATCGACCTCGGCACGAACGGCGAGATCGTCTTCGGCAACCGCGACTTCCTCGTCTCGTGCGCCTGCTCGGCCGGCCCGGCCTTTGAGGGCGGCGACATCTCCTGCGGTATGCGCGCGACGGACGGCGCGATCGAATCGGTCACGATCGACGAAAGCACGATGGAGCCGAAGCTCGGCGTCATCGGCGAGGCCGGGCAGAAGCCCGTCGGCCTCTGCGGCAGCGGCATCATCGACCTGATCGCGGAGCTGTTCCGCTGCGGCATCGTCAACGCCAAGGGCATCTTTGTCCGCGAGGGCGAGCGCGTCGCCCACGACCGCCACGGCTGCGGACGCTACATCCTCGCCACGCCGGACGAATCGGCGACCGGCCGCGAGGTCGCGCTCAACGAGGTCGACATCGAGAATTTCATCCGCGCCAAGGGCGCGATCTACTCCGCCATCGACACGCTCCTTTCCGCGATGGACATGGACGAGAGCGTTCTGGAGGGCGTCTACGTCGCAGGCGGCATCGGCAGCGGCATCAATATGCAAAACGCCGTGCGCATCGGAATGTTCCCGAACGTGCCGCCGGAGATGTTCCATTACATCGGCAATTCGTCCCTCGCGGGCGCCTACACGATGGCGCTGTCGGACGCCGCGGACGCCAAGGTCGCTCAGGTCGCGCGGAACATGACCTACATGGAGCTGTCCACCCATCCGGGCTATATGGACGCCTTTGTCGCCGCCTGTTTCCTCCCCCACACCGACGCCGCCCGCTTCGCCCCCCTCGCGTAACACCGCACCCCCCTCCGTAGGGCACGACTACCGAACACACTCTCGCCGTAGGGCGCGACGACCCCGGCGCGCCGGTGCAGGAACTTCTTTCATCAGGAGGGTCACGAAAATGGACTATCCGAAGCGGAAACGGCTGCGGTTGCCCGACTATGACTATTCCTCCGAGGGCGTATATTTTTTGACACTTTGCACGAAAAACCGTGCGCCGCTTCTTTCGAGAATCACGGAATCAAAAGTTGACGGCGAAACCGTTGCCGCTGTTGTATTAACGCAGATTGGATGTGTTGTACAGAAATATATTTCTTCGATCCCTACGGCGTATCCCAATATCGGCGTAGATTCCTTTGTTATTATGCCGGATCATATTCACCTGCTCTTGCGCGTATTCTCAGTGCCGGCGCGGCGCGCCGAGTCGTCGCGCCCTACGGTGTCGGTGATCGCGCAGACCGTTGCGGTATTCAAGCGTTTGACAAACCGTGACTGCAAGCAGGCGCTCTGGCAGGACAGTTATTACGACCATATTATCCGCGATGAGCAGGATTATCAAACACGAATCGAATATATCAAAACCAATCCACTGCGCAGGATTTTGAACAAGGAGTAAACCAGATGCAAGTTGAAAACCACAAGGAAGAGGTGCCGTTTGCGTACTACTGCGAGAAATTTACCGAAATGGACGCGCAGGAGGCGGCAAAGCGCCTCGGCCTGACGCCCGAAAACGGCGAATTTACCGTCACGCTGCTCGGCGCGGACTATCACATCGCCCACCCGGCCTACGCCCTGCGGGCGGACGAGGGCGCGCTGGCCTCCCTCCCGGCGCAGACGTTTTTGCTGCGCTACCTGCTTGAGGGCAAGCCCGCCGCACCCTGCGCGGACTTCAAGACCTTCCGCGAGATGCCGTGGGGAGAGCTTTACATCAAGCCCTTCACCGGCCGCGTGCTGACCCGCGCCGCCTTCACCTTCGGCACGAGGATCGAAAAATTCCGCGCCGCCGCGGAAAAGCTCGGCGGCATCCCCTTAAAGCACGGCGACGCGTCGTTTGAGTTCCGCTTTCTGGACGAATACCGCCTGCGGCTGATCGTCTGGGAGGGCGACGACGAGTTCCCGCCGAACGCCCAGCTTCTCTATTCCGCGAATTTTGAAGACGGCTTTGCCGCCGAGGACCGCGTCGTCGCCGGCGACCTGCTCATCACCGCGCTCAAGGCGAAAATGTGACCGCCGGATCGCAAAAAATCCCAAAAAAATGCCCGAAAACTGTTGACTTTATTGCCATATGGTGATACAATCTTTTCGGTAAAAACGTATCGAAATACGTTTTGAACGGTACCGCCCAGCCAGTGCAACGGCAGCGGTATGACAAACTCATTGCGTGAGACCACTACGACGGTGTAGCGCAAAATTTGATTAAAGGAGATATTCCAAATGAGTTTCAAGACAGACATCGAAATCGCACAGGAAACCGAGATGCTGCCGATCACCGAGATCGCCAAGACCGCAGGCATCGACGACAAGTACATCGAACAGTACGGCAAGTACAAGGCAAAGGTTGACTACAACATCCTCAAGGAAGTCAAACGCGAGGACGGCAAGCTCATCCTCGTCACCGCCATCAACCCCACCCCCGCCGGCGAAGGCAAGACCACCACGACCGTCGGTCTGGCCGACGGCATGCGCAAGCTGGGCAAGAACGTCCTCGTCGCGCTCCGTGAGCCGTCTCTCGGCCCGGTCTTCGGCGTCAAGGGCGGCGCGGCAGGCGGCGGCTACGCGCAGGTCGTCCCCATGGAGGACATCAACCTGCACTTCACCG
>CAZVSJ010000115.1:0-3005 GCA_964629755.1 uncultured Oscillospiraceae bacterium | reverse complement strand
GAATCCTTCACAAGAACAACGCCGCCCGCAAGAAGAGCAGCATGACGCTGAAGATGAACGCGATGGCGTAAGCAAAATTGGATTATTCCGCCTGATGGAGCTTTCCATCAGGCTTTTGCTTTTTTCCGGCACTTGTCAAGCGCGGAAAGGTCGATTATAATAAGGTAAACGCTATGACAAAGGAGAGCAAAGGCATGGCACAGACGGATCCCATTCAGTCGCTTCCGCGCATCGGCCCGAAGCGGGCGGAGCTGTTCGCCCGGCTCGGCATCGAGACCGTGGGCGACCTGCTGCACTTTTATCCCCGCGCCTACGAGGACCGGACGCAGCTTCTGCCGATCTCCGCCCTGGAGGTCGACAAGCCCGCGTGCTTTGTCGCCTCGGTCATCTCCACGCCGCAGACGCACCGCATCCCAAAGCCCGGCCAGCGGGCGCTGGAGGTCACAAAGCTGACCGTCGCCGACCACACCGGGCGGCTGCACCTGACGTTTTTCAACGCCGCCTACAGCGCCGGAAAGCTCCAGCGGGGCGAGACCTACTGCTTTTACGGCGCGGTCACCGGCGACTATCTCGGCTACGCGATGACCAATCCCCTCTTTGAGCCGCCGGACGGGCCGGGAAGCGTCACCCGCTGCATCGTGCCGGTCTATCCCCTGACCGCCGGACTGAACAACAAGGCGGTGATGCAGGCCGTCGCGGCCGCGCTCTCGTCCTGCGTTCCTTATGAAACGCTGCCCGAGGCACTGCGCGAGGAATACGGCCTTTGCGACTCGGCCACTGCCCTGCGCGAGATCCACCAGCCGTCGTCGCAGGAGGCGCTGGAGGAGGCCCGCAGGCGGCTGATCTTTGAGGAATTCTATATATTTTCCGCCGCGCTCACCCTCGTCCGGGCAAAACGCACCGTCCGCGCCGTCGCGCCATACGAAACGGACGGTATGGACGCCTTTTATAACGCCCTCCCCTTCCGCCTGACGAACGCGCAAATGCGCGTGATCGAGCAGATTTTGGACGATCTTCGCTCCGGCGCGCCCATGAGCCGTCTGGTACAGGGCGACGTCGGCAGCGGCAAGACGATGATCGCGGCGGCGGCGGCGTTCTGCGCAGCCAAAAACGGAAAGCAGACTGCGCTGATGGCGCCGACGGAGATCCTTGCAAAGCAGCATTTTGACCGGCTGGCGCCGCTATTCGCGCGGCTCGGCGTGCGCTGCACGCTTCTGACCGGCTCGATGACCCCGCAGCAAAAGGCCGCGCGGCGAAAGGAGATCGCGGACGGGCAATACGACCTCGTGATCGGCACGCACGCCCTTTTGACCGAGACGACGGTCTTTCAGAGCCTCGGCCTCGTCATTGCCGACGAGCAGCACCGCTTCGGCGTCGCGCAGCGTGCCGCATTGCTTTCCAAGGGCGATCAGCCGCACCTTCTCATCATGTCCGCCACGCCCATCCCCCGGACGCTGGCGCTGATCCTCTACGGCGATCTGGACGTCTCGGTCGTCGACGAGCTGCCGCCCGGCCGCCAGACGGTCGACACCTTCCTCGTCGACGAGCGCTACCGCAAGCGCCTGAACGACTTCATCCGCAAGCAGGCGGCGGAAAATCACCAGACCTTTATCGTCTGCCCCGCGATCGAGGAGAGCGAGACGGAGTCGCTCAAGTCCGCCGAGCAGTGGGCGCAGACCCTGCGCGAGTATGTGTTTCCCAAGCTCCGCGTCGCGCTGCTGCACGGGAAAATGAAGGGCGCGGAAAAGGAGGCCGTCATGTCCGCCTTCGCCGCGCACGAATATGACATCCTCGTCTCCACGACGGTCATCGAGGTCGGCGTGGACGTGCCGAACGCGACGCTCATGGTCGTGGAGAACGCCGACCGCTTCGGCCTCTCTCAGCTCCACCAACTCCGCGGGCGCATCGGCCGCGGTGAGGCAAAATCGTGGTGCATTTTGGTCTCCGACGCCAAAAACGAGGAGACGCGTGCCCGTCTCAAGGCGCTTTGCGCGACGAACGACGGTTTCCGCATCGCGCAGGAGGACCTCGAACTGCGCGGCCCGGGCGATTTCTTCGGCAGCCGGCAGCACGGCCTGCCCGCCTTCCGCATCGGCAATCTGGCGCAGAATATGACCGTGCTGGAGCAGGCGCAGGAGGCGGCAAAGCGCACCGTGGCGGCAGGCGAACTGCCCGAAGGTCTGCAAAGCGCCGTCGACGCCCTGCTCCAAAACGGGGAGTTTTTGAATTAGCGAGCTTCGCCGCAGTGCGTGACTTCCGTTATGGCTAAGAGCTAAGGACTAAGGGTGAATGGCTGTGGTGTGCTTCGCACGATTTAGAATTTTGATTGCCACGTTGCTCTACAACAGCAATTCAAGCGCCTGCCCGAGCGGAAAAGCCCTGAATTTGCCGCATTTTGCACAGAAGCGTCGGGTTTTTGCGCGTAATTTTTATTTGGAGCTGAAAAAAACAAAATTATGATTGTATCTTTGGAGAAAGTATAGTAAAATAGTTTAGATATAAAAATAAAATGGAGGCATATCGGATATGAAAAAACCGATTGTTTTGGTAATTATGGACGGCGTCGGCAAGGGCGACGGCGGCAGCGGCGACGCGGTCGCGGTGGCAAAGACGCCCACGCTCGACCACCTGTTTGCAACCTGCCCGTACACCTGGCTCAAGGCCCACGGCACCGCCGTCGGCCTGCCCTCGGACGACGACATGGGCAACTCCGAGGTCGGCCACAACGCCCTCGGCTGCGGTCAGGTCTATTCGCAGGGCGCGAAGCTCGTCGGCGAATCCATCGAAAACGGCACGCTCTTCGCCTCGCAGACGTGGAAAGAGCTGGTCGCCAACTGCACGGAAAACGGCAAGGCGTTCCATTTCCTCGGCCTGCTGTCCGACGGCAACGTCCATTCCAATATCAGCCACCTCATCGCCCTGCTGCGCCATGCGCACGCCGAGGGCGTGAAAAAGGTCTACTGCCACATCCTGCTCGACGGCCGCGACGTCCCCGCGACGAGCGC
>CAZVSJ010000114.1:0-3050 GCA_964629755.1 uncultured Oscillospiraceae bacterium | reverse complement strand
GCGCTTACCGGATGCCGATGTATCCGATGGCGCCGGAGAACCGCGCAAAGCTGGCTAAGATCATGCGCGAGGCGGGACTTCCCGTGCAGGAGGACGTCGGATGAAGCTGTTTTTGAGCGGTTACGGGAAAATGGGTCACATGATCGAAGCGCTGGCGCTGGAAAAGGGCTGGCAAGTGATCGGTCATGCGGACATTGACTGTGTGGAAAACTATGAAACCGCACCGAAGGCGGACGCGTGCATCGACTTTTCAGGCGTTGGTGCTCTGCCGCATCTGCTTGCCTATGTCAGGCGGACGGGAACGCCGCTCGTCAGCGGCACGACGGGTCTGACCGAGCCGGACTTTGACGCATTGAACGAGACGGCGAAGACCGTTCCCGTTATCTGGACGGCGAATTATTCCACGGGCGTGGCGGTGCTGCGCCGGATGCTGCGGGACTATGCGCAGGTGCTGTCCGACTGGGACAAGGAGATCGTCGAAAAGCACCATAACCAGAAGGTCGACGCGCCGAGCGGCACGGCAAAGCTGCTGCTGGAAGCGCTCGACCCCGACGGACGGGCGCTCGTCGTCCATGGCAGAGAGGGTCTGTGCGGCAAGCGGAAGAAGGAAGAGATCGGCGTCTTTTCGCTGCGCGGCGGCACCGTCGCGGGCGAGCACACGGTCAGCTTCTTCGGCGAGGACGAGGTTTTGGAGATCACGCACCGGGCTGCGAGCCGGAAGATCTTCGCCGCCGGCGCCCTGCGCGCTGCCGAGGCGCTCGCGGCAAAGCCCGCGGGCCGGTATTCACTCGAGGAATTGCTGTTTTAACGAAGACCCTGTTGGGCGGGGACATGTCCCCGCCAGTGTAGGAACTACCGACTGTGTACAAGACTGCACGTTTGTGCCGTCTGCCGCTTCGCGGTCGGCGGGGACGTGTCCCCGCCCTACATTCAGATATTAAATACTACACATATGAGAGGAACACTATGGAAAAGCTGAAACCGCGCACGCTGTCGGGCTTTATGGAGCTGCTGCCCGCGCCGCAGACCCAGTTGGAGCGAATGATGGCGATTTTGCGCGAGACCTACGAGCTTTACGGCTTCACGCCGCTGGACACGCCGCTGCTGGAGTCGGCGGAGATCCTGCTTGCAAAGGGCGGCGGCGAGACCGAAAAGCAGATCTACCGCTTCCAGAAGGGCGACAGCGACCTTGCGCTGCGCTTTGACCTGACCGTCCCGCTGGCAAAATACGTCGCCCTGCACGCCGGTGAGCTGAGCTTCCCCTTCCGCCGCTACCAGATCGGCAAGGTTTACCGCGGCGAACGGGCGCAAAGAGGCCGTTTCCGCGAGTTTTATCAGGCGGACATCGACATCATCGGCGACGGCAAGCTCGACATCCTCAACGAGGCGGAGATCCCGTCCATCATCCACACGATCTTCCGCCGCCTGGGGCTGACGCGCTTTGTCATCCGTGTGAACAACCGCAAGCTCTTAAACGGCTTCTACGCTCTGCTCGGTCTGACGGAGCGGTCGGGTGACATTATGCGCACGGTCGACAAGCTCGACAAGATCGGCGCGGAGAAGGTTCGCACGATCCTGCTTGACGACTGCGGCCTGACGGCGGAGCAGGCGGACGAGATCCTGCGCTTTATCGCCATCAAAGGCACGAACGCCGAGGTGCTGGAAAAGCTCGCCGCATGGCAGGGCAAGAACGAGCTGTTCGATCTCGGCCTGTCCGAGCTGACCGCCGTTGTGAAGCATCTGGCCGCCTTCGGCGTGCCGGAGACGAACTTTGCCGTCGATCTGACGATCGCGCGCGGTCTGGACTACTACACCGGCACGGTCTACGAGACGACGCTGCTCGACCATCCCGAGATCGGTTCGGTCTGCTCCGGCGGCCGCTACGACAACCTCGCGGAGTATTACACCGACCGTCAGCTTCCGGGCGTGGGCATCTCCATCGGCCTGACACGCCTGTTCTATGTCCTCGGCGAGCAGGGAATGCTCAATCCGAACCTGCCGACCGCGCCAGCCGACTGCCTGCTGCTGCCGATGACGGAGGACGTCTCCGCCGCCGTGCGCCTTGCCACGGAGCTGCGCGCAGCGGGCATCCGCACGCAGATCTACTCCGAGCAGAAGAAATTCAAGGCGAAAATGTCCTACGCGGACAAGCTGGGCATACCCTACGTCGTCTTCTTAGGCGAGGACGAGATCGCGCAGGGCGTCTGCTCGGTCAAGAATCTGCGCACGGGCGAACAGGTCAGCCTGCCTGCAACGGACGCGGCAAAGCTGATCCGTGACGGGATCTCCGCGATGTCTGACGACACCGTAATCATAGAGAAATAAACTGGGGGAAATTACCATGACACAAGGAAGAACACATACCTGCGGTGAGCTGCGTCTTTCCGATGCGGGCAAGACCGTAACGCTGGCGGGCTGGATGGAAAACGTCCGCGAGGTCGGCGCGAATCTGGCCTTCGTCGTCCTGCGCGACTTTTACGGCACGACGCAGATCGTCATTGAGAGCGAAGAGATGATGCAGGTCATCAAGCCCATCAACCGCGAATCGACCATCGCCGTCACGGGCGTCGTGCGCGAGCGCACGAGCAAAAACCCGAAGCTCGCCACGGGCGAGATCGAGGTCGTGCCCGAGAGAATCGAGGTGCTCGGCCGCTGCCGCTATAACTCCCTGCCCTTCGAGATCAACCGCTCGAAGGAGGCTGACGAGAACCAGCGTCTGAAATACCGCTACCTCGACCTGCGCAACCCGGAGGTCAAGAAGAACATCATCCTGCGCTGCAACGTCGTGGCCGACCTGCGCCGCAGCATGACCGAGCACGGCTTTTTGGAGATCACCACGCCGATCCTCACCAGCTCCTCGCCGGAGGGTGCGCGTGACTACCTCGTCCCTGCGAGAAACCATCCCGGCAAGTTCTACGCTCTGCCGCAGGCACCGCAGCAGTTCAAGCAGCTCCTGATGACTTCGGGCTTTGACCGCTATTTCCAGATCGCGCCGTGCTTCCGCGATGAGGACGCCCGCGCCGACCGCAGCCCCGGCGAGTTCTATCAGC
>CAZVSJ010000113.1:0-3069 GCA_964629755.1 uncultured Oscillospiraceae bacterium | reverse complement strand
TGGAGGGCAAGTGATATGGCAGGTAAAATTGCAACCCGCGCCGCTTACGGCGAAGCGCTCGTCGAGCTGGCGGAAAAATACCCGGAGCTGGTCGTCTTTGACGCCGACCTCGCCGGCGCGACGATGACCAAGGGCTTCGCCGCGAAGTACCCGGAGCGCTTCTTCGACATGGGCATCGCAGAATGCAACATGACCGGCGTCGCCGCCGGCATGGCCACCTGCGGCTTCAAGCCCTTCACGAACACCTTCGCCATCTTTGCCTCCGGCAGAGCGTGGGAGCAGGTGCGCAACTCCATCGCCTACCCCGGCCTGAACGTCAAGGTCGTCGGCTCCCACGGCGGCCTGTCCGTCGGCGAGGACGGCGCGACCCATCAGGGCATCGAGGACTTCGCGCTCATGCGCGTCGTGCCGGGCATGAAGGTCGTCTGCCCCTGCGACGGCCACGAGATGAAGCTCGCCGTCGAAGCCCTGCTCAACTATGACGGCCCGGCCTATCTGCGTCTGGGCAGAAGCGCCGTCGAGACCGTCACCGACGAGATCGAGGGCTACAAATTCGAGCTGGACAAGGGCATCACGCTGAAAGACGGCACGGATGTCACCGTCATCGCCACCGGCATCATGGTGCAGATGGCGCTCAAGGCACGCGAAATGATGGCGGCCGAGGGCGTGTCCGTCCGCGTCATGGATATGCACACGATCAAGCCGCTCGACGAAGAACTGGTCGTCAAGGCCGCGAAGGAGACGGGCTGCATCGTCACCACCGAGGAGCACAACATCATCGGCGGTCTGGGCGGCGCGGTGGCCGAGTGCCTGAGCGAAAAATGCCCGACGCCGCTGGTGCGCCACGGCGTCAACGACGAATTCGGCCGCAGCGGCACCGCCGCCGCCGTCCTTGAGGCGTACAAGCTCACGCCGGAGGGCATCTGCGAAAAGATCCGCGAGGCGCTCGCGAAAAAGTAAGAATCCGATAGACGAGACAGCCCCGCAAGGGGCTGTCCCTTTGCCGCCGGAGCAGGCAGCTTCGATAGGAGCCGTAGGGGACGCCGTCCCCGGCGTCCCGCGTGCAGGAACTTTCGTATTGACTAAGGGCTAAGGACTAAGGGTGAATGACTGATGTGTTCGCTTACGCGAACGGATTTTTAACGGCGCGTCAGGGATGCCGCGCGCTACAGGTGTTTGCTTGCGCAAACATAATTTAAATGTAGGGCGGGGGCATGCCCCCGCCGTGGAACTACCAACTTCGCGCAAATCTGTTCGTCTGCACCGTCTGCTGCTTCGCGGTCGGCACGCCCAGTGGTCGTGCCCTACGATCCGTCTATCGTAGTTGCTCCGTAGGGCGCGACCACTGGGCGCGCCGCGTGCAGGAACTACCAAATTCGTACAAACCCGTTCGTCTGTACGGGCGGCGGAGGCATGCCTCCGCCCTACATTTCAATTGTGCGAAGCACACATTCACCATTCACCATTCACCATTCACTATTCACAATTCACAATTCACAATTCACAATTCACAATTCACAATTCACCATTCACTATTCACTATTTCAAAATCATGATCTATCTTGCAACAAAAACCGACCGTTCCCTCTTAAACACCATGTTTTCCGAATTTTACGCATCCGACGCCGTGCTGCACTCCATCCCGCAGGCTTACCACGACGCGGCGCTGGACGAGCTGTTTTCCGGCGCGTCGCGCCAGCGCGCCTATCTCCTTGCCGACGGCGAAACGCCCGTGGGCTACGCCCTCCTGTCCGAAAAATTCTCCCACGAGGCGGGCGGCCCGGAGCTGTGGCTGGAAGAGCTCTACCTGCGCGAAGCGGCGCGGGGCAAGGGCCTCGGCAGCGAATTTTTCCGTTTCCTGCTCGCCTCCGCGCAAAGCGAGGGCATCGCCCGCGTGCGGCTGGAGGTCGAACCGGACAACACCCGCGCCGCCACGCTGTATGCAAAGCTGGGCTTTCAGCCCCTGCCCTACAACCAGATGGCGTGGACGCCGGAGGAACCGAAATGATCTATCTTGACAACGCCGCCACGACCCGGCCCTGCGCCGCCGCCGTCGAGGCCGTGACCAACGCCCTGACCGCCGACTGGGGCAACCCCAGCGCGCAGTACCGCTTCGGCATCGACGCGGCGCGCCTGCTGCGCGGCGCACGCCAGTCCGTCGCGGAGGCGCTCGGTGCGGAGACCGACCGCGTGTTTTTCACCTCCGGGGGCACGGAGGCCGACAACTGGGCGATCTTCTCCGCCGCCGAGCGCCTCGGCAAGCGCGGCAAACACATCGTCACCACCGCCGTCGAGCACCACGCCGTCCTGCACCCGATGCAGAAGCTCGCGGAACGCGGCTTTGACGTGACCTATTTGCAGCCCGACGCCCTCGGACGCGTCACGTTAGAGGCTTTGCAGGCCGCCCTGCGCCCGGACACGATTCTCGTCAGCATTATGATGGTCAACAACGAGTCCGGCGCGGTCATGCCCATCGAGGCGATGGCGAAGCTGACGCACCGCCTCTGCCCGAACGCCCTGTTCCACACCGACGCCGTGCAGGGCTTTTTCAAGGTGCCGTTCCGGGCGCGGACGCTCGGCGCGGACCTGATCTCCGTCTCCGGGCACAAGATCCACGCCGGCAAGGGCGTCGGCGCGCTTTACATGGCAAAAAATCTGCCGCCGTTCATCCACGGCGGCGGGCAGGAGGGCGGCCTGCGCAGCGGCACGGAGAATCTCCCGATGATCGCGGGCTTCGCCGCCGCCTGCGCCGCGCAGCTTCCCACGCGGCAAAAAGCCATCGCGGAGCAGACGCGGCTCAAAAAGCTGCTGCAAAGCCTGCTCTCCGAAAATCCCGACGTGACACTTTTAGGTGCGCAGGACGCGCCGCACATCGTCAACTTAGCCGTCGCCGGCCTGCGCTCGCAGGGGCTGCTCAACGCCCTGCAGGAGCTGGGCTTCTGCGTGTCGGCGGGCTCGGCGTGCAGCAAGGGCCACCGCAGCCACGTTTTGGAGGCGATGGGCGTCGAGCCGTGCCTGATCGACGGGTCGATCCGGGTGTCGCTCTCGTCCGAGACGACCGAGGACGAG
>CAZVSJ010000112.1:0-3122 GCA_964629755.1 uncultured Oscillospiraceae bacterium | reverse complement strand
CACTGTTCCCTATTCACTATTCACTATATTTTTTTAAATTGCACCCGCAAGGGGTGCGCCGCATCCGTAAGGCGGCAAAGCCGCCAACGGCTGCGCAGCCACGGCCCCTTCGGGGGGGTCGCAATGACAAATAGGGTCGCCCGTTGTGTCATTGCGAGGAGGGCATTAGCCCGACGTGGCAATCTATCAGCACAGACGAACTGGTTTGTACAAAATCGGTAGTTCCTGCACGCGGCGGGGGCATGCCCCCGCCCTACAAAATAAATACGTTCGCGGCAGCGAACACCACACCTGTTCACGATTCACTGTTCTCTATTCTCTATTCACTAAATTTGGAAAAGAGATTGCACCCGCAAGGGGTACGCCGCATCCGTAAGGCGGCAAAGCCGCCAACGGCTGCGCAGCCACGGGCGCAAGCGCCCTCACAATGATATACTTCCGCGCGGAGGTCGGCGACGGTGAGCGGGCTTTCGTGGGCAGACAGGTATTCGTGCAGGCCGTCGGGGTCCTGCAGGGCGTCGGCAAAATAGACCTGCGCCGCCGGGCGC
Source organism: uncultured Oscillospiraceae bacterium (assembly GCA_964629755.1). Lineage (GTDB taxonomy): Bacteria > Bacillota > Clostridia > Oscillospirales > Oscillospiraceae > JAZOXB01. Next base: position 2,574 of record CAZVSJ010000112.1, on the reverse strand, counting down.
AGGTCGCCGCTTTCGACCGCCGCCGGGATCAGCGCACGGTCACAGAGGATCACCTGCTCCGCCGTGTCGAAAAACACCTCGCCGGACGCGTTCTTGCGCAGCTCCGCGACGGCGTCGGCCCACGTCGCACCCTCGCCCGCGCCGGCCTCGCTGACGAGACGCACGCCGCGCGGGGTGACGTCCGCCTGCACCGTCCGCAGGGGCAAAAGCTGCGCCGTGTCGTATTCGCGGAACGGCAGGCCGAAAATCAGCGTCAAAACGACCGCGAGGAGGAGGGAAAGCCATTTCATGCGGGTCACTCCTTTTTTTGGGGGTAGGGAACAAATTGCCACGGGCGATAAATCGCCCTCGCAATGACAAGATCGGAAGTTCCTGCACCGGCGCGCCGAGGTCGTCGCGCCCTACGGGGTCTATTGGAAGGGCATGCACCGGCTTAGGGCTGCCCCCCACCTACATTATAATTTCGTTTGCGTAAGCAAACACCACAGTCATTCACCCTTAGGCCTTAGCTCTTAGCCAAAATGAAGGTTCCTGCACGCGGCGCGCCCAGTGGTCGCGCCCTACGGTGAGGGTGCGCGTAGATTGCCACGTCGGGCTGCGCCCTCCTCGCAATGACATGGACGGCGGTCTGCGCGTCATTTCTGGTTCCTCCCGTCGAGGGGGTTGAGGGCGGCGTCGCGGAATTTGTCGTTTTTCAGGCGGGTGCGCAGCACCGTTTTCAGCCCCGAAACCCGCGAAAACGGCGCAAGATATGCCACGCCGAGTGATTCCAGCCCCGCCAGATGCACGAGCAGGCACAGCGCCCCCAGCGTCAGGCCGAACAGCCCGCCCAGGCTCGCCAGCACCGCAAGCAAAAACCGCCACAGGCGCAGGGCGTCGGCAAAGCCGCGGCCCGGCATGGCAAAGCCGCAGATGCCCGCCGTCGCGACGACGATCAGCGCCGCCGGCGACAGAATTTTTGCCTCGACCGCCGCCGATCCGACCACGATGCCGCCGATGATCGACAGGCTCTGCCCGATCGACTGGGGCAGCGAGACGCTCGCCTCCTGCAGCAGCTCGAACGCCACGAGCAGCCCCAAGACCTCGAACACCGTCGGAAACGGGACGGACTGCTTGCTCTCGATGATGGATTCGAGCAGCGGCGTCGGCAGCATCTCAGGGTGGAACGCCGCCATCGCCACATAAAACGCCGGCAGCAGCAGCCCCACGAGCAGCGCAAGGTAGCGCAGCACACGCAGGCACGAGGCCGAGACGTAATTCGTCCCGCGATCCTCCGCCGAGGTCATAAGATAGCCGAAATCGACCGGCGCGAGGTAGCCCAGCGGCAGGCCGTCGACCAGCAGGCCGACGCGGCCGTCCAGCAGCGCCTGGGCGAAGCGGTCGGTGCGCTCGGTGTACTGTAAAAGCGGGAAGGCCGTCGGGCGCGAGCCGGTGACATATTCCTCGACCGACGACGGCGTGACCATGCCGTCGATGTCGATGGACGACAGGCGGCGCTTCATGCGCGTGACGAGGGTCGGGTCGGTCAGGCCGTCGATATAGGCGACGGTCACGTTCGTCAGGCTGCGCCGCCCGATCTTTGTCTCGTAAAGGCGCAGCGCGGGCGTGCGCAGGTGCCGCCGCAACAGGCTCGTGTTCGTGCGCACCGTCTCGGTGAAGGCGTCCTTCGGGCCATTGACGGTGTTTTCGACCTCCGGCGCGGACGGCGAACGCTTTTCGCCCGTCTTTGTCTCGAAGGCCAGCGCCCGATTGCCGAACAGCACGACCGAAAAGCCGTTGACGAGCTTTTCCGCGACGTCGTTTAAGTCCCTGCACTCCATGGCGACGGAGTTGTAGACCGTCGCGTGCAGGGCGCTTTGCAGCAACTCGTCCATCGTGCCGCCGCCGAGATCCTGCATGAGCGGCTTGACGACGTATTCCGAGATGTCGCCGCCGGAGGTCAGCCCGTCGATGGCATAGAGGTAGAGCGTGTGCGCACCGGCGCGCAGGACGCGGCGGTTGAAGTCGCCCGCGCCGGAGAAAATCGCGGAAATATGCGCGTCCGTGACCGCGCCGGCGTAGCTGCCGTCCGGCTGCCGAAGTCCGTCCATGGGATCACCTCCGGGGTAGTATGGCAGATCCGCGGCGGAATATACATATATAATATAGAGAATTGTGAAAAGGGAACAGGGAATAGAGAATGTGCTCTTCGGGGGCTGCAGCGCGCGGCATCCCTGACGCGCCTGCGCAGACCTGCGACGGACTAAGGGCTAAGGACTAAGGGTGAATAGCTGCGGTGTTTGCTTACGCAAACGAAATTTAAATGTAGGGTGGAGGCATGCCTCCACCGTTCCGCGTAAGCGGCAGACGGTAAAAACGAATGAATTTGTACGCAGTTGGTAGTTCCTGCACCGGCGCGCCCAGTGGTCGCGCCCTACGGCGAGGGTACGATAGACGATTCGTAGGGCACGACGACCCGGCGTGCCGACCGCGAAAGCGGCGGACGGTACAGACGAACGAATTTGTACGCAGTCGGTAGTTCCCCGGCGGGGGCATGCCCCCGCCCTACAATTCTAAATCCGTGCGAAGCACACC
>CAZVSJ010000111.1:0-3171 GCA_964629755.1 uncultured Oscillospiraceae bacterium | reverse complement strand
AAGTGCCCAGAAGAGGTAATGTTCCCAAGAGAGAGGTCCTTCCGGATCCTGTCTATAAGTCCACTCTGGTGACTAAGCTCGTAAACAGCGTCATGCTGGACGGCAAGAAGGGTGTTGCCCAGAGAGTCGTCTATGACGCATTTGAAATCGTCGAACAGAAGACCGGCAAGAACGGTCTCGACGCTTTCCAGCAGGCCATGGAAAACATCATGCCCAGTCTGGAAATCAAGTCCCGTCGTGTCGGCGGCGCTACCTACCAGGTTCCGCTGGAGGTTCGTCCCGAGCGTCGTCAGACTCTGGGTCTGCGTTGGCTCACGGCTTATTCCCGTAAGCGCAGCGAAAAGACCATGAAGGAACGTCTCGCAGGCGAGATCATGGATGCCTGCAACAATACCGGCGCCTCTGTGAAGAAGCGCGAGGATACGCACAAGATGGCAGAAGCCAACAAGGCCTTCTCCCATTTCCGCTGGTAAGCGAAAAGGAGCTACACAATGCCGAGAAAATACTCGCTTGAGAACACAAGAAATATCGGTATCATGGCGCATATTGACGCCGGCAAGACGACCACGACCGAGCGCATCCTGTTCTACACCGGCCGCACCTACAAGCTGGGCGAGACCCACGAGGGCACGGCCACGATGGACTGGATGGAGCAGGAGCAGGAGCGCGGCATCACGATCACGTCTGCCGCAACGACCTGTTTCTGGCGTCACTGCCGCATCAACATCATCGACACCCCGGGCCATGTGGACTTTACCGTTGAGGTTGAGCGCTCCCTGCGCGTGCTCGACGGCGCGGTCACGGTCCTGTGCGCAAAGGGCGGCGTCGAACCGCAGACCGAAACGGTCTGGCGTCAGGCGGACAAGTACAATGTCCCGCGCATGGTCTACGTCAACAAGATGGACATCATGGGCGCCGATTTTTACAATGTTCTCAAAATGATGCATGATCGGCTGAAATGTAACGCTGTTCCCATCCAGCTGCCGATCGGTGCGGAAGCCGATTTCCGCGGCGTGGTCGACCTCATCAAGATGAAGGCCAACGTCTTCTATGATGAACTGGGCAAGGATGTCCGCGAGGAAGAGATTCCCGAGGATCTCCGCGACCTGGCCGAGGAGTACCACGAAAAGCTGCTTGAGGCCGTCTCCGACCAGGACGACGAAATCATGGAGCTGTACCTGTCGGGCGAAGAAGTCCCGCAGGAAAAAATCCGTGCTGCCATCCGCAAGGCGACCATCGCCGTGCAGATGATCCCCGTTGTTTGCGGCACGTCTTACAAGAACAAGGGCGTTCAGGAGCTGCTGGACGCGATCGTGGATTATATGCCGTCCCCGCTCGATAAAAAGGGCATCCACGGCGTCAATCCCAAGACCGATGAGGAGGAGTTCCGTCCCGCCGACGATTCGGCGCCGTTCTCCGCCCTTGCGTTCAAGATCGCGACCGACCCCTATGTCGGCAAGCTCTGCTTCTTCCGCGTGTATTCCGGTACGATCGACAAGGGTACGACCGTACTCAACTCGACGAAGGGTACCCGCGAAAGACTTGGCAGAATCCTGCAGATGCACGCCAACCACCGCGAGGATATTGAGACGGTGTATTCCGGCGATATTGCCGCCGCGGTCGGTGTGAAGAACACCACCACGGGCGACACCTTCTGCGACGAGAAGCACCCCATCATCCTCGAATCCATGGAATTCCCCGAGCCGGTCATCCGCGTCGCCATCGAACCGAAAACGAAGGCGGGTCAGGAGAAGATGGGCATCGCCCTGATGAAGCTGGCCGAGGAAGATCCGACCTTTAAGACCTATACCGACACCGAAACGGGTCAGACCATCATCGCGGGCATGGGCGAACTCCATCTGGAGATCATCGTCGACCGCCTGCTGCGGGAGTTCAAGGTCGAGGCCAACGTCGGTGCGCCGCAGGTCGCCTATAAGGAGACCGTGCGCGGCAACGCGGATGTGGACATGAAATATGCCCGTCAGTCCGGCGGTAAAGGTCAGTACGGCCATGTCAAGATCAAGCTCGAGCCGAACGAATCCGGCAAGGGCTATGAGTTCATCAACGCCGTCACGGGCGGCGCGATCCCGAAGGAGTATATCCCGGCGGTCGATCAGGGCATTCAGGGCGCGATGACGGCAGGTGTGCTTGCCGGCTTCCCGGTCGTGGACGTCAAGGTCACGCTGTACGACGGCTCCTTCCACGAGGTCGACTCGTCCGAAATGGCCTTTAAGATCGCCGGCTCCATGGCCTTCAAGGAGGCCTGCCGCAAGGCGAATCCCGTCGTCCTTGAGCCGATCATGAAGGTCAGCGTCATCGTCCCCGAGGAGTACACCGGTGACGTCATCGGTGACATCTCCTCCCGCCGCGGCAATATCCTCGGCATGGAGCCGAGAAACGGCTCCACCCAGATCGACGCGAACGTCCCGCTCTCGCAGATGTTCGGCTACGCAACCGATCTGAGAAGCCGCACGCAGGGACGCGGACAATATTCGATGGAACCGAGCCATTACGTTGAACTGCCGAAGAATCTTCAGCAGGAAATCGTTGAAAAACGCGGTTCTTGAGAAAAAACACTTGCCATTACGCGATTTTTAGTGTATAGTGGTACTGTGCGAACAAAAAACTAAATTTACCATTCATAAATCAACAGGAGGATTTTTTCAATGGCAAAGCAAAAGTTTGAAAGAACAAAGCCCCATGTAAACATCGGCACCATTGGCCACATCGACCATGGTAAGACCACCCTGACTGCTGCCATCACCAAGTACCTGGCTATGTGCGGCGGCGCAGAGTTCACCGACTACGCCAACATCGACAAGGCCCCCGAAGAGAAGGCTCGTGGTATCACAATCAACACCGCTCACGTCGAGTATGAGACTGCCAACCGTCACTATGCTCACGTTGACTGCCCGGGTCACGCCGACTATATCAAGAACATGATCACCGGCGCTGCGCAGATGGACGGCGCGATCCTTGTTATCGCTGCTTCCGACGGCCCCATGGCTCAGACCAAGGAGCACCTGCTGCTTGCCCGTCAGGTTAACGTTCCCTCCGTCCTCGTCTTCCTGAACAAGGTTGACCAGGTCGACGACGAAGAGCTCCTCGAGCTCGTCGAGATGGAAGTCCGCGAGACCCTCGACTTCTACGGCTTCCCCGGAGACGACACCC
>CAZVSJ010000110.1:0-3035 GCA_964629755.1 uncultured Oscillospiraceae bacterium | reverse complement strand
GCCCCCGCCCTACAATACAAATCCGTTCGCGCAAGCGAACACCACAGTCATTCACCCTTAGTCCTTAGCTCTTAGCCAAGCAACCAGTTCCTGCACGCGGCTTAGGGCTGCCCCCGCCCTACAATACAAATCCGTTCGCGCAAGCGAACACCACAGTCATTCACTCTTAGCCCTTAGTCCTTAGTCTAAGCAGAGCTTGCCACGGGCGCAAGCGCCCTCGCAATGACAAATAAGCCAAAAAAATCACCGCAGCCGGTGCGCGTTCCGGCCGCGGTGATTTTCCCTTCCGGCGGTCTATCCCGCCTGTTTCCCGTCGAACACGCCGGCGCGGTCGAGCATGACCAGCAGCCGCACGGCGTCCTCCCCGAGGTCGACGACCAGATTTTCGCCCTCGCCGCCGCGTCCGCGCAGGATGCCGCCGGCGATGAGCTTGTCGACCGTCGGACGGTAAAACCCGTCCTTTATATCCTTTAACAGCTCAAAACGCATTTCTTCTTCCTCCATTCCGAAATATTCCGCCAGAAGCGCAGCCTCGGCCTCGGCCAGGGCCTTCAGATTCTCGTCCCGGAGCAGCCACGCGGTCGTGCGGGCGTTCGTGTGGAAGCTGTGCTCCAGGATCATGCCCACCGTGCCGACCTCGGCGGCGTGGCGGATGACGCCGTAATAGTCCGCCGTGAGGGACGAATTCCACCGCACGACGAATTGCGGCTGCTGCGACGTGTGCATCACGTCCGCGATCAGCTCCGAAAGCGCCTGCGCCAGCGCCTGTCCGCGGCGGCTGACGGGGTAGTACACGCGCACATAGTCGACCGTGTCGTTGCGCTCACTGCCGACGGCGTTGGAGTGCAGGCTCAGAAGCAGCTCGCAGCCTCTTGCCATATGTCCGCGCTCGGCGAGCGAGGGGTTGTCCGTCACGCGCTTGCGCGTGCAGACCGTCTCGATGCCGTAGCGCGCGAGGGCCGCGCAGAGATAGGTTTGCAGTTCAAACATCCGCGTCCCCTCGCAGTAGCGCGGGTCGGCGGGGCTGGGGTTGTAGCCGAGGTCATGCCCGGCGTCGATACAGAGCTTCATGCGCTCTTTCCTCCGTTCCTTTCAAATTGCGTGCCGAAATAAAAGCCGACAATGACCGTGTAGACGGTCAGAAATTCCTGCGCCGTGAGCCGCCCGCCCAGGGCGAGGGCCGCGAAGACCGCCGTCGCCGTCAGCGTCACGAGCGACTTGATGGTCAGCAGGGCGGAAAGCCGCTGTCTCATCTGCCTGTCACCTCCTCCAGGTCGTCGAGCCGGTGGTTGACGACCTTCAGCTTTTCCTCCAGCACGGGCAGACGCTCCGCGAAGCCGTTGTGCCGGTCGACCTTCTTTTCCAGCTGGACCAGACGGTAGGCCGTCAGCTTGGAGGAGGCGAGGATCCCCCCGAGCGAGCCGAGCAGCGTCCCCGCCAGCGACAGCAGCGCGACCGTGATCTCGCTTTGCAAGCCTATCACCTCCTCGCCCAAAGCCCCGACACAGGCAGATGTTTCCGCACGAAAAGCAACGGTTGCAATTCTGCCCGCCATGTGCTACAATTTTTCTATATTTCACCGCGCCGTGGCGTTTTTTTGCGCCGAAAGGAGGCGTCCGCGTTGAAAGCCACCACAAAGCAGACCATTCAGGCGTCGTTCCGGACGCTTCTGATGGCGAAATCCCTCGACAAAATCACCGTCCGCGACATCGTTGAGGACTGCGGCCTGACGCGCAATACCTTTTACTATCATTATGAGGACATCTACGACCTGTTCGACGACTACCTCGACGAGCAGCTCCGCGACGCGACGCAGAACCTCCCGCCCGACAGCCCGTGGGACGCGGTGCTGTTCAAGCTGCTCGAGAGCGTATGCCAGACGCCGCAGATGGGCCGGCACATCTTCTTCTCGCGCAAGCGCGAGGCGATGCGCCAATACCTGAACAAGGTGCTGACTGCCGTGCTCGACCGCTACATCGACGAGGAGATGCGCGGCCTCGTCCTCACCGTCGACGACCGCCGCATGATCTGCGACGCCTGCTGCCACGCGCTCTACGGCATGATTGAGCAGTGGCTCACGGGGCCGGACGCCCCGCTGCTGCAGGCGCGCTTGCGCCGCCTGTCGCGCAGCTTTCAGGGCGCGATCCGCCTGTCGCTGGAATACTGCGCAAGCCACCCCATGAGCAAGGAGGAACTGAAATGAAACAGCACTACGGCATCGTCAAGAGCGCCAAAATTCTGAACGTGATCTCCGCAGGGCTGATGCTGCTTGCGGGACTGCTGCTGCTTGTCGTGCCCAATCTGGAATCGACCACCGGCCAGCGCATCCTGCTGGGCATTTTGTTCGGGCTGACGGGCGCCGCGAAGCTCTTCGGCTATTTTTCCAACGACCTGTACCGTCTGGCCTTCCAGTTCGACTTCGCCATCGGCATTTTCTGTGAGCTGCTGGCGCTTCTGATCGTGCTGATGCCGGAGCGGGTGTTCGCGGTGCTGCCGCTGCTCATCTCGGTGTACGTCGTGCTCGACGCGCTGCTCAAGCTGCAGATGAGCTTTGACGCCCGGCGCTTCGGGATGCGGAGCTGGGTGGCGCTGTTCGTCACGGCGCTGGTGCTTTGCGGCTTCGGCGGCTTCGCGGCGGCGGCGTCGGTGGCGGAGCTGATGCGCTATGTCCCGGTCGTCGGCATCGCGCTGATGGTCGACGGGCTGGAGAACGCGTGGGTCACGGCGCACACCGTGCGCATCCGCGCGAAGAAGAAAAACCTCACCGAGCACTACGGCATCGACGGGGAATGATCAAAAGGGCTGCCTCGCACAGTGAGGCAGCCCTTTCGTGTGTCGGAAAAGTTCCCGATATGTCATTGCGAGGGCGCTCTGCGCCCGTGGCAATCTCAATTCAAAATTTGTGCGCGCAGCGCACACCTGTAGCGCGCGGCATCCCTGACGCGCCATTAAAATCCGTGCGCAACGCGCACACCTCCGTCATTCACCCTTAGCCCTTAGTCCTTAGTCATATTTGATAGTTCCTGCACCGGCGC
>CAZVSJ010000109.1:0-3306 GCA_964629755.1 uncultured Oscillospiraceae bacterium | reverse complement strand
AAAAGGTCTACTGCCACATCCTGCTCGACGGCCGCGACGTCCCCGCGACGAGCGCACTGGACTATGTCGCCCAGCTTGAGGGCGTTCTGGCTGAGCTGCGCACGGACGGCTGCGACTACCGCATCGCCTCCGGCGGCGGCAGAATGCAGATCACCATGGACCGCTACGAGGCCAACTGGAAGATGGTCGAAAACGGCTGGAACACCCACGTTCGCGGCCTCGGTCGTCAGTTCGCCTCGGCAAAGGAGGCCATCGAGACCTACCGCGCCGAGCTTGGCTGCATCGACCAGGATCTTCCCGCCTTCGTCGTTGCGGAAAACGGTGAACCCGTTGCAAAAATCGCCAACGGCGACAGCGTCGTGCTTTACAACTTCCGCGGCGACCGCGCGCAGGAGATCTCCCTCGCCTTCGACCGCAAGGACTTTGACAAGTTCGACCGCGGCGACTACACGGGCGTGAAATTTGCCGGTATGCTCGAATACGACGGCGACCTCAAGATCCCGGAGCACTATCTCGTCCAGCCGCCCGTCATCAAAAACACCCTCACGGAGCTGCTGTGCGACAACAACATCCGTGAATACGCCGTCTCCGAGACGCAGAAGTACGGTCACGTCACCTATTTCTGGAACGGCAACCGCTCCGGCAAGGTCAGCGAAGCGCTGGAGACCTACGAGGAGATCCCCTCCGACGTCATCCCCTTCGAGCAGGCACCTGCCATGAAGTCCAAGGAGATCACCGACCGCATGATCGCGGCGATGGAGTCGAAAAAATATGAATTCCTGCGCTGCAACTTCCCCAACGGCGACATGGTCGGCCACACCGGCGTGATGGAGGCCGTCGTGACGGCGATGGAGTGCGTCGACGCAAGCGTCAAGCGCATCCTTGAGGCCGCCGACCGCCTCGGCTACACCGTCCTCATCACCGCCGACCACGGCAACGCCGACCAGATGACCGAGACGAAGAAGGGTAAAACCTCCGTCCGCACCGCGCACAGCCTCAACCCCGTCCCCTTCATCATCTACGATCCGGACAACAAGTACGTCATCCGCGAGGGACACTACGGCCTTGCCAACGTCGCGCCGACCGTGGCGGCGCTTCTGGGTCTGTCCGCGCCTGCCTGCTGGGAAGCCAGCATGATCTAAGGAGGTTAACGCATGATCCGTCGTGAAAATGAGTTTGGCAGCATTGCTGTCAGCAACTCCGTCTATACCAAGATCGCCGGCAACGCCGCCACCAACTGCTTCGGCGTCAAGGGCATGGCCATCCGCTCCGTCTCGGACGGACTGGTGCATCTGCTGCGCCGCGAATCCATGGCCAAGGGCGTGCTCGTGAAGACCAACGAGGACGGCACGCTCTCGATCGACCTGCACATCATGATCGACCAGGGCGTGAACATCCCCGCGCTCGGGCAGTCCATCGTCTCCGAGGTGCGTTATATGGTCTCCAAGCAGACCGATACCGAGGTGCGCGAGGTCAATGTGATCATCGACTCCATGATGCTGGACTGAGAGGCGGGTGAACACATTGAATCATACCATCAACGGCAGTGCGCTGCAGAAAATGCTGATCGGTGCCTCTGCCGCGATCGAGCTGCACAAGCAGCAGATCAACGAATTGAATGTCTTCCCCGTGCCGGACGGCGACACCGGCACGAACATGGGCATGACGCTCTCCGCCGCAGCCGACGCGCTGCGCAAGCTGAGCGCCCCGTCGCTGACCAAGGTTGCCGACACCGCCGCCTCGGCCATGCTGCGCGGCGCCAGAGGCAACTCCGGCGTTATCCTGTCGCTTCTGTTCCGCGGCCTGTCCAAGAGCCTGAAGGGTCTGGACGAGTGCGACGGTGCGCAGCTTGCCGCTGCGTTGGGTTCCGGCGTTGAGGCTGCCTACAAGGCCGTCATGAAGCCCGCCGAGGGCACGATCCTGACCGTCGCCCGCGTCTCCGCGACCGATGCCATCGCCGCCGCCGAGACCGATCCCTGCTTTGAGACGGTACTCGAGGTCGCCGCGCAGAGCGCAAACGCTGCGCTGGCCGAGACCGTGCACCAAAACCCCGTGCTGGAAAAGGCCGGTGTCGTCGACGCCGGCGGCAAGGGCTGGGTCTATGTGCTTGAGACGATGCTCGCCGTCCTGCGCGGCGCCGAGATCGAGGCCCCGGCGCAGGCCGCTGCCGTCAGGGAGCAGGCAGACTTCACCGAATTTGACACCGAGGAGATCACCTTTGCCTTTGACACCGTCTTCATCGTCCGCAAGGCGCAGGAGGACGTGGATCTGACGCCGCTGCGCGCCTACCTCGACACCATCGGCGACAGCATCGTCATCGGCGAGGACGACGAGGCCTTCAAGGTCCACGTCCACACCAACATCCCCGGCGACGCCCTGACCGAGGCGCAGAAATACGGCACGCTGGAGCTTGCGAAGATCGAGAATATGCAGATGCAGCACGACGATCTCGCCGCCGGCAGAGCCGCCCGCAGCACCGACGATCTGGAGAGAATCGAGCAGGAGCTGGAGCAGGAGCCCGCCGTGGCAGCGCCCGAAAAGCACTATGGCATGGTCGCCGTCTGCGCAGGCCCCGGCCTTGCCGACGTTTTCCGCGAGCTGGGTGCCGACAACATCATTGAGGGCGGCCAGACCATGAACCCCTCGACGCAGGACATTTTGGAGAAGATCAACGCTACGCCCGCCGAGGTTGTCTACGTCTTCCCGAATAACAAGAATATCATCATGGCCGCCGAGCAGACCATCCCTCTGACGGAGAAAAAGGTCATCGTCGTGCCGTCGAAGACCATCCCGCAGGGCATCTCCGCCATGCTGATGTTCGACCCCGACGCGGACGAGCAGACCAATACCGACACGATGACCGACGCCATGGCGAACGTCACGACCATGCAGATCACCTACGCCGCGCGCGATTCCGACTTTGACGGCCACGACATCCACGCGGGCGAATATCTGGCGCTCTACGGCAGCGCCCTGTTCGGCAGCAGCCCTGACCTGGACAAGCTTCTGCGCGGCCTCGCCGGAAAAGTCCACGAGGAAGAACGCGAATTCGTCACCGTCTACTACGGCGCGGACATCACCGCCGAGCAGGCGCAGGCCGCCTGCGCCATCTTCGAGGAGCAGTGTCCCGAGGTTGAAGTCAACGTCATCAACGGCGGACAGCCCGTCTATTACTATCTCATTTCCGCGGAATAATTCCGCAAACCGAAACCACAAAGGAGTGACCGCTATGCGCCCTGTGATCGTAACCGATGTTCGTTACCGCACGGCGTTGGCGGTCATTCGTCCGTTAGGGCGGGCGGGCTA
>CAZVSJ010000108.1:0-3488 GCA_964629755.1 uncultured Oscillospiraceae bacterium | reverse complement strand
CTGACCAAGCCGCGCTTCTTCATCCCCGTCCACGGCGAGCAGCGCCACCTGCAAAAGCACGCCGCCCTCGCCCGCCAGATGGGCATGAATCCGAAAAATATCCTCATTTCCGACATCGGCCGCGTGATCGAATGTACGCCGAAGACCTGTAAAATGACTACCGCCGTGCCCGCGGGCAAGATCCTCGTCGACGGCACGGGCGTCGGTGACGTCGGCAGCGTCGTGCTGCGCGACCGCAAGCATCTGGCGCAGGACGGCATGATCGTCGTGTGCGTCAACCTCTCCAGCGAGGACGGCTCGGTGCTGTCCGGGCCGGACATCATCACGCGCGGCTTCGTCTATATGAAGGACAACGAGGATCTGATGGAGGCGATGAAGATGATCGCCATGCGCTCGCTCGACGTCTGCCGCAGCCGCAACATCTCCGACTGGGCGACCATCAAATCCACGATCAAAAACGACCTGAGCCAGTTCCTCTTCAAGAACACCAAGCGCAACCCGATGATCCTGCCGGTTATCATGGAGATTTGAGGCGAAAACGGGTGAAAAGCCGGCAGAAAACGGCGGATTTTTCCTTGACAAACCGCCTTTCTGTGCTAAAATAAAAGCGAATATGCAGCCATAGCTGAGGTTGCGGCATACAGGAGTAATTCCCGCTTCCTGCGGCGGACAGCCGCGCGGGGTGAAAGGGTCTGCCGCCGAAGTGCGCGTCCGGCTGTCCGGCGGCGTGCGCTGGCCCCATGCAGAAGATGTATGGGTCTGTCATTCCGTGCGGAATGGAGCGCAACTGTGGGCGGTTTTCGGAAGACCAGCTATGCCCTGTGCGCCTGCCGCACAGGGCATTTTTTGAAAAACGGAGACGACACAGATGAAAAAGACACCGTTCGTAACGCTCGAAAAGGCGCGGGAGATCGCCGCGCAGATCCCGACGCCCTTCCACCTCTACGACGAGGCCGGCATCCGCCGCAACGCCCGCGCTCTGCGCGAGGCCTTCGCGTGGAATCCCGGCTTTAAGGAGTATTTCGCGGTCAAGGCGACGCCGAACCCCTACATCCTCTCGATCCTGCGCGAGGAGGGCTGCGGCTGCGACTGCGCGACCTACACGGAGCTGCTGCTTGCCGAGGCCTGCGGCATCACAGGCCGCGAGGTCATGTTCTCGTCGAACGTCACGCCCGTGCGCGATATGCAAAAGGCGTTCGACATGGGCGCGTACATCAACCTCGACGACGCGAGCTACGTCGATTTTTTGGAGACGCATTGCGGCATCCCGGAGACGGTCTGCTGCCGCTACAACCCCGGCGGCAGCTTTTCCTGCGGCAACACCATCATGGATATGCCGCGTGACGCGAAATACGGCATGACCGAGGACCAGATGGCGGGCGTGTTCCGCCGCCTGATGCAGCGCGGCGTCAAGCATTTCGGCATCCACGCGCTGCTGGCGTCGAACGCCGTCGGCAACGAATACTACCCCGAACTGGCGGCGAATCTGTTCCGCCTCGCCGTGCGCCTGCGCAACGCGACGGGCGCGCACATCGCCTTCGTCAACCTCTCCGGCGGCATCGGCGTGGACTACCGCCCGGAGCAGCCGCAATGTGACATTGCCGCCGTGGGCGAGGGCGTCCGCCGGCAATACCAGCAGATCCTCGTGCCGGAGGGCATGGGCGACGTGGCGATCTTCGCGGAGCTGGGCCGCTTTCTGCTCGCGCCCTGCGGCCACCTGATCTCGACCGTCCTGCACCAGAAGCACATCTACAAGACCTACGTCGGCCTCGATGCCTGCGCCGCCGACCTCATGCGCCCGGCGATGTACGGCGCGTACCACCACATCACCGTGCTGGGCAAGGAGGACGCCATTCTCGACCACGTCTACGACGTCACGGGCGGCCTGTGCGAGAACAACGACAAATTCGCCATCGACCGCAGCCTGCCGGGCATCGACATCGGCGACCTCGTCTGCCTGCACGACACGGGCGCGCACGGCTACTCGATGGGCTACAACTACAACGGCAAGCTCCGCTCGGCGGAGGTGCTGCTGTGTGAGGACGGCTCGTTCCGCCTCATCCGCCGCGCAGAGACGCCGAAGGACTACTTCGCCACCTTCGATTTCACACCCTACACCTTTGGAGGCATGGAATGAACATCCTGCTGACCGGCGCGGCAAGCGGCCTCGGCCATGCCGCAGCCGTCTGTTTTGCAAGCCGCGGCGACACTGTCTACGCCCTCGACCGGCAGCCGACCCAGCCGGGCGACGGGCTGATCCCCTTCTTAGCGGACATTACGGACGAAAAAAGCCTCCGCGCCGTGGCGCAGCGGCTGGAGGCGGACGGCGTGCGGCTCGACGCCATCGTCAATTTCGCGGGGATGATCTTCGTCGACAACTTTTTGGAGGTCGACGAGGAGCGGCTACGCCGCATCTTCGACGTCAATCTGCTCGGTGCGATCCGCGTGAACAAGACGTTTTTCCCGCTTTTGCGCGAGAAAGGCCGCTTTGTCATCATCACGAGCGAGGTCGCGCCGCTCGATCCCCTGCCGTTCAACAGCATCTACAGCACCACGAAGACCGCCCTCGACTGCTACGCGCAGGCGCTGCGGCAGGAGGCCGGGCTGCTCGGTTACCGCGTCATTACGGTGCGGCCGGGCGCGTTCAACACGCCGCTGGCCGGCGGCAGCATCCCGTCCATGCACGCCATGGCCGAGCGCAGCCGCTATTTTGGCGGGCAGGCCGAGCGGTTCGAGACGCTGATGCGCCGCTTCACCGGCAAGCTGCTGCCGCCGGAAAAGCTGGCGAAACGGGTCTTCCGCGCCGTCCACGCGAAGCACCCGCGCAATATTTACTCCGTCCACCGTAATCCCGGCCTGCTTTTGCTGTCGCTCCTGCCGAAGGGCCTGCAGGTGCGCACCGTCCGCCTGCTGGTTGGGAAAAGGAAGGAATGAACGTTGTCTGAGGTCGCACCCGCAAGGGGTATGCGCCCTACAGCGGGGTTGCGATAGACGGATCGTAGGGCACGGCCACTGGGCGTGCCGTCCGCGAAGCGGCAGACAGAACAGACGAACAAATATGTGCGGATTTGGTAGTACCCCGGCGGGGGCATGCCCCCGCCCTACAGACGATTTTCGATAGACGGCTGTAGGGATGGGGCATGCCCCATCCGTTCCGCGAAGCGGCAGACGGTACAGACGAACAGGTTTGTACGCGCTTGGTAGTTCCTGCACCGGCGCGCCGGGTCGACGCGCCCTACGAAGCAATTGCGATAGACGGATCGTAGGGCACGCACCCGCAAGGGGTACGCCGCATCCGTAACGCTCGTTCCTCGCGAACGGCTGCGCAGACCACTGGGCGTGCCGTCCGCGAAGCGGCAGACAGAACAGACGAACAAATATGTGCGGATTTGGTAGTACCCCGGCGGGGGCATGCCCCCGCCCTACAGACGATTTTCGATAGACGGCTGTAGGGATGGGGCATGCCCCATCCGTTCCGCGAAGCGGCA
>CAZVSJ010000107.1:0-3654 GCA_964629755.1 uncultured Oscillospiraceae bacterium | reverse complement strand
CTATTTTATACACAGTCGGTAGTTCCTGCACCGGCGCGCCCAGTGGTCGCGCCCTTCGGAGCAACCACAATAGACGGATCGTAGGGCACGGCCACCGGGCGTGCCGCCCGCACAGCAGCAGACCGTGAAAACGAACAAATTTGTGCGGCGTTGGTCGTTCCCCGGCGGGGACATGTCCCCGCCCTACAAAAGAATAATGTGCGCATCAGCGCACACCTCAGCCATTCACTCTTAGCCCTTAGCCCAAACAGAGATTGCCACGGCGCGTTGCGGGAGCGCAATGACAATACTATCGTTTTTTGACCAAATGAAAACCCGGGAGACTGGCGTCTCCCGGGTTTGGCTTTATTCGGTTCCTGCGGAGGAAACATAGGCGGCAAAGGTCGAAAGGTCGGTATAGCGCGAGATATAATACCGGCTGACCAGGAAGGGGTCGTCCGAGGTATTATACAGGCCGCCGACCATCTTGATGCCGAACAGGTAGTGCCGTGCGCCGACCTCCATCGTCAGGTCGCTGTACTTGCCCGTCGGGTAGCACAGGACGTAGGGGATCCGTCCCGTGAGCCGCGTGATGACGCGCTTGGATTCGCCCAGCTCAAATTCCAGCGTGTCCTCGCCCATCACGTCCATGTCGTCGTGGGTGTAGCCGTGGCTCTGGATGGACACGAGGCCGGAATCCGCCATCTCGCGGATTTGTTCAGCAGTCATTTTATGCGTCATTCCGGCGGCGTTGCCGATGACGAACACCGTCGCCTTGACGTTGTGCTTTTGCAGCAGCGGCAGAAGCTCCGTATAGTTGTCGTCGTAGCCGTCGTCAAAAGTCAGGATCACGGGCTTGTCATAGTCCTCAATATGCGCCAGATCCTCGAACCAGATCGCATCATAGCCGTTTTCGACAAGGTAGGCAAGCTGCTCGTCCATGCTCGACGGGCTGACAAACAGCTCGTTGATGCCCCACATATTGTCGCTGACAGCGTGGTACATCAGCACGGGCACCTTGACGTTCTCCGGCAGCTCAAAGGCACGGGCGGCGGGCGTGATGTAGGTCACGCCGCTTTCCTCGTCCGTCCACATCGGGTAGCCCAGCGCCTCAGCCGTCTCCAGAAGCGGCAGCAGCCCGCCCTCCTCCGGCGAATAGAGGTACGTCGCGCCCTGGCCGAAGGGGCGGCCGTTGGCAAGGATGCCGTCGTCGGTGCTCTCTATGGTATCCAGACCCGTGATGCGCAGCGGCTGCTCGCTTTCGAGCGTCAGACCGGTCGCCGCGGCAAAATCCGCCGCGCGGATATAGAGCGTGTCGCCGCAGCCGTCCACGGTGAAGCACTCGACCGCGCTGCCGCTCAGGACGATCCCGCTTTCGGCGGGCATTGCGGCGATGGGCGGCTCGGTGGTCGTAGGCGGTTCGGTCGTGGTCGGCTCGGTCGTCGGTTCGGTGGTGGATACCGGCTGCGTCGTCTCAGGCGGCACTTCCGGCGCGGCCTCCCGGTCGCTGAAGAACAATACGCCTGCAATGACCAGTAAGATTGCCAGAACGACGGACAAGATCACGATTGCAGTTTTCATTTTATTTCTCTTCCAAAATCTTGTTCAGCTCGTGCATGAAGCTGTTGATGTCCTTGAACTGGCGGTAGACCGAGGCAAAACGCACATAGGCGACCTCGTCGAGCGGCTTGAGGCGCTCCATGACCAGCTCGCCGATGCGCTGGGTGGGAATTTCGCGCTCGAGCGAATTCTGGACGATCTGCTCGATCTCGGCGGCAGCGGCCTCGAGGTCGGCCATGCTGACCGGGCGCTTTTCACACGCGCGCACCATACCGCGCAGGATCTTGTTGCGGTCGAAGGGCTCGCGGCTGTTGTCCTTCTTGACAACGGCGATCGGCAGGCTCTCCACCGTCTCGTAGGTTGTAAAGCGTTTTTGGCAGGAAAGGCATTCTCTGCGGCGGCGGATGCTGGTATCGTCGTCAGAGTGGCGGGAATCCACGACCTTGCTCTCCTGATAGCCACAATACGGACATTTCATCGCTTGGTCTCCTTTTCACCTATAGTTATATACTATTTTACCAAATCCCGCGGCGGTTGTCTACCCCTTTTTTATCTCATCCTCCAGAACGTCCCGTAATGCGCAGGGCGTGACGCCGTTTTCGCACAGCAGGTGCAGCAGCGCGTCCATCCGCGCACGCGAGGTGGTGACGCGGCGCATCGACGCGCTCTCCCTGTTGCGCGGGCGCTGCATGACGATCTCCGCGCCGTAGCCCGTATAAGCGCCGAGCGGCTCGCGCAGGATGTAATATTGCAGCTCCGCCGTCTCCCCGTTTTCGCACAGCAGGTGCTGCGCACCGAAATAGCTTTTTTCCATTGTTGTCGCCTCCCGACTTCCATTGTAGCCTCTGCGGGCGGCGCGCGCCATTGTTTTCGTTCGTCCTTTTTCGACCCGGTCGCACTTTTACTGCGTAAAAACTCCGGGATTCCCCCTGAAATTCAGAAACAGTGCTGGTTTTCGGCTGAAAATTCTCCGACGTGCTGTCAGCTTTTGTCGACCGTTTCCATTGCGCAAAAACGTCCTGCCGCGGCGTGCGGCAGGACGTTTGTTCAATCCGGGTAGCTGGAGATGTAGAGATCCTCGTAGATCGTGCGGTAGAGCCAGTCGCTCGCGCGGTTGATGTCGTAAACGCAGTAGAAATACTGCGCGTCACCGAAAATACCGCCCCAATAGCCGACCGATTCGAGCAGAGAATAGGATTCGATGGCGTAGTTCCCCTGCACGACCTCCAGCGCGATGTCCAGCAGCTCCGGCGCGTCGAGCGAGGTCGTGCACATTCCGAGGCAGCTTCGGATCAGCCGCGGGAAATCGCCGATGCGCGTCTGCTTGGCCGATTGGAGCAGCGAGGTCAGCACCTCACGCTGGCGGCCGGTGCGGTTGATCTCGTTGTCCGTGGCGCTGCTTTCGCGCAGGCGCGCATAATACACCGCAGCCTCACCGCACAGACGGTTCGTGCCGTAGGTCAGGCCCGATTGCAGCCTTTGCAGGCAGCGGATCTCGTCCCAGTCCAGCTCGACCTCCACGCCGCCGACCATGTCGATAAGCTCGGCAAGCTGGTCGAAATCCACAGCAATGTAATCCGTCACATCGAGCAGGAAATTGTAATTCACCGTGCCGACCGCCATCTGCGCACCGCCCCAGTGATAGGGATAGGCGAGCTTCGCGTAGGTGCCGAACTCCGGTATCCACAGATAGGAGTCGCGCGCGAGGGAGATCATCTTGATCTTCTGGTGTGCGCGGTCAACAGACAGCAGGATGATGCTATCCGAGGCGTCGCTCACATCCAGACCGAACAGCAGGATGTTGGTCACCTGCTCCGCGCCCTTGCGCAGATAGCTCGGCTCCTTGGGCGGCTCGGCATCCAGCAGCGCCTGCGCCTCCTCCGGCAGCGCCTGATAGTCGATCGGCTCCCATTCGATCTCCTTGTAATAGGGACTTTCCTCGATCTGCTCGATGGGCAGCGTCGTAGCCAGCGGCTCCGTCTCGCGCACGATCTCGCCGTCCGGCTTGATCTGCACGACCTTCAGCGCCTCATCGGGCAGCGCGGCAAACTGCTCGTCCTGCTTCATTTTGTCAAAAACATACTGATAGGCATACAGCCCAACGCAGCACAGCGC
>CAZVSJ010000106.1:0-3728 GCA_964629755.1 uncultured Oscillospiraceae bacterium | reverse complement strand
ATTATACCATATTTCGAACCTCTATGGTAGTGCAATTAAATCAGAGGTTCCCTAATCTGCGTTTTAACGCGGAAGGTAAGCGCCGATGAAACCGCAAGTACTGCGGCTGATCGGCGGTTGCGAAAGGAGTCTTTCGGCAATGATCCAACTCAGGCGGTGCGCGGCGGGTGTCTGCGGCGCCCTGCGCGATTTCCGGCAGAAAAGCTGCGCCCGTGAGTGGCTGCTGCTCTTCTTCTGGGGCTATCTGCTCTGGTGCGAGGTGATCGTGCGCTATTATTCGGCGCAGTTCTTCTTTACGATCGGCCTTGTGCCGATGGCGCTGTTCTCGGTGGTCGCGGCGCTCGTGCTCTATACCCTGTGCAGCGTGTTCCCCCGGCGCGTCTGCCGCGTGCTGGAGTTGATTTTTACATGGGTGCTGTGCGTTTTTTACGCCTCGCAGCTCGTTTATAACTACGAATTCCACTTTTTCTATTCCGCCTACTCGATGGGAAACGGCGGTCAGGTGCTGGAATTCTGGCGCGTGATCCTGCACGCGATGTGGGTGCGCCTGCCCGGTCTGCTGGCCATCGTGCTGCCTGCCGTGCTGCTGTGCGTCTATGGCCGCGTGTTCGCCGTGCCGCGTGTGCGGCAGGTCTGGCGCAGAGCGTGCCTGCTGGCGGTCGCGGTCGCGTTACATATTGCGATCGTGCTGGCGCTGCCGCTGTTCGGCCGCGCGCCGATGTCGCCGCATGACCTGTATCACGACACGAACGACCTGTCCAAGGGCGCGCTGCAGCTCGGCTTGCTGACGGCCTTCCGCCTCGACGTGCAGCGGTTGCTGGTCGGCTTTGACGGCGGAGAGCTGGTCATGCCCGAGCCGTCGAGCGAACCGACCGAGCCGACCGAGCTGCCCTCGCAGAGCGGGGAGGAGCCGACGGGCGAGCTGTCCGAGCCGACGGAGCCGACCGAGGCGGTGCATTACAGCCCGCGCCGCTACAACGTCCTCGACATCGACTTTGACGGCCTTGCCGCCGGGGAGGAAAACGAGACGGTCAGCCGCCTGCACACCTATTTCGGGGAGCAGGAGCCGACCAAGAAGAACAACCACACGGGCATTTTCCGCGGCTGCAACCTCATTTTCATCACGGCCGAGGGCTTTTCGCCGCTGGCGATCGACCCGATGCTGACGCCGACGCTCTACCGCCTGCAGACCGGCGGCATCAATTTTACGAACTTTTACACGCCGTATTGGGGCGTTTCCACCTCGGACGGCGAATATGTCAACCTGACGGGCACGATTCCGAAGTCCGGCACCTGGAGCTTCAAGGACTCGGCGGACAACGCGATGCCGCTGACGCTGGCGCAGCAGCTCAAGCGCGAGGGCTACAGCGCCTACGCCTTCCACGACCACTCCTACACCTACTACCGCCGCGACAGGTCGCACCCCAACCTCGGCTACGACTTTAAGGCGGTGGGCAACGGGCTGGAGATTACCGACCAGTGGCCGGAGTCCGACGTCGAGATGATCGACGCGACGACGGCGGATTTCGTCGAAAACACGCCGTTTCATGTGTATTACATGACGGTTTCCGGACATCTGCGCTATTCCTTCGACGAAAACGACAACGCCATCGCCGCGAAAAACCGCGCTCTGGTGGAGGATCTGCCCTACAGCGAGGGCGTGCGGGCGTATCTGGCCTGCCAGATCGAGCTGGACCGGGCGCTGGAGCTGCTGCTGACGCGGCTGAAGGAGGCCGGCGTCCTGCGCAGCACGGTCATCGTCCTCACCGCCGACCACTATCCCTATGGCCTGTCGCTCGACGAACAGAGCGAGCTGGCCGGGCATGAGCTGGACCCGCATTTTGAGATCTACCGCAACGCCTTCATCATCTACAAGGAGGGGCGGAAGCCCGAGACGGTCGACAAGCTCTGCTGTTCCCTCGACATTTTGCCCACGCTGTCGAACCTGTTCGGGCTGCAATTCGATTCGCGGCTGTACATGGGGCGCGATGTCTTCTCCGACGCGCCGCCGCTGCTCATCTTCTCCGATCGGAGCTGGATGACGGACGAGGCGTCGTATTACACGATCACGGAGGAGCTGACGTCCTTTACGGACAGGGTTTTGACGCAGGAGGAAATCGATTATTATAACAGCGTCGTGGCGGACAAGTTCCTCGTCTCGCAGTGGGTGCTGGAGCAGGACTACTGGCGCACGCTGTTCGGCGACAACCTGCCGCCCGACAATGTGTTCCTGCCGCCGGAGGAAACCGCCGAGCCGCCGGATGACCCGGACGGGACGATCTCGCCGGAATCGACCACCGGGCAGGAGTGAGCGTAAGGATGGAGTATGCCCCATCCCTACAGAATAAAAAACCAAGGCCGTCCCGGTGGGATGGCCTTGGTTTTTACGTTTTCTTGACGAAGCGTTCGCCGCATTTGGGGCAGCGGATGCTGATCTTGCCGCGGTGGCGCGGCACGCGGACGGTCTGCGAGCAGCGGGGGCAGCGGAAATAGCGGTTGTGCCGGTCAGTCAGGCGCGTTTTGAGGCGCAGGAAGCGTTTGTTTTCCTGCTGGCGCTTGGCGATGCTGCGCGAGAAGGTGCGGGCGAGGTTCAGCCCCAGCAGGACGAACACCAGCGCGTGCAGCAGCGGATAGATCACATAGATGTACGCGCTGAAATTCCGCAGGAAGATCGACAGGAGCGTGTTGATCAGGCTCAGCGTCACGGCAAGGATCAAAAGGGCGAGATTCAGCTCGTCGGAGCCGTAGCGCCCGTACATAAAGCGGCGAAACGAGTCGCCGATTCTTCTGAACATAAAGATCACCTATGGTCATTATAATGCCGCGGCGCGATTTTACAAGCGAAATTTCATAGAATTTACGATTTGTTTACGTTTCCCCGCACCGCAGGATGAGCACGGGCAGATGCGGCCGGTTGAACAGGCGAAAATGCACCCGGCTGTAGCCCATGCCGCGGCTGACGTAGAGCGCCGTTTCGCCTTCACGGTACAGCCCCGCGTCGTAGGCGGGGAAAAGCGTCCGCTCCGTGCCAAAGACGCCGCCGGCCAGCGGCAGGCGCACCACACCGCCGTGGCAGTGCCCCGCCAGCACGAGCGGCACGCCCAGCGCCGCCCACTGCGCCGGCGGGTCGTTGCGGTGGGCGAGCAGGAGGATGAAGGCGTCCTGCCCGACCTCGGCGCGGATCTGCGCGATGAGCTCGGCGGGCGTCCTGCGCTCCAACGGGCCGCACGGATCGTCCACGCCCGCGATGACGATGGACGCGCCGTCACGCGACATGACCGTGTAGTCGTCGCGCAGGACGCACACGCCGAGGCGCTCCATGAGATCGAACATCTCCTCGCGCCGCGCGACCTGAAATTCGTGGTTGCCCGTGGCATAGAAGGTCGGCGCGATGGCGACGAGGCCGCGCAGCAGCGGCGGGAGCATGGCAAGGTCGGTATTTTCGTCAAAGAGGTCGCCGTCGATGCAGATGAGGTCTGGCTCGGCGCTTTTTACGGCGCGCAGCAGGGCGGCGTTGTCCGTGCCGAATTGCCGGCCGTGCAGGTCGGCGATCTCCACCACGCGCAGGCCGTCGAATTGCGGCGGGAGGGTGGACAGGGCGACTTCGACCTGCTCGGTCTGGATGGAACAGTTTTGCCAGTAGAAAAACGCGATCAGCGCCGCCAGCACCAAAAGCGCCGTCAATGCCCGCCGCAGCGTCCGCATACCGCCGCCTCCTTTCGTGTGTG
>CAZVSJ010000105.1:0-3771 GCA_964629755.1 uncultured Oscillospiraceae bacterium | reverse complement strand
GACAAGAGCGTCATCATGGAGATCCGCGGCGGCGTCGGCGGCGAGGAAAGCGCCCTGTTTGCCCACAGCCTGTTCCGGATGTACAACCTCTACGCCGCGTCGAAGGGCTGGTCTGTCGAGCTGCTCAACTACAGCGAGACGGAGCTGGGCGGCGTGAAGGAGGCCGATTTTGAGATCCGCGGCACGGGCGCGTATTCGCGGCTGAAATTTGAGTCGGGCGTGCACCGCGTGCAGCGCGTGCCGGAGACGGAATCCGGCGGACGTGTCCACACCTCGACGGCAACCGTCGCCGTCCTGCCCGAAATGGAGGAGGCTGACGTTGACATCCGCCCGGAGGACATCGAGATGCAGGTCTACCGCTCCTCCGGCGCAGGCGGCCAGCACATCAACAAAACGTCCTCGGCGGTGCGCCTGATCCACAAGCCGACGGGCATCGTCGTGGCCTGTCAGGAGGAGCGCAGCCAGTTCCAGAACCGCGAAAAGTGCATGATGATGCTCTCGTCGAAGCTCTATCAGATGGAGCAGGAGCGCATCGAGTCGGAATACTCCGGCCAGCGGCGCAGTCAGGTCGGCAGCGGTATGCGCAACGAGAAGATCCGCACCTACAATTTCCCGCAGAGCCGCGTGACCGACCACCGCATTGGGCTGACGCTTTATAAAATCGACTCCGTCATGAATGGCGATCTCGACGAGATCATCGGCGCGCTGATCGCCGCCGATCAGGCAGAAAAACTCCGTGAAAGCAGTGAAAACAGATGAAAACCCTGCTGTTAAGCACCGAAAAAGAGGAAGATATTCAGCTCGCCGCGCAGCTTTTGAAGGAGGGCAAGCTCGTCGCCATCCCGACCGAGACGGTCTACGGTCTCGGCGCGAACGGCTTGGACGAGGCCGCCGTCGCGCGGATCTTTGAGGCCAAGGGCCGCCCGCAGGACAATCCCCTGATCCTGCATATCGCGGAGCCTCAGCAGATGGAGACGATCTGCCACGACATCCCGCCGCAGGCGTGGCTGTTGGCGAAGCATTTCTGGCCGGGGCCACTGACGATGGTTCTGCCTGTGCGCGACCTCGTGCCCAAGCGCACGACCGCCGGGCTGGACACCGTCGCGGTGCGCTGCCCGAGAACCGAGGCGACGCGCCGGCTGATCGCCCTTGCTGGCGTGCCCATCGCCGCGCCGTCGGCCAACCGCTCCGGCAAGCCCTCGACCACCACCGCCGCCCACGTCCTGCACGATATGGATGGGCGCATTGAGGCAATTTTGGACGGCGGCGCTTGTGAGGTCGGCGTGGAATCGACCATCGTCGATCTGACGGGCGCGCGGCCGCGCCTGCTGCGTCCGGGCGGCGTCACGCCTGAACAGCTCACGGCCCTTCTGGGCGAGCTCGACATTGACCGCGCCGTTCTGGGGCAGATCGCAAACGACGCCGTCGTCCGCGCACCCGGCATGAAGTACAAGCACTATGCGCCCTCTGCTGAGGTCTATATCATCACGGGCAGCAGCGAGGCCGCCGCGCGCTATATCCGCAGGCGTTTTCAGCCCGGCGACGCCGTGCTCTGCTTCAGGGAGGAATTGCCGCTTTATAACGGCTGCAACCCGACCGCCTACGGCAGCCGCGACGACGCGCTGAGCCTGTCGGCGGGACTGTTCGCCGCCCTGCGCGACCTGGACACGCCGGAGATCAAGACCATCTACGCCCGCTGCCCCGACGGCGGCGGCGTCGCCTACGCAGTCGGCAACCGTCTGAAAAAGGCTGCCGCCTTCCGCACCGTGAACGCGGAGGACGAGGCATGAAAATTCTCGGCATTACAGGCGGCACGGGCAGCGGAAAAACGACACTTTTGCACGAGGCCGAGGCGATGGGTGCCCTGTGCATCGACTGCGACGCGCTGTACCATCGCCTGCTTCAGACCGACACCGGGTTGCTGGCGGACATCGAAGCGCGCTTTCCCGGCGCGGTACAAGACGGCGTTTTGCAACGAAAGCGCTTGGGAAATTTGGTCTTTGCGGACGAAAACGCCCTGCGCGCCCTCAACGAGATCACGCACGGCGTCGTCTGCCGTGAGGTTCGGCGTCTGCTCGCGCAGTCTGACGCGCCCTTTGCCGCCGTGGATGCCATCGCCCTGTTTGAAAGCGGCTTGGCGGCACTGTGCGACGTGACCGTCGCCGTGACCGCGCCGAGAGAAAATCGCATCGAACGCCTGATGCTGCGCGAGGGCATCTCCCGTGACTACGCCGAGCGCCGCCTCGACGCGCAGAAGTCCGACGCGGAATTCTCCGCTCTCGCGCAGGTGACGCTGGAGAACAGCGGCACCGCCGAGGCATTCTCACAACAATGTAAGCAATTTCTGAAAGGAGTTTTTGATACCATGGAAGAAAAGAAATACGAAGCGCTGCGCAAGGAGCTGCTCTCCGCGCCGAAGAACGGCTATGACCGCATCTCCGACGCCGACCTTGCCGCGATGGAGCCGTACTGCAAGGAGTACATGGACTTCATCAGCACCTGCAAGATCGAGCGCGAGGCCGTCGACTGGACGATCGCGGAGGCGGAGAAGCACGGCTTCAAGCCCCTCGTCCCCGGTATGCAGCTCAAGCCCGGCGACCGCGTCTACGGCAACGGGCACGGCAAGTGCGTGATCTTCGCCGTCGTCGGCACGGAGCCGCTCGACAACGGCACGCACATCTGCGCCGCGCACGTCGACTCGCCGCGTCTTGACCTCAAGCCGAACCCCATGTACGAAGACAGCGAGATGGCGTTCTTCAAGACCCACTACTACGGCGGCGTTAAGAAGTACCAGTGGACGACCACGCCGCTGGCGCTGCACGGCGTCGTGGCGAAGAAGGACGGCTCCGTCGTCAAGGTCACGGTCGGTGAGGATGAGAACGACCCCATCTTCTGCGTGACCGACCTTCTCATCCACCTCTCCGCCGACCAGATGAAAAAGCCGATGGCAGAGGCCGTGACGGGCGAACACCTGCGCGTTCTGCTGGGCAGCCGTCCCTTAAAGGACGACGAGGGCAGCGACCGCGTCAAGTTTGCGATCCTGTGCCTGCTGCACGAGAAGTACGGCATCACCGAGGAGGACTTCCTCTCGGCTGAGCTGACGATGGTGCCCGCAGGCCGCGCAAGAGAGGTCGGCTTCGACCGCAGTCTGATCGCCGCCTACGGCCATGACGACCGCGTCTGCGCCTTCGCCGCGTTCAAGCCGCTGCTCACCCTCGGCACGCCGAAAAAGACCGCCGTCTGCGTCCTTGCCGACAAGGAGGAGATCGGCTCGGTCGGCATCAGCGGTATGCAGAGCGAGTATTTTGAGGCGTTTATGGGCGACCTCTGCGACGCCACCGGTGCCAGCCTGCGCCGCTGCTTTGAAGGCTCCTTCTGCCTCTCCGCGGACGTCAGCAACGCCTTCGATCCCCTCTACGCCGAGACCTGTGACAAGGGCAACAACACCCGCCTGAACTACGGCACGGGCATCTTCAAGTACACCGGCTCGCGCGGCAAGGGCGGCTCGTCCGACGCGGCAGCCGAGGTCATGGGCTATGTCCGCCGCCTGTTCGCCGACAACGACGTCATCTGGCAGACCGGCGAGCTGGGCAAGGTCGACCAGGGCGGCGGCGGCACGGTCGCCTGCTATATGGCAAACCGCAACATCGAGACCGTGGACGCGGGCGTTCCCGTTTTGTCCATGCACGCGCCGATGGAGCTGGTCTCCAAGCTCGACACCTATATGACCTATAAGGGCATGAAGGTCTTCTACGAAAACTGATCCTGTGA
>CAZVSJ010000104.1:0-3937 GCA_964629755.1 uncultured Oscillospiraceae bacterium | reverse complement strand
GGAGGCAAAACCATGTACGAAGTGAACTTTGATATATCCGGTCAGGTGGCCGTTATCACGGGTGCGGGTGGCATCATCTGCGGCGTGATGGCGAAGGAGATGGCGAAGAAGGGCGTCAAGGTGGCGCTTCTGGATCTGTTCGTGGAAAACGCGCAGAAGATCGCCGACGAGATCAACGCCGCCGGCGGCGAGGCCGTCGCCGTCAAGGCAAACGTCCTCGACCGCGAGAGCCTGGAGCAGGCACGCGATGCTGTGCTCGAGCGCTTCGGCCGGGTGGACATCCTCATCAACGGCGCGGGCGGCAACAAGAAGGAGGCGACCGTCTCGCCGGAGCTGGACTTCTTCCACCTGAACGTGGACGCGTTTAAGTGGGTCTTTGACCTGAACGTGACCGGCGCGGTGCTGACGACGATGGTCTTCGGCGAGCTGCTGGCAAAGCAGGGCACCGGCAACGTCATCAACATCGCCTCGATGGCGACGTATCATCCGCTGACGAACACGGTGGCCTACTGCGGCGCAAAGGCTGCGGTGGCGAACTTCACCGAGTGGATGGCAACGCACTTCAACCAGAACTACAGCAAGAACATCCGCGTCAACGCCATTGCGCCTGGCTTCCTGCTGACGACGCAGAACCGCTTCCTGATGCAGAAGGAGGACGGCACGCCGACCGACCGCGGCCAGCGCGTGCTGAACAAGACGCCCATGGGCCGCTACGGCGAGCCGGAGGAGATGGCCGGACCCGTGATCTGGCTGTGCTCCGAGGCGGCGTCCTTCGTCAACGGCGCGGTCATCCCCGTCGACGGCGGCTTCTCGGCCTTCTGGGGAATCTAATTTAAGCAGATAAAAATCAGCATGAGATAAGGAGAACACGAAATGGCAAAGATCAAGCTGGAAAATCTGAAGAGCTTCTGTAAGGAAAACCTCGTGCGCGAGGGCATGAAGGAAGAATATGCCGCGACTGTGGCGGAGGTGCTGGCCGAGACCGACGCCTGCGGCACGAACAGCCACGGCACGAAGAACCTGCACAATTACATCCGTAAGTTCCGCGTGGGCGGCATGGACATCCACGGCGAGCCGGAGATCGTGGCGGAAGGCCCTGCTTTCGCCGCCATCGACGCGCACAACACGCTGGGCATGATCCCGTCCGTGCAGGCGATGGAGCTGGCCTGCGCCAAGGCAGAGACGGCGGGCATCGCCATCGTCACGGTGAAGAACAGCACCCACTTCGGTGCCGCCGGCTATTACGCCAACATCGCCGCGCGCAAGGGCATGATCGGCCTGAGTATGTCGAACGTCGACCCGAACATGACCGCCCCCGGCGCAAGAGGAATGCTGCTGGGCAATAACCCCTTCGCCTATGCCGCGCCCGCCAACACCACGCCGAGCGTGTTCCTGGATATCGCAATGAGCAACGTCGCCTCCCTGAAGGTCGTGCAGGCGCGCAAGGACGGCAAGCAGATCCCGCCGACGTGGATCGTCGACAAGGACGGCCTGCCCACCACCGATCCGAGCCACTACCCGGAGGAGGGCGCCATGCAGCCCATGGCAGCGCATAAGGGCTACGGCCTTGCGGTGCTGGTCGAGCTGCTGACCGGCATCCTGTCCGGCGGCTGCACCTCGATGGGCGGCGAGATCGTCTCGTGGTGCTTCGAGCTGGAAAAGCCGAACAACGTCTGCCATACGTTCATCGCCATTAACCCGAAGCTCTTCCTGGGCGAAGAGAAGGTGTCCGACCGGGTCGAGGATATGGCTGACGCCCTGCGCAGCGCACCCAAGGCCAAGGGCTCGGAGCGCATCTTCACGCCGGGCGAGATCGAATGGGGCAAGCACGCCAAGGTCGACGCCGAGGGCTTTGACCTGCCCGCCGACGTCGAGGCGTCCCTGCGCGGCCTTGCGCAGGAGAGCGGCATCGCCCTCCCCGTTGAGGAATAAGGAGGCAAAAGCATGGATATTCTGACCCGTCTTTCCAACGCCGGCGTCGTGCCGGTGGTCGTGATCGAGAACGCAAAGGACGCCGTGCCGACCGCGCAGGCCATGCTCGCCGGCGGCATCGACGTGATGGAGATCACCTTCCGCACCGCGGCGGCCAGAGACGCCATCGCCGCCGTGAGCGAGCAGTGCCCGGATATGCTGGTCGGCGCCGGCACGGTCATCACGCTGGAGCAGTGCAAGACTGCCGTCGCCGCAGGCGCGAAGTTCATCGTCGCGCCGGGCTTTGACCGCGAGGTCGTGGCATGGTGCGTCGAGAACGGCGTTGCCGTGACGCCGGGCTGCGTCACTCCGACGGAGATCATGCAGGCCATGTCGCTTGGCCTGAAGGTCGTCAAGTTCTTCCCCGCGAACGTCTACGGCGGCCTCGGCGCGATGAAGGCGCTGTCCGGCCCCTTCGGCGGGATCAAGTTCATCCCGACGGGCGGCGTGAATGCGCAGAATCTGGCAGAGTACCTGACCGCGCCGTTCATCCACGCGGTCGGCGGAAGCTGGGTTTGCCCGAAGGCGGACATCGCGGCGGGCAATTTTGAGAAAATCACCGCCCTGTGCGCGGAGGCAAGACGCGCCGTGCTGGGCTTTGAGGTGGCGCATATCGGCATCAACTGCGCGGACGCGGAGGCGTCCGAGGCAGTGTGCGGCCTTTTGAAGGACGCGTTCGGCTTCGAGACGAAGCTGGGCAACAGCTCGAATTTCTCCACCTCCGCCATCGAGGTGATGAAGACGCCGTACCTCGGCACGAACGGCCACATCGCCATCCGCACGAACCACATCGGCGCTGCGGTGGCGGAGCTTGCAAAGCGCGGCTACACGGTCGATGAGGAGACGGCGAAATACAAGGGCGAAAAGATGATCGCGGTCTATCTGCACAAGGAATTTGGCGGCTTTGCCGTGCATCTGCTGCAAAAGTGAGGAGATAACCATGAAATATTTAACCTTTGGTGAGATCATGCTGCGCCTGCGCGCGCCGGGTCACGAGCGCTTCTTCCAGAGCAATATGATGGAAGCGACGTTCGGCGGCGGCGAGGCGAATGTGGCGGTGTCGCTGGCCAACTTCGGCGAGGACGCGGCGTACCTGACGGTGCTGCCGAAAAACGCGCTGGGTGACGAGTGCATCCGCGAGCTGCGCCGCTTCGGCGTGGACACGAAGCGCGTCGTGCGCGGGGAAGGCCGCATGGGCATCTACTTCCTGGAGGCCGGCGCGAACCAGCTTCCGAGCAAGGTCATCTATGACCGCGCCAACTCGGCCATCGCTTTGGCAAAGCCGGGCGACATCGACTGGGACAAGGCGTTTGAGGGCGTGGACTGGTTCCACATCACGGGCATCACGCCCGCGATCTCGGAAAGCGCGATGGAGCTTTCGCTGGAATCCGTAAAGGAAGCGAAAAAGCGCGGCATCACGGTCTCGTGCGACCTGAACTACCGCAAGAACCTGTGGAAATACGGCAAGGCGGCTGCCGAGGTCATGCGCGAGCTGGCAAAGTACGTCGACGTGGCGATCGCCAACGAGGAGGACGTGCAGAAATCGCTGGGCATCACGGTGGACGTGGATGTCGCGTCGGGCGAGCTGGACCGCGAGAAGTACCGCAAGCTGGGCGACAAGGTGCTGGAACAGTATCCCGATATGAAGCTGATCGCGATCACGCTGCGCGAGAGCCACAGCGCGGACTGGAACGGCTGGGCGGCGTGCCTGAACGACAGAGAGCATTTCTACGTCTCGAAGAAGTACGAGATCCGCGACATCATTGACCGCGTAGGCGGCGGCGACAGCTTTGCCGGCGGCCTGCTCTACGGCCTGAACCACTACGAGGACAAGCAGGCGGCGCTGGAATTCGCGGTCGCGGCGAGCTGCCTGAAGCACTCGATCATTGGCGACTTCAACCGCGTGGGCGTGGCCGACGTCGAAAAACTCGCCGGCGGCGACGCCTCCGGCAGAGTGCAGAGATAA
>CAZVSJ010000103.1:0-3977 GCA_964629755.1 uncultured Oscillospiraceae bacterium | reverse complement strand
ATAGACGGCTGTAGGGTGGAGGCATGCCTCCACCGACCGCGAAGCGGCAGACGGTGCAGATGAGCAAATTTGTGCGAATTTGGTAGTTCCCGGATTGCCACGTCGGCGCTCCTCGCAATGACAAACAGGGTGGCCGTTCCTGTCATTGCCACGACCAGTGCGCACACTGGTCGTGGCAATCTCAATTCAAAATCCGTTCGCGCCAGCGAACACCACAGCCATTCACCCTTAGTCCTTAGCCCTTAGTCTAAACGGAAGTTCCTGCACGCGGGACGCCGGGGACGGCGTCCCCTACGGGTTCTATTGAAAGTGCCTGCACGCGGCGCGCCCGGTGGTCGCGCCCTACGGAGCAGCTACGATACCTATTCACTATTCACTTTTCCCTGTTCCCTGTTCACTACATACAATTTTCCCTGATTTTGACTTGTTTCGGAGGTCTTATGGAACAGCTTCTCAACCTGCTGCGCGGCTTGCCGGATTACCGGCGGCTGCTCGCGTGCGTGGAAAAAAACCGCGCGGCGGGCGTCTCCGGCGCGGCGCAGATCAACCGCTCGCACCTGATCGCCTCGCTGCTGCACGACACCGGACGGCCCGCCGTCCTCGTGTGCCAGGACGAGATGGCCACGCGCCGGACGCAGGCCGAGCTTTCGGCCTTTTTAGGCGTCGAGGCGCCGATTTTGCCGTCGCGTGACCTGACATTTCACAACGCCTCCGCCATCTCGCGCGGCTGGGAGCACCAGCGCCTGCGCCTCCTTTACGGCCTCGCGCAGGGTAGGGAGCGCCTCGTTCTGACGACGTTCGAGGCCCTCGCCCTGCGGACGATGCCGAAAAGCGTCCTCTTTTCCGCCGCGCTCACGCTGCGCCCCGGTGCGCAGATCGCGATCGAAGACCTGAGCGCCCGGCTGACGCAGGCCGGCTACGCCCGCGGCACCCTCGTCGAGGGCGTGGGACAGTTTTCCGTGCGCGGCGGCATTTTAGATGTCTTTTCGCCCGCCGCCGAGCGCCCCGTCCGCGTCGAATTTTTCGGCGACGAGATCGACGCGATGGGCTATTTCGACCCCGTGACCCAGCGCCGTGTGGAAAACGCGGACGAAGCCGTTCTCCTGCCCGTCGCGGAGACCCTCGCCGGGCTGCATCCGGAGGGCGTGACGGGTCTGGCGGACGACCTTTCCGCCCTGCAGGCACGGCTGCGCCGCCGCCGGACGCCCAATGAGGCGCTCCTGCGCACCCTCGCCGCGGACGAGGACAGCCTGCGCAGCGGCGCGACCCTCTCCGCCGCCGACCGCTACATGGCGCTCATCTACCCCGAATTCACCTGCGCCGCCGACTACATCCCCGCCGACGCGCTGGTCTTCTTCTGCGACCACGGCAACCTGCGCCGTGCCGCCGAGCGCTGCATCGAGGAACAGGGCATGATGCTCGACAGCCTGCTGGAATCGGGCATTCTGTACGGCGAGCTGTGCGAATTTTCCGCCGATTGGGAGGCCGTGTGCGGCCGCGTCGCGGGCCGCGCGGCGGTCTTTCTCGACTCCTTCCTCGCCGCGTCCTACCCGCAGTCTTTGCAGCCTGCGGAGCTGGTCAGCATCACCGCCAAGCAGCTCCCGTCCTACGGCGGCAACCTTGAGGCGGCGGCGACCGACCTGAAATTCTACCAGAAAAACGAATACGCCTCCCTCGTGCTGTGCGGCAACCGCCGTCGCGGCGAGATCCTGGCGAAGCTCCTGCGTGAGCAGGGCCTGTCCGCCTTCCTCGCCTTCCCGCTGACGTCCCTGCCGCGCGGCGGACAGATCCTGCTCACCGACGGGGCGCTGCCCTTCGGCATGGAGTACCCCGACCTGCGCTTCGCCGTTCTTTCGGAGGGTCAGCTCCTTGCACAAACCGCTCAAAAACCGCGCAAAACCCGTCAAAAAGCGTCAAACCGCCAAAAATTGGACTCCTTCGCCGACCTCTCGCCGGGCGATCTCGTCGTGCACGAGTATCACGGCATCGGCCGCTACGTCGGCATGGAGCAGATGAAGATCGACGGCGCGGTCAAGGACTACGTCAAGATCGCCTATCAGGGCACGGACGTGCTCTACGTCCCGGCGACGCAGCTCGACCTGATCGGCAAATACATCGGCGCGGGCGAGGACACGCCCGTCAAGCTCAACCGCCTCGGCGGCGACCAGTGGCAGAAGACCAAGGCGCGCGCCAAGGCCGCCGTCAAGGACATGGCGGAGGGGCTCATCAAGCTCTACGCCGAGCGCAAGCGCCTGCCCGGCTTCGCCTTCGCCGCCGACACGCCGTGGCAGGCGGAATTCGAGCAGAATTTCCCCTACGCCGAGACGGACGACCAGCTCCGCTCCATCGACGAGATCAAGCGCGACATGGAAGCGCCCCAGCCGATGGACCGCCTGCTGTGCGGCGACGTCGGCTTCGGCAAGACCGAGGTCGCCCTCCGCGCGGCGATGAAAGCAATCTTAGACGGCAAGCAGGTGGCGATTTTAGTGCCGACGACCGTCCTCGCGCAGCAGCATTACACGACGGCGGTCAACCGCTTCCGGGGCTTCCCCGTGCACATCGGCGTGCTCTCGCGCTTCTGCACGCCCGCCCAGAACCGCAAAAATTTAGCCGACCTCCGCGCCGGCACCCTCGACCTCATCATCGGCACGCACAAGCTGCTGCAAAAGGACGTGCAGTTCAAGGATCTCGGCTTGCTGATCGTCGACGAGGAGCAGCGCTTTGGCGTGACGCATAAGGAGAAATTAAAAGAGCTGTCACGCGGCGTCGACGTGCTGACGCTCTCGGCCACGCCCATCCCGCGCACGCTGAACATGGCGCTGTCCGGCCTGCGGGATATGTCGACCATCGAGGAACCGCCCCACGACCGCTACCCCGTGCAGACCTTCGTGCTGGAATACGCCGAGCCGGTGCTCATCGACGCGATGCGCCGGGAGATCGAGCGCGGCGGGCAGGTCTACTACCTGCACAACCGCGTCGAATCCATCGCCCAGTGCGCCGCGCGCATCAAAAAAGCCCTGCCCGACGCCCAGATCGGCATCGCCCACGGCAAAATGAGCGAGGAGGAGCTGAGCGAGGTCATGCAGCGCATGGCCGACGGCGAGCTGCAAATTCTCGTCTGCACGACGATCATCGAGACGGGTATTGACATTTCAAACGTCAACACTCTCATCATAGAGGACGCCGACAAGCTCGGCCTTGCGCAGCTTCACCAGATCCGCGGGCGCGTCGGACGGTCGAGCCGCCACGCGTTTGCCTACCTGACCTTCCGGCGGGGCAAGGTGCTCACCGAGGTCGCGGAAAAGCGCCTCAATGCCATCCGCGATTTCGCGGAGTTCGGCTCGGGCTTCAAGATCGCCATGCGCGACCTTGAGATCCGCGGCGCGGGCAATCTGCTCGGCGCTGCGCAGTCGGGCCACATGGTCTCGGTCGGCTACGATATGTATCTGAAGCTGCTGGAGGAGGCCGTCCTCGAAGAGCGCGGCGAAAAGCCCGCCGAGGAGGTCGCCTGCACCGCCGACCTCGACGTCACCGCCAACATCGACAAGACCTACGTCCCCTCCGGCGAGCAGCGCATGGATCTTTACCGCCGCATGGCCGCCATCCGCTCGCAGGAGGACGCCGACGAGCTGCTCGACGAGATCGTCGACCGCTACGGCGACCCGCCCAAGGGCGCGATGAACCTGATCTCCATCGCGCTGCTGCGCGCCCGCGCCGCCGCCATGGGCATTTCGGACATCACGCAGAAGGGGCGGACGCTGCAATTCACGCTGGCGAAATTCTCGTTCGAGGCGGTCGCGGCTGTGTGCGCCCTGCCGGTCTACGCGCGGCGGATGTTCCTCGCGCCCAAGAGCGACAAGCCGCTTTTGACGCTCAAGCTCGCCGCCGGCGAGAACGGGCTGAAGGCCGCCGAGGAATTTTTGAAAAATTTCGCAAATGTATGAAACAAACCCGATGCAAATGACGTCTATGATATG
>CAZVSJ010000102.1:0-4035 GCA_964629755.1 uncultured Oscillospiraceae bacterium | reverse complement strand
CAGAAAGGAGAGAACATGAATATCCGAAAACGTTATTTCCGCAGGCCGGTGTCGGCGGCGGTCTGGCTGGCGCTTTTGACGGCGGCGTCGCTGCTGCTGAGCATCGGTGCGAGCCTGCTGCATTCCGCGCGGCAGATGCAGCGGCGGCTGGAGGAGAACCACACGACGATCGCCGCCGTCAAGTCCCAGCCGATGACCGAGATCGAGCCGGGCGTTTGGACGCATCCGGAAAACCGCCTGTTCCCGGAGGACGCGGAATTCCTTCTGGGGCTGGACTGCGTGGAGGGCATCGACTTCCGCACGGTGACCACCGCCTACAGCCCGCGCTTCGCGCCCGACATCGGGCTGAAACAGTTGGTCGCGGTCTGGGGGCAGGACTATTTGCTCCCCCGCGCCGCCGAAAACTATAACGACGTGATCCTCGCGGGTACGATCGTCAAGCGCCTGCATGAAAAGCCCATGTCGTCGGACTATTTCCAATGGGAGACCTATCACTATCTGGTCGAGGTGGAGCAGGTACTTGCCGCCCATGATGCCTTCGGTGAGCTGCCGCAGCGCATCGAGGTCGAGGTGGCGTGCTACGGCGTGGATGGGCAGCCGCTTGAGGAAAAGCTGCTCGACCGCTGCTTCTCCGTGGGCGACCGCATCGTGTTTTCGGGCAGCTATGACCCGCAGCTCTCCTTCCGCTCTCACGGAGAAGTGGAGGGGGACACCGCGGACTTTGTCAGCACGCCGACGGTCAGAGCGAATGGGCAATACCATATGCTGTTCGACCCGGACCGGGGTGAGCTGTCCTACTATCCGCTCGCCGCGTTTTACGGCGACTACCATGTGGAGGCAAAGCCGGTCGCGCCCGCGATGGCGAAGCTCGACGGCTCCGTCGAGGACTTTTTTGCCGCGCCGGAAAATGCGCTTTGGCGCAGCGAGCTTGCCGATTGGAATATCCGCCAGCACAGCGTCGTGATGATGGGCACGAGCCGCATGGAGAGTATGTATGGCCTCGTCAGCGGCGAGGTGACGCTCGCGGAGGGCAGGCTTTTTTCGCAGGAGGAATATGATACGGGTGCGCGTGTCTGCGTGATCCCGGAGACGCTCGCGCTGCGCAGCGGACTTTCCGTCGGCGATACGCTCCCGATCTCGCAGTACCCCTTCCATCAGGCGGGTGCGATCTACGAGCCGATCTACGATACCGGCACGAACGGGCAGATGAACGATCCCTGCCCGCACTATTATAACACCGCGGGCGGTGACAGCTTTTTAACACAGGACGAGGAATTCACCGTCGTGGGCATCGTGCGCATGACGGATGTGTGGAGCGAAGGGCCGTACGCCTTCACCGGGAACACCGTTTTTGCGCCGCAAAAGGCGCTGACGGGCGCCGTCGGCGGCGTGGACAGGGACGAGACGGATTCGTGGTACGGCTGCGAGCTGACCTACGGCGTCTACTCGTCCGTCCTGCTCAAAAACGGCACGATGGAGGAATTCATCGCCGCGCTGGAGGATACGAGCTTGGAGGGCAGGCTGATCACGCTCGACACGGGCTATGCGGCGGCAAAGGAAAACCTCGACAAGCTCGTGGACGGGACGAACCGCCTCGTGCTGCTCATCGCCGCCGGCTGGGTGCTGCTGATGCTGCTGTATTTGCTGCTGTACCAGTCCGTGCAGCGGCGCGACCTCGGCGCGATGCGCTCCGTCGGCGCGACGCGCGGCCAGACGAGAAGATACCTGTTTTTCAGCGGCCTTGTGCTGGCGGCTGTGGCGATCGCCCTCGGCGCGGCGCTGTCGGCGGTTTTGGCGGAGCATATGCAGGGCAGGCTCCTGACGCTTGCGCTGAACGATCAGACCGTTGACCCGGCGGCGATGGCGCAGATGGTCGAAAGCGGTGCAATGCCTTTCGGCAGCCTGCTCGCCGTTGCGCTGCTTCAAACCGGCGTTCTGGGTGTGCTGCTCTGGCTCCATGCCGCGTTGCTCTCGCGCAGAAAGCCGCGCAAGCTGATGGGGGTGTGAGCCATGGAATATACCATGAAGCGCCTCCTGCGTCGTCCGCTGGTGACGCTCAGCTCGCTCGTGCTGGCGGTGAGCCTGTGCGTGACGTTGTGCTTCCTGTCCGGGTATCTGGACGGGCAGAAGCAGGCGCTGGAGGACACAAAGCAGAATTTTGAGGTCGTCTGCGTCGTCACCGACCGCGCCGGCGCGAAAAGCCACGGCCTGCGCCTGCCGGAGTCGTACTTGCAGGTCGTGCGCGACCCGTCGGTGCATCTGTCGGGTCTGGTGCGCGAGCTGCAGGTGACGCGGGAGCTGGCCTATCTGCAAAATTATTCGGAGTTTGTCCCCGTCACGGCGGTGAGCGCACCCGGGTGCGACGAGCGGCTCGACCCCGCCCTCGGCGCGGAGGTGAGGCTGACGGAGGAGTTTTACGGGTCGAGCGAGCCGGTGTGCCTCGTCTCCGCAGCGCGTTACGCGGAGCTGGAGGAAATGACGCTTTCACTGACGCTCGTTGACCCGCTGACCTTCCTTCCGGGCATCAGCGACCCGCCGGAGCCGACGGAGCTGCGCGTGGTGGGCTGCTACGCGGGAACGGGCGACGGCGTGTTTGTGCCCTTTGCCTACGCCGAGGGGCTGATGAAGGAGCGGACGGGCAGCGTGACGTGCGACTCGATGCGCTTTATCGTGGCGGACAATGAGAAAATTGACGAGCTGCGCGAGGCGGCATCGCTCTTCTTCGGGGAGGTCGACCCGAACGCCGATGCCTCCGCGGCGCCGAAATACGCCCTCGTCGTGCGTGACGAGATGTACCGCATGACCCTCTCGACCATTGCGCAGAACATCCTGCGCACGGAATATCTGCTGCCCTTTGTGCTGATTCTGAGCCTCGGCATCAGCTTCCTCGTCAGCTTCCTCGCGACGCGCAGCGAAAACCGCAATTACGCCCTTATGCGCACGGTCGGCCTGACGCAGGGCAGGCTGTTTGCAAGCGTTTTGATTGAACAGTCGATTCCGGCGCTGCTTGCGCCGGTCGCGGTCGGCGCGCTCATGCGGCAGCCGCTCTATGCGGGCGCCTACCTGCTGTGCCACCTGACGGGCTGCTGCATTGCCGTTTTGCGGGCGGTGCGCGTGCCGCCGACGATGATCTTAAGAGAACAGGAGTGACGTGTTATGGCAATTTTAACACTGGAAAACGCTTCCTTTGTCTACCGCAACCGCTTTCAGACCGTCCATGCCGTGCGGGAGGTGAGCTGCGGCTTTGAACAGGGACGCTGCTATGCCATCGTCGGCAAGAGCGGCAGCGGCAAGACCACGCTTTTGTCCCTTTTGGCGGGGCTGGAACTGCCGACGGAGGGCAGGACGCTTTTTGACGGCAAGCCGACCACGCAGATGAACTGCGACGAGTACCGCCGCGACCACGCCGCCGTGATCTATCAGAGCTACAACCTCTTTCCGCGCCTGACGGTGGTGGAAAACGTCTGCTATCCGCTGCACCTGAAAAAGCTCCCGCGCGCCGAGGCAAAAGCGCGCGCGGAAAAGGAGCTGCAGGCGGTCGGCATCGTGCCTGCGCAGTTCAAGCGCTATCCCGGCCAGCTCTCCGGCGGCGAGCAGCAGCGCGTCGCCATCGCGCGGGCGCTGGCGGCGGGCAACGAGATCATCCTCGCCGACGAGCCGACGGGCAATCTGGACATCAGCAACAGCGAGCAGGTCATGGAGATTCTCCTGCGGCTGGCGCACGAGGAAAACCGCTGCGTCATCCTCGTCACGCATGATCTGGAGATCGCCTCGCAGGCCGACGAGGTCTACATGATGCGCGACGGCACGCTCGAGCGCGACAGCGAATAACACTTGTTCGGCTATTACAGGGATGGGGGATGCCCCTGTCCGACTTGGAGGTTCCTGCACCGGCGCGCCGAGTCGTCGCGCCCTACGGGGGTGTGCGGAATTTGTAACAGATAATGTAGGGTTGGGACATGTCCCAACCGTGCCGCGCAAGCGGCAGACAGTGCAGACGAACAGATTTGCACGCAGTCGGCAGTTCCTGCACCG
>CAZVSJ010000101.1:0-4069 GCA_964629755.1 uncultured Oscillospiraceae bacterium | reverse complement strand
AACCGCGTCATCGCCATCCAGCGCACCGACGGCGCCGAGGACGAGGCGGAATAAAAAAAGTTTCGCTCAAGCCTTTCGATACTGATTCCTGATGAATTCATTCATCAGGAATCCCGTGTGCTTCGCACACTCGCATCGTGCTGAGCGCACGCTGCGCCGTCTCAGGCAGAATCTGACGCACCTTCGGTGCTATAAAAAGCTGTTCAGCTTTTTATCAGATTCTGGCACTCAAAGGCTTGCGGATTCCAAAGGCAGCGCCTTTAGCCACTACGGATACTTTCAATAGACGGCTGTAGGGTGGACACATGTGTCCACCGACCGCGAAGCGGCAGACAGTGGAGACGAACGAGTTTGTACAAACTTGGTAGTTCCTGCACCGGCGCGCCGAGTCGTCGCGCCCTACGGATCGGGTGCAATCGACGGATCGTAGGGCACGACCACTGGGCGTGCCGACCGCGCAGCGGCAGACGGTACAGACGAACGAGTTTGTACAAACTTAGTAGTTCCCCGGCGGGGACATGTCCCCGCCCTACGGAGCGGGTGCAATCAACGGATCGTAGGGCACGACCACTGGGCGTGCCGACCGCGCAGCGGCAGACGGTACAGACGAACGAGTTTGTACAAACTTAGTAGTTCCCCGGCGGGGACATGTCCCCGCCCTACGGAGCGGGTGCAATCAACGGATCGTAGGGCACGACCACTGGGCGTGCCGACCGCGAAGCGGCAGACAGAACAGACGAACAGGTTTGTACAGATTTGGAAGTTCCTGCACGCGGCTTACGGCTGCCCCCGCCCTACAGAATTGAATCGTGCGAAGCACACCTGTAGCGCGCGGTATCCATGACGCGCTGAAAAAATCCGTGCGCGAAGCGCACACCACAGTCCTTCACCCTTAGTCCTTAGCCCTTAGTCCAATAAGATCACACCCGAAAGGAGAACACCCTATGAACCCTGATGAGATCCGCTCCGACGAGCTGGAGGAATCCGCAGAGCCCGAAGAAACCGAACTTGACGATGAATTGTACGACGACGAGCCGGAGGAGGAAGTCCCCGCGCTCGACCCGCCCCTCTTCTCCGTCAACACCGTCATCGACGCGAAAATCCAGCAGGAGGCCTCCGAGACCGTCGCGGTGAAGTCCGCGAAATACGTCAGCTACGGCTGCCTCGCGCTCGTCATTCTGGCCTTCGGCTTCCTCGTGTACCAATACATCGTCGCGCGCTCGACGTCGAGCCTCGTGCTGATGATCGGCGCCGGTCTGGTCGTCGCCTACCTCATCTACAGCCAGATCACCATGCCCAAAAAGGCGCTCGAGCGCTGGGAGGCGTCGATCCGCCGCTCCTTCGGCGCAAGCGAGCTGCACGTCACCACCGAATTCTACCCCCTCTCCCTCGCCCAGACCGTCAAGGAGGACGGCTCCGTCAACGTCCAGGGCTACTCCGAGCTGAGCGACCTGCGCGAGAGCGAACACCTCTTCCTCCTGCGCCGCACGCAGCAGCAGTGGTTCTTCGTCGCCAAGGACGGCTTCACCGCCGGCACCGCCGACGAATTCCGTAAATTCATCTCCGAGCGCATCCCCACCCAGACCAAAAAATAAGCCGCGTCACGGTATTGTTGAGGACAAATAACATGGCATTTTTTCTGACGAAAAGCAAGACCGAGGACAAAAAACTCGGCATCTACGTCCACATCCCGTTCTGCAAGAGCAAGTGCGAATACTGCGACTTTTATTCCATCGGCGGCGCCCGCGACCGGCGCCTGACCGACGACTACCTGCAGGCGCTGGCGGATCATATCCGCGAGGCCGGTCGTCTCGCGCCCGACTACCTCGTCGACACCGTCTACTTCGGCGGCGGCACGCCGAGCTTCTTCGGCGCGGAAAACCTCGAAAAGATCCTCGACGAGATCCACAAAAGCTTCCGCCTGAGCGTCGAGGCCGAGATCACGCTGGAGGCCAACCCCGACAGCGTCACGTTACAATCCATGAAAAAGCTTGTCCGCGCCGGCTTCAACCGCATTTCCATCGGCGTGCAGTCCGACGACGACGCGATGCTGAAAAAATTGGGGCGTCCGCACACCTTCCACCACGCCAAGCAGGCGATGACCTTCGCGCGGCAGGCCGGCTTCGGCAACATCTCGCTCGACCTCATGTACGGCCTGCCCGGTCAGACCCTCGCGGCGTGGAAGGAGACGGTGCTGCGCATCGTCGGCCTGCGCCCGGAGCACATCTCGTGTTACGCGTTAAAGGTCGAGGAGGGCACGCCGCTGTGGGGCTATAAGGACCTCGTCGGCCTGCCCGACGACGACACCCAGGCGGATATGTACCTCGCCGCGTCGGACATTTTACGCGACTACGGCTACGCCCACTACGAGATTTCGAATTTCGCCAAAAAGGGCTTTGCCTCGAAGCACAACCTGAAATACTGGACGGGCGGGGAATATCTCGGCTTCGGGCCGACCGCCGCGTCGGACTTCGCGGGCAAGCGCTTCACGATCGAGCGCGACCTGCACGGCTACATCGACGGCATCGCCAAAAAGGGCGAGATCCTGAGCGAGTGCGAGGCGATCCCGCCGCGCGAACGCGCCGGGGAGTATGTCATGCTGCGCCTGCGCACGAGCGACGGCATCAGCGCCGCGGAGTACGAGCGGCAGTATCTGATGCCGTTCGAGCCGCTGGAAAAGGCGATGCAGCGCTTCGCGGACAAGGGCTTCGCGGTGTACGAGAACGAGCGCTGGCGGCTGACCGAGCGCGGCTGGCTGGTGTCGAACCAGATCATCCTTGCGCTGAACGCCCTGCAGGAGCGCTCCACCCCGCTGGCGAAGAAGCGGTAAGGCGGCGATTTTCCGCCCGGTGCAGGCAGTTTGACAGAACCCGTAGGGGACGCCGTCCCCGGCGTCCCGCGTGCAGGAACTGCCGTTTTGACTAAGGGCTAAGGACTAAGGGTGAATGACTGTGGTGTTCGCTGCGCGAACGGATTTGAAATTGCGGCACGCCCGGTGGTCGTGCCCTACGACTGCCGAACACACCCTCGCCGGGGGTTTTCCCTGGGAAGATGAAGCCTTAGAAAGGACGCCAATATGAAATATATAAAATACATTGCGGGAATCCTCGTTTTATTTGTGGTGATCCTCGCGGGATGGTTCCTTATTCGTGAAAAAACACAGCGGGAGATCCCGTTGGTTGACAATGCGGCGCTGCACTTCGGCGATTCGCCTGCCGACGCGCAAAAGGCGCTGGGCGCTCCGATGCAGGTTGTTCCGAACGTGGCGGATACGGGCAAGACGTACTGTGAATACGATGCCGTTCTTTTGGGGAAGAACGCCTCTGTCGCCTGCTATTTCGCCGACGATAAAAGCCTCAGCGAGATGATCGTCCATTGGAGCTTGGACAGCGACACCGCGAACGCCCTGTTTTCCGAGGCCGAAACACTTTTGGAGCGTTCTTATCAAGGAAGGGAGAACTTTTTCCATAACGAGAGATCTGCCGAAGCCGACGGAACTGTCAGCACCTCTTTGGGCGTGTTTGACGGCGCGGCAGGCATTACTTATACATTGAATCTTTCGTATGATGAAGTGGTCATTTCCTGCCGCGACGAGGGATGAAGCTCGGTGGAGGTATGCCTCCACCCTACAAACGTCTATCGTGAATTTCCTGTAGGGCGGGGGCAGCCCTAAGCCGGTGAAGGAACTGCCAAATTTGTACAAATCTGTTCGTTTGCACCGTCCGCCGCTGCGCGGACGGTGGAGGCATGCCTCCACCCTACATCCGCCTATTGTAACCGCTCTGTAGGGCGGGGACATGTCCCCGCCGGTGCAGAAACTACCGAATGTGTACAGATTTGTTCGTCTGCATCGTCCGCCGCTACGCGGACGGCACGCCGGGTCGGCGTGCCCTACGACTGCCGAACGCACCCTCGCCGTAGGGCGCGACCACTGGGCGCGCCGGTGAAGGAACTACCGAATGTGTACAAATTTGTTCGTCTGCACCGTCCGCCGCTACGCGGACGGCACGCCCGGTGGTCGTGCCCTACGACCGTCTATCGCACCCTCACCGTAGGGCGCGACGACTCG
>CAZVSJ010000100.1:0-4252 GCA_964629755.1 uncultured Oscillospiraceae bacterium | reverse complement strand
GCCAGCTTTGCGCGGTTCTCCGGCGCCATCGGATACATCGGCATCCGGTAAGCGCCCGCCCGCAGACCCATCAGGTTCATCGCTTCCTTGACGGGAATCGGGTTGACCTCCATAAACAGGGCGTTGATGAGGTCGAGATAGCGAAGCTGGGTCCGGAGCGCCTGCGCATGGCGGCCTTCCAGATAGTCCGTGACCATGTCGTGCACTTCGCGCGGCATGATGTTCGCCCAGACGGAGATGACGCCCGACGCGCCCACGGACAGCAGCGGCACGGTGATGTCGTCGTTGCCGCAGTACATGACAAAATCGTCGCTCAGATAGCGGGCGATCTTCATCGCGTAAGCCATATCGCCGCTGGCCTCCTTGATGCCCATCACGTTTGGATGGGTCGACAGGCGGCGCACGACCTCCGGCGAGATCTTGCAGCCGGTGCGGCCGGGGACATTATAAAGGATGATCGGCGCGGAGGCGGCGTCCGCCGACATCATGAAGTGGCGGTACATCCCCTCCTCGTTGCTCTTGACGTAGTACGGGCTGATGCACAGGAGGGCATCGGCGCCGAGCTGCGAATAGATCACGCTCTTGTGCTTCTGCATCTCGCTGGAGTTTGAGCCGCTGCCCGCGATGACGGGAATCCGCCCATTGACCTGCTCGATCACGCAGGTGACGGTCTTGATGTCCTCCTCCAACGAGGTCGAGGCCGTCTCGCCCGTCGTGCCGAGGACTAAGATTGCGTCGGTTTTGTTTTCAATATGCCAATCGACAAGCTCGCGCAGTCTGCCGTAGTCCGCTGAGCCGTCGCGGTGAAACGGTGTGACCAGAGCCACGATGGAGCCGGTGATTTTCTTCATTCTGCATTACCTCCGATTCGTGTAAGCTTCGGCGCGGCGGCAAATCCGCAGCGTCCCAGTCTTCCGATAAAAGAATAGCATTTTTTGCCGCGAAATGCAAGGGAAACTCTGAATAATTCGCAAGAACGCGCAGCGCGGGTATTTGTGACAAAACGATGACGGCAGGCACGTCCCCCTGCCTCCGCCGATCCGCGAAGCGTTTTACCTTGTTTTTTCGGTCTTGCCGCGCTTGAAGGTTTTGCGCGGATATGCTATAATTATTGTAGAATTTCCACCGGAGGATACGCCATGCCGACCGAAAAATTGTTTTATGTAAACCAATATCAGACGGAGGCGACCGCCACCGTGCTCTCCTGCACGCCCGACGGCGACCTTTGGCGCGTCACGCTCGACCGCACGGTCTTCTATCCGACCGGCGGCGGTCAGCCCTGTGACCTCGGTACGCTGGGAGATGCCCAAGTGCTGGACGTCAGCGAGCGCGAAGGAGAGGTCGTGCATCTTTGCGACCGGCCGCTGCCTGTGGGCAACACGGTCGCGTGCAGGATCGACTGGGCACGGCGCTTTTCCCTCATGCAGCAGCATTCGGGCGAGCACATCGTCTCCGGCATCATTCACGAGCGTTTCGGGTATGATAACGTCGGCTTCCACATGGGCAGCGAGACGATCACCATCGACTACTCCGGCGAGATCACACCGGAGGAGCTTCGGCAGATCGAACAGGCCGCAAATGAGGCGATCTGGAATAACGCCGAAACGGAGATCTTTTTCCCGGACGCGCAGACGCTTGCCGCCCTGCCCTACCGCAGCAAAAAGGCGCTGTCGGGTGCGGTGCGCATCGTCCGTTTTCCCGGCCTCGACACCTGCGCCTGCTGCGGGCTGCACGTCGCGCGGACAGGCGAGATCGGTCTCGT
This sequence comes from uncultured Oscillospiraceae bacterium, assembly GCA_964629755.1. GTDB lineage: Bacteria > Bacillota > Clostridia > Oscillospirales > Oscillospiraceae > JAZOXB01. The sequence goes on along the minus strand of CAZVSJ010000100.1, from coordinate 2,490 downwards.
CAAGCTGCTCAGCGTCACACGTTTTCACGCGGGTTCGCGTATCGAGCTGCTGTGCGGCGGCCGCGCGCTTGCCTATTTAAGCGCCATCTACGACCAAAATAGAGAAATTTCCGCGCTTTTATCTGCAAAACCACTGGAAACCGCTTCCGCCGCTTCACGGCTGAAGGACGAGCTGAGCGCGGCGCAATACCGCGTCACGCAGCTTGAAAACGAGGTATTTTCCCAAAAGGCGCAGGCGTTTGCCGGTAAGGGCGACGTGCTGCTCTTTGAACCCGTCATGCAGCCGGGCGCCGTGCGGCGTCTTGCAGACGCGGTTCTTGCCGTCTGCGGCGGACGCTGCGCGGTGTTCGCCGGCGCGGACGGCGCGTATCAGTACGCCATCGGCACGCGCGAGGGCGACCTGCGCCAGCTCTGCCGCGCGATGAACGACGCGCTGCGCGGCAGAGGCGGCGGAAAGCCCGGCTTTGTGCAGGGCTCCGTCTCCGCATCGCGCCCGGAGATCGAATCGTTCTTCGCAAACGAGAAGCGGTAATACGCCTGTCCGCCCTGCAGCGGCGTGCCGGACAGCGCCGCCAGCTCCGAGACCGTGACGAAGCGGAAGCCCCGCGCCGTCAGCGCGTCGATCACGCGCAGCGCCGCGTCCACGCTGGAATCGGACATATCGTGCATCAGAATGACGTCGCCGTTTTTCGCCTCGCGGATGATCTGCGCCGCGACCGCACCGCTGTCCGACCGCCGCCAATCCTCCGGGTCGACCGACCACAGGACAACCGGCAGGTCGGCGCAGACGCTCTGCTGCAAGACCTTCGTGTCGAAGATCCCGCCGGGCGGACGCAGGAGCGTCGGTTGTCCGCCGCCCGCATCTTCGATGCAGCGCTGCGCTCTTTCGAGATCGCAGCAGACCTCCTTTGCCGACAGCGCGCTGAAAAACTTGTGCGCATAGCCGTGCGTGCCGATCTCATGCCCCTCGCGCGCGATCCGCGCCGTCAGCTCCGGGTACTGCTCGACGCGATAGCCGCAGAGGAAAAACGTCGCGCGCACCTCCCGCTCGGCCAGAGCGTCGAGCAGGCGCGAGGTGAACCGGCCGGATGGGCCGTCGTCAAAGGTCAGCGCAAGATAGCTTTCCTCTCCCGCTGCGCAGACCGGCAGCGCCAGCAGACAGCACAGCAGCGCCGCGCAGATGATTCGTCTCATGGCTTTCCCACCCTTCCATCATAGTATACCCGCTCGTTTTTCCTGCGCCGCAGGAAAAGAAAGGAATCGCTTATGATCGTTCCCCTCTGTCCCGTTTGCGAAAGCAGGCTGCAATGCAGCAAGACCGTCTGGCAGTGTCCGGCAGGACACAGCTTTGACGTCGCGCGGCAGGGTTATGTAAACCTCCTGACCGTCGACCGCAAGCACTCTCTCCATCCCGGCGACACACGCGGGATGGTTCTGGCGCGCCGCCGCTTTCTGGACGCGGGGCATTACGCCCCCATCGCGCAGAAGCTCAAGGCGCTGCTTGCAGAGTTTTCCCCGCAGGCGCAGAGCATTCTGGACGCCGGCTGCGGCGAGGGCTACTACCTCGGCGCGCTCGGTCACATCCCGGAGCGCTGGGGCATCGACATCTCCAAGGAGGCGGTGCGCTGCGCCGCCGCGCGGGACAAGCAGGCGCGGTTTCTGACCGCGACCGCCGCCCATCTGCCGTTTGAAAGTGGCAGCTTTGACTGTATGCTCTCGATGTTCGCCCTGACCGCCGCGGAGGAATTCGCCCGCGTTTTGAAGTCCGGCGGCATTTTCGTGCAGGTGCTCGCGGGCGAAAAGCATCTGCTCGGCCTGAAACGGATCATTTATCCCGAATTATTGGAAAAAGAGAAGCATTTGCACCCGGAGCTTCCCCATTTTTCGCTTCTGCATTCGGAAACGCTCCGCTTTTCCTTTTCGCTCAGCGGCGCGGAGGCGGTGCAGGATCTGCTTTCCATGACGCCGCACGTCTGGCGCATTTCCAGGCAGGGCGCCGAGGCGCTGGCGCAGACCGACGCGCTGACCGACACGGCGGAGATCGTTTTTAACGTATATGGTAGACATCCGCAGGAAAAGCTGGTATAATAGATTGAATTTAACCGATGGAGAACACCATGCTGGATAAGCTGAAACTTGTCGAAGAAAAATACATCGAGCTGTGCGCCCGCGCGGAGCAGCCCGATTTTTACGCCGACCCAAAGCGCGCCGCCGCTTGGCTCAGGGAGCAAAAGGAGCTGGAGCCGGTCGTCACGGCCTACCGCGCCTACTGCCGCGCGAAGCAGGATATGCAGGACGCTCTGGAGCTGATGAGCGGGCAGGCGGACACGGAGCTGAAGGAGCTGTGTCAGGAGGAATACGCGGACGCGAAAAAGCGTTCGGAAGAGCTGGAAAAGGAACTGAAGCTTCTGCTTTTGCCGCACGACCCCAACGATGACAAGAGCGTCATCATGGAGATCCGCGGCGGCGTCGGCGGCGAGGAAAGCGCCC
>CAZVSJ010000099.1:0-4313 GCA_964629755.1 uncultured Oscillospiraceae bacterium | reverse complement strand
TTTCACAGCAGAATGCAGATCAGGCCGTTGGCGCCCTCGTTGATGATCTTCGTCAGCGCGTCCTTGAGCTTATAGCGCGCCTCGTCGGGCATCCGGCGCAGCTTGGTCGTCAGTCCCTCGTTGACCAGCTCGAAGACCGATTTGCCGAAGATGTTGCTCTCCCACAGGCGCTCGGTGTTGCCCTCGTACTCGCCCAACAGGTATTTGACCAGCTCCTCCGACTGCTGCTCGTCGCCCACCATCGGGCTGATCTCCGTGCGGATGTCGGCGCGGAGCATATGGATCGACGGGGCGCTCGCCTTGAGCTTGACGCCGTAGGCGCTGCCCTTTTTGACGATCTCCGGCGTCTGCATATGCAGCTCCTCCGCCGTGGGCATGACGATGCCGTAGCCCGTCGCTTTGACCTCCTCCAAGGCGGCGGAGATCTTGTCATACTGCTTTTTCATCGCCGCAAGGGAGGTCAGGAGCGACAGGAGCTGACCGTCGTTTTCGATCTCGAAGCCCGTGCGCTGGCCGAGGATCTGGTAGAACAGCCCCTCGTTGAAGTCCAGCTCGCAGCTCACCGTGCCGGTGCCGAGGTCGACCTGCCGGATACGGTAGCCGCACACCTGCTCCAGCTCTGCGACGCGTGCGATGGCAGGCTCGGCCTCCGCCAGCCGCGAGATCGCCTCGGCATTCCTGCGCAGCGCCTCGTAAAGCGCCATTTTGAGCGGTGCGTCCGGCTCCAGCGCCTGCACCCACGCCGGCAGGAACACGCGCATCTCCCGCATCGGGAAGGCGTAGAGCAGCTCGCGCAGCAGCTCCTTCAGCTCCGTTTCGTGCATAGCCTGGCAGTCGGCGGTCACGGCGCAGACGCCGTAGGTCTGGGCAATGTAGTCGCGCAGGGCGCGTGCGTCGGCGCTGTTCGGCGCAACGGAGTTGACCACCACGAGGAAGGGCTTCCCCGTCGCCTGCATATCGCGGATGGCGCGTTCCTCGGCGGCGATGTAGTCCGCGCGGGGAATGTCCGTGACGGTGCCGTCGGTCGTGACGACCACGCCGACCGTTGAATGCTCCTGCATGACCTTTTTCGTGCCCAGCTCCGCCGCCTCGGTCATGGGGATCTCGTCTTCAAACCACGGCGTCGTGACCATGCGCGGCTGACCGTTCTCGGTGGCGCCGATGGCGCCGTCGACCATATAGCCGACGGAGTCGATCAGCCGGACGGAGAGCGTCGCCGTGCCGTCGGGCGTGATCTGCACGGCCTCCTCCGGGACGAATTTCGGCTCGGCGGTCATGATCGTCTTGCCGGAGCCGCTCTGCGGCAGCTCATCCTTCGCGCGTTCGCGCTGATAGAGGTCCTGAATATTCGGGATGACCAGCTCCTCCATCAGGCGTTTGATAAAGGTGGACTTTCCCGTGCGGACCGGGCCGACCACACCGATATAGATGTCGCCGCCTGTCCGCTCGGCAATGTCGGCGTAAAGATTGCTCATAAAAACAGCCTCCCCCAAAGTCTCGTGCTAAAGCCTATGCACGTCCCGCGGCGCGTATGCGCAAAATCGGGACAAAGGGCGGCGTGTTGGCTAAGGACTAAGAGTAAATGGCTGATGTGTTCGCTACCGCGAACGGATTGGAATAGCTTCTAAAAATTTTTCTTCATCTGCCACATTTCGGTGTTAAAATCGGTCTATAAGGGTGAAAGCGCTTTTCATCAAAGGGAGGTGACCTCGTGACAGACCCGCAGATCATATCGCTGCTCGCGCGGAAGGACGAAGAAGCGCTGGTGCTTCTCCGCGACCGCTACGAGGTCTACTGTCTCACCGTGGCGCGGCGGCTCTTGCGCGACGAGCAGGCCGCCGAGGAATGCGTCAGCGACGTCTGGCTCGCGGTGTGGCGCAGCGAGACCGTTCCCCGCGACCTGCGCGCGTATCTGGCCCGCGTCACGCGCAACATTGCCCTGCACTACCTCGAACGGGAGGGCGCACAGAAGCGCAGCGCTGTGACCTTCCTGCTTGACGAGCTGGCCGAGTGCATCCCCGACCCGCTGCGCAGCCGCGAGGCCGACAGTACCCTGCTGCGCGGGGTGATGAACGACTTCGTGGGCGCTCTGGACGAAAACGAACGCGCTCTTTTCGTCGGGCGCTACTGGTACGGCTACACCGTGCCCGAGCTTGCCGCCATGCGCGGCTGGACGGAAAGCCGCGTTTCCGCCTGCCTCGCGCGGCAGCGGAAAAAGCTCCGGAAACGACTGGAAAAGGAGGGCTACACGCCATGAACGAATGGGATCTTTTGCACGCGCTGGACGGCCTGGACGACGATCTGCTGCTCGACGCGCCGCGCAAAAAGGCGCCGCGCCGCCTCGTGCGGCTTGCGCTGGCCGCCGCGATCCTCGCGCTGCTGGCCGGGACGGTGCTGGCGATCTCCGTCGGCGTGCGCGTCCTGCACGGGCGGCAGACCGTCACGCTGGAGGACATTGGCCTGTCCCTCCCGCAGGGAAAGCAGGTCGAGACGCTGGAATACTACACCGCCGACATCGAATTTTCCATGCAGCCCGTTCCGCTCACCCTCCCCGCCGGGGCGGTCGACTGCCTGACGGACGCGTGGCGCGATTTCACCTATGACTACAGCTACTTCACGGGCGCGAAGCTCACGGACGCGGCGGAAAAGCGTCTGGATCTCGGCTCGGTCGCGGGCGCGGAGGCCTATTTCGGCGTCGATCTCATGCACAGCGCGCCGCTCGACGAGCTGATCTGCGGCGCCTATGCAACGCTTGTCGTGTCCGACACGCAGCGCGCGGCGCAGGAGTTTGCCGAAACGGGGCGTGTCACACCCGACGGCATCCAACTCTATTTCCCCTTCCGCCGCGGCGACGGCGAAAACGCGCTGGACGCGGCCGCGGTGCGCGAGGCCGGGCTGACGGTCTATCTCGCGCTGACGCCGCAATTCGTCGCGCAGGAGGGCACGCAGCGCGTGTATTCCTATGAGATGGAGGGCGCGCTGCGCGAAAGCGGCCTGCTGACCGCAGCGGGCAAGAGCATCTTGCTGCTGGAAAACGATCCGCAAGCTGGCTACGGCGGCTTCGGCTGCGCGGCATGGTGCGAAAACGGTATCGGCTATTACGCCGAGCTGCACACGAGCGCCCGCACGAACATGATGCCGCTGACCCTGCTCACCCCGCCGCTGGACGAGCTGCTGCCCTAAGACTGCAACGAAACGCAATCATTGATAAGGAGGTTATCTTATGAAACGCATTCTTCCCCTGCTGCTGGTTCTCATCCTGCTGTTGAGCGCCTGCGGCGAGTCCGTTCCCGCCTACAGTGCGCCGGAGGATACGGGCGCGACGGGCGAGGCGCCGACGATTTCGGAAACGCCCACGGAAAGCACCGAGGCTGTCCCGCCTCCCGCTCTGTCCGACCCGACCGAGATCACCACCTATCCCGCCGACACAAACATCGTCCATCTTACAAAATATTTATCCGTTGCCGGCGATGCGATCTACTTTCTGACCGGTAATTTCCTGCAGCGCTACGATATGGAGGAGGGCACCGTCTCCCTCTGCTGCAGCAAAAAGCACTGCCCGCATTTCGACGATAACTGCGGCGCTTACGTTGAAAACTATAACTGGACGTATCTTGCCTGCCATGACGGAAAGCTCTATCTCGCAGGCTGCAGCGCAATAGACGACTATGGCTTTGGCATCGGCTCCCTCCGGTTTTACTCCGTCGATCTGACGACGGGTGAGCGGCAGATGCTCTATGAAGAAGACCTCAGGGGTCAGCGCGTCGAGCTGTGCGACGTAGTGCTGAGCGGCGGCAAGGCGGTCGTCAGCTACGATATCTTTCCGCCCTACGATGATAGCACCGGCCCCGGCGCTGCATCCAAGCTGCATCGTTTCCTTTCGGTCGATCTCACCGACGGGACATCACAGACGATCATGGAACGCGAAATCGACAGCCGGGAAATGTACAACCTGTGGGCTCTGGACGGTACGCATCTGATTCTGGCGTACCATAATATCGGGTATGCTGTTTTCTCTTACAGCGATTATCAGCTTGACGCAGCCCGCAATTATGACGACTATACGCGTTGTCTGCAACGCTGGGTCCTGCTGGAATACCCGCTAAAGGAGGATGCGGGTATCAGCAACCAGATCGCAGCGTTTGAAAGCGGCGGTCTGCGTCTGTTCCACTACAATAATTTCTACCGCGGCAAGCTGTATTTCCAAATCCATGACGGCATCAGCGTGTACGATCTTGCGGCGCATACCACCGCGAGACTGTTTGACCAGCCCGGCATTCAGGATATGCTCTGCCTTGACGGGCGCGTCTTTT
>CAZVSJ010000098.1:0-4320 GCA_964629755.1 uncultured Oscillospiraceae bacterium | reverse complement strand
TTAGTCCTTAGCCCTTAGTCCAATTGCAGGCGCGTCAGGGATGCCGCGCGCTACAAGCTCTAACGGAGTGCCGGCACGCCCGGTGGTCGTGCCGTTTACGATATATCGCCGGCGCGATACGATATACGGCTTACGCCGCATGATATATTCGCTTCGCAAATACGATATGCGATCCGTTCCTTGCGGAACGGATCGCATGACTTAGCCCTTAGCCCCAAAAAACGCCCTCGGAGGAACCCCTCCGAGGGCGTTTCCCGGGAAATATGCTTTCCTTACTTTTCCTTTGCGTAGGCGACGACGACGCGGCGGTGCGGCTCGGTGCCGGTGGAGAAGGTCGTGACCTCCGGATACTCCTGCAGCGCGGCGTGGATGATGTGGCGCTCGTAGGCGTTCATCGGCTCGAGGGTGAAGTTGCGGCGGTACTTGACCGCCTTGGCGGCCATCTTGTTGGCAAGCTGGCGCAGGGAATCCTCGCGCTTGAGGCGGTAGTCCCCGGCGTCGACGCTGATGCGCAGGCGCTTTTCGCGGTCGCGGTTGACGGCGTAGCCGGTCAGGTACTGGATGGCGTCGAGGGTGTCGCCGCGGCGGCCGATCAGAAGGCCGGCGTCACCGCCGACGAGGTCGGCGCGGTAGCTCTCTTCGTCGAGCTTGTAGGCGTGCGGCACGGCGTCCGAGCCCATGTGCTCCAGCAGGCCCTTGAGGAAGACCTCGATCTTTTCCTCGATGCTGCCCGGCTCGGCCGGCGCGTAGGTGCGCTCGACCTTCGGCGCTTCGGCGCGCTTGGGCGTCTCGGCCTTGGGCTGCTTTTCCTGACGGGGCTTCTCCGGGCGCGGCTCAGCCTTGCGCTCGGGACGCGGCTCGACCTTCCTGTCGTTGCGGCGGTCGGGCTTTTTCTCGGTGCGGCGGGGCTGCTCCGGCTCGATCTTCTTGCCGGGGCGGGAGATGACGCCGGTGGTGGCGGCGGGGATCTCCGGCCGCTCCTTCGGCTTCGAGCGGGAGGCGGAGGAGAGCGCCGTCTTCGGGGCGACGACCTCATCCGGCGCCTCATAGGTCACCTTGACCTCGGCGGGCGACGAGCCGATGCCGAGGAAGCCGGAACGCGCGTTCTTCAGCACCTCGACGGACACGCTGTCCCGGTCGAGCTTGAGCTGCGCAAGCGCCGCCTCGATGGCAAGCTCGATGGTCTTGCCTGTCGTGACAATATATTTTTCCATGATGACTCCTTATTCGTTATCGTAGCGGTCGGGCCGGTAGGCTCTGCCGCGGGCGAAGGGACGGTCTTCCTCGCCGCCGAGCACCTTTGCGGCCTCCTCGGCCGGCAGGCCCTGCGCGGCGCGTTTCTTGGCCTCGTAGTCCTTCGCGGCGGCCTCGCGGCTCTGCTTGTCGCGGAGCTGCTGCTTCTTTTTGCTGGTGTTTTCGGTGATGCCGTCGGGGTTGGCGGCACGCTTGGCGGCGCGGATGCGCTCTTTTTCGGCCTCCTCGGCGGCACGCTGGGCGGCCTTTTCGCGCTTGACGGCGTCCTCGGCGTCATAGACCTTGCGGTAGTGCTTGGTCAGGAAGTAGTCCTGCACGATGCCGAGCACGCTCTGCGCGATCCAGTAGATCGAGATGCCGAGGGGCATGATGAAGCCGAACCAGACGGACATCAGCGGCATGAGCAGATTCATAAACTTGCCGGTGGAGGCGGCCTTGGCGGCGGCCTCGTCCTTTTCGCCGTTCTCGTTGCGCACGACGGTGGCGTTCATCTTCTGGCTGATGAACATGGAAAGATAGTTCAGGCCGCCGGAGACGAGCGGGATGATAAAGCCGCCGATCTCGGCCCAGCTGCGCATCGTCCAGAACTTCCAGCTCGGCTTGAGGCCGAGGTCGATGCCGCAGAAGAAGAAGTTCAGCGCTTCGACGCCCTCGGGGAGGAAGGCCGCGTTGCTGGCTGCGCGGTACTGCCAGTAGAAGTCGAGCTTGTCCGCCGCGACGTTCTCCGCCGCTGCGACGAGCTCCTTGATGGAGGCTACCTGCTCGGCGCTCAGGTGCAGCAGGTAGGTCAGCGGCTCGCGGATGACGTTATACAGCGGCAGAAGGATGAGCAGCGGGATAAACGCCCAGAGGCAGCCGCCGGTCATGCTGGCGCCCTCCTCCTTATAAAGCTGCTGGACCTCCTGCTGGTACTTCGCCTTGTCGTCGCCGCAGGCCAGCTCGATCTGCTTGACCTTGGGCTGCAGGCGGGTGGTTTTCATCATGCTCTTTTTGCTCTTGGCGCTCACGGGCAGCAGGATCAGCTTGACCGCCAGCGAGAACAGGATCAGAGCGATGCCGTAGTTGCTGAAGAAGTTGTAGAAGAACTCCAACACGTAGCCGAAGGGGGTTTGGATAAAGGGAATGTTAAACATCGTTACTCTCCAAAGTTCGGTGGGGTGGCGCCGCGGGACGCGGCGGGTGGACGGTCACGGCACGGGATCGTAAAAGTCGCCGTGATTGAAGGGGTTGCACCGTAATAACCGTTTGAAGGTCAGCCAGCCGCCCTTGGCCGCGCCGTATTTCTCGATGGCCTCCAGACCGTACTCCGAGCAGGTCGGGATAAAGCGGCATTTGCCGGGGAAGGCCGGGGAGATATACCTGCGGTAAAAGCGGATGAGCGCAAGCAGGACTCTTTTCATTGGAAATACCTCTTTTTGGCTAAGGGCTAAGGACGAAGGGTGAAGGACTGTGGTGTGCTCCGCACGGATTTTGAATTGAGATTGCCACGGCTTGCTACGCAAGCCTCGCAATGACAAATGGGGTGGCGTTTCGTGTCATTGCGAGGAGGGCGACAGCCCGACGCGGCTGCGCATCCGTAAGGCGGCTTTGCCGCCTTACGGATGCGGCGTACCCCTTGCGGGTGCAATCCCATGCAGGACGGTTCATTTCTTCTGCAGCCCGACCTTGGCGGACAGGGTCAAAAACGCCCGCGTCAGGGCGGTAAACTCCGCCTCGACCGACGCCGACCGCGCGACAATGACAAAATCATAGCCCTCCGCCAGAATGTCCTCATGCAGCCGCACGATCTCGCGCAGCCTGCGCCGCACGCGGTTGCGCACGACGGCGTGGCCGAGCTTGGTGCTGACGGTCAGACCCATGCGGCTGACGTCCAGGCCGTTGCGGCGGCAGTAGATGACAAGGTAGCGGTTGCCGGCGCTCGCGCCGCGGTAATACAGGCGGCGGAAGGCGGCATTCTCCTTCAGCGAAACGACCATGCGTTTCCTCCAATACAAAGAAGGCGAACAGATCGCTCCGTTCGCCCCTGATGACATTCAAACAGTATGGTGCGGTCACGGCTCCTTACGCGGACAGGACAGCTCTGCCTTTGGCACGGCGGCGGGCAAGGACCTTGCGGCCGTTGGCGGTAGCCATTCTCTTGCGGAAACCATGGACCTTTGCGCGATGGCGCTTTCTGGGCTGATAGGTACGCAGCACTTGGGAACACCTCCTGTAATATTATGCTCAACAACCGAAATCGGCCGTAGCAAACCAAAAATGTTGCACATATTTGCGCAAATGGTATTATATCGCAAGTCGGCGGGGAAAGTCAACCGAAAATTTCATTTTTTTGCGCAAAAACGCAAACTTGTGGCCGTTTTCCGCCCGGCGTACAAGATATTGTGCGTTTTGACGGGTGAATAAACTTTTTCTTGCATAATGCGCGGAAATTTGATATGCTGGAAAAAGAAAGTGAGGAATGTGCGATGTTTTGTGTTTACTGCGGCCGAGAGCTTCCCGAATCGGCGCATTTTTGCCCCTATTGCGGCAATCCCGTGCCCGATTCCGTCCGCGCCATGCGTCCGGCGGCGCAGCAGGTTTCGCCCGCCCTGCCGCTGAATTGGTATCGGTTTTTGACCACGTTCGGGCTGTTCGCCCTCGCGGCGCTGTTCGCGCTGAACGCGGTGGCGCTGCTCGCGGGCTGGGCCTACGGCAAGGACACCGCGCGGATCTACCGCGAGTTTGACGGCGCGCTGACCGGGCTGGACATCACGACGGGCGTGCTGCTGGTGCTTTTGGCGGCGCTGGCGGTGTTTGCGCGGTTCCGGCTGGCCGGAGGGCACAAAAACGGCCCGCTGTGCCTGTATCTGACGTGCGGCGCGTGGGCGCTGCTGCTGGCGGCGCACATGGCCGGGGTGGTCATTCTCGCCCTGCGCGCGGGGTATTCCGTGATGGAACTGACGCTCACGCCCACGCTCGACTGCCTGCTTGCCGCAGCCGCCGCCCTCGGCCTGAGCATCCCGTATTTTAAAAGACGCAAAGAAATGTTTGTAAATTGACCAAAACCGCCGGAAACGGCGGTTTTTT
>CAZVSJ010000097.1:0-4384 GCA_964629755.1 uncultured Oscillospiraceae bacterium | reverse complement strand
GTATATCATGACCCTGCTCAACTCCAACTACGAGGACTGGCGCAAGGCCAATCCCACCGCCCCGTCCGACGACTTCAAGTTCTCCTACAAGAAGCTCAATCCGGCGGGTGCGCTGTTCGATTACGCAAAGTTATGCGACGTTTCGAAGAACGAGATCGCCCGCATGGACGCCGAGACGGTCTACGCCCTCGCGCTGGAGTACGCGGAGGAATTCGACCCGGACTTCGCCGCCGCGCTGAAGCGCGACCCGGACTACGCAAAGCGCATCCTCGCCATCGGCCGCGGCGGCAAAAAGCCGCGCAAGGATCTGGCGACGTGGAAGGACGTCAAGCCCTACATGGGCTTCTTCTACGACGAATTCTTCGTCTTTGAGGGCTTCCCCGCGCAATTTGACGCGGCAGTCATCCGCAAGGCGCTGGCCACCTTTGTGGACGTCTATGACCCGGCAGACGACGCGACCGTCTGGTTCGACAAGGTCAAGGCGATCACGACGGAGCTTGGCTTCGCCGCCGATATGAAGGAATATAAGGCGTCGCCGGAGAAGTTCGGCGGCTCGGTCGCGGATGTGTCCACCTTCCTGCGCGTGGCGGTGACGGGCAAGACCAACTCGCCAGACCTCTACACCGTCATGCAGATCCTCGGCTATGACCGCACGCTTGCCCGCATCCGCGCGGCAATGGAGGCGCTGTGATGCGCGAGGTCGACATGACGCGCGACCCGCGCCGGTCGCAGTACGAATATTTCCGCACCTTCGTCGACCCTTACGCGTCAATCACGGTGAATTGTGACATTACACATCTGCGCCGGGTGACGCAGGAGCGCGGCCTGCCCTTCTTCCTGACGGTGCTGCACTGCGCGGTCAACGCAGCCAACGACGTGCCGGAGCTGCGCCGGCGCATCTGCGGCGACCGGGTCGTCGAGTACGACCGCTGCATCAGCTCGCACACCGTCGTCCTGCCGGACGACACCTACTGCTACTGCGAACTGGACTGCGCCAAGCCGCTGGAGGAATTTTTGCCCTACGCGGCAGCCGAGGTCGCGCGGGCGAAGGCCAATCCGGCCATGGACGACGGCGAGGACCCCAACCGGCTGTATTTCGTGTCGAGCGTGCCGTGGGTGAGCTTCGCGTCCATCAGCCTGCCCAAGCCCGTCCCCGCCGACAGCAATCCGCGCATCACGTTCGGAAAATTCTTTGCCTGCGACGGCAGGGTGCTGCTGCCCGTCAATCTGACGGTCAACCACGCGCTGGCCGACGGCATCCACATGGCGAAATTCTTCGAGGGCTTCGCCCGCCGCGCAAACGCGCTGTAACGGAATGTTTCAAAAAACGGAGACTTGCTTTTTCGCAAGTCTCCGTTTTTTGGGGCCAAGGGCTAATGGTGAATGGCTGAGGTGTTCGCTTGCGCGAACGGTTTTTAAGGCGCGTCAGGGATGCCGCGCGCTACAGGCGTTCGCTGCGCGACGAATTTGAATTTGCGGGCGGCGGAACGCCGCCCCTGTAGCCGTCTATCGTAGGTGCTCTGTAGGGCGGGGGCACGCCCCCGCCGGAGAACTACCGAATCCGTACAAACTCGTTCGTTTATGCCGTCCGCCGCTTCGCGGTCGGCACGCCCAATGGTCGTGCCCTACGAATCGTCTATCGTAGTCGCTCCGCAGGGCGCGCACCCGCAAGGGGTACGCCGCATCCGTAAGGCTCCTTCGTCGAAAACCTCTGTGCAGACGATCCAGTGCGCCGGTGCAGGAACTGCCGGATACGGTCGCGGTGCTTCGTCAGTTAAAGGCCGCCAGCTCGGAGTCAAGCAGCTCATTGATCATGTCGATCGCCTCACGCGCGGTCTGCTTGATCAGATCAACGTTCTCGTCGCTGTTCGTCTCGCCCATATCAACGAGCAGCTCGCAAACGAGGTCGATCTTCTCCTGAATGCGCGGCAGCAGCTCCGCCGTTACGGGCAGGTTCTCCATCACATAGTTCATGTCGATGCCGGAGAGGCTGGTCTGGACACTTTCGATCTTGGAATCGGCAAACTTTCTGGAGCCCTTGCCGTTCACGTTGCCCGCGTATTTTTCCACAAAGGACAGCTCCTCCACGGCGTTGTTCAGCGCTTTGGAGACATTCAGCGCGGCTTTGCTGGTATCGGCTCCCTCCGGAGCGGCATAACGATAGGCGACCCGGACATCGCCGTCCGTGCTGGGCAGGGTGACCACCAGCAGTAGCGGTGCTTCTCTGTCGGTTTTCACGGCATCGACACACTTGATATAGCCATAATATGCCTTTGTGTCCAGCGGGTCGATCATCACAAGGCCGACGTTTTTGGAAATGGTGGAGGAGGTCGACCAGTTGTAGCCCCAGGAATAGGTCGCGTCGTCATAGATGTAACCGTCGTTATAGTCGACATAGACGTTGCAGACGTCATAGCCGCTGAGCGTCTCCTTGTCGAGGTTCTTTGCGCTGAAGGAGAACCAGACAAAGACCTTGCCGTCGCCAGCGCTCAGACCGCCGCTGCCGCTGTTGGGCATGAGCCAGTTGGAGCTGTCCAGGCCGACCCGGTCGGTGAACTTGCAGTCCGTCATGGTGAATTCCACCATGTCCGTTTTTGCGATCTGTCCGATCTCCAGCACCGGCATCTCAGGCTCCGGTTCGGTGGTCGGCAGGGTCAGCGGCTCGGTCGCCACTGCGGCGGTCGGTTCGATCGGCGCTTCGGTCTTTTGCGTTTCAGGCTCCGTTTCCTCCTGCGCGGGCTTGGCGCAGGCGGACAGCAGCATACAGGCGCACAAAAGCAGCGCCAGAACAGTTTTGAATGATCTCATTTTTCTTTTCCTTTCGTTTCAGACGCTCAGAGGGTATCCGCCGGCTGGTTTTCGGCGGGGGCAACCGGCGCAACGGGCGCGGCCGGGGCGAACGGTGCGGTCGGCGCAACGGGCGCATAGGGCGCGGGCATGGCGGGCGCGGTCTTCGGCGCGAACGTCTTGGTCAGCTTGCAGCCGAACAGGCAGATGTCCGTCAGGCCGATGGCAAGAAGCAGGTAGCTGAAGCCGTCAATGACCGCCTCGGCCAGATGGCGCACGTTGTTCGCAGCGGCCGCGGTCGCCTTGACGCTGTAGGTGTAGAAGTCCCCGCCGAAGCTCGCGCTGTCGGCGTACACACCGACAGACGCGTCCATGAGGACGATGCCGAGGATGCAGCAGACGATGCCGCACACGATGCCTAAGATGGGAAAGAGCTTCTTCATTTGTGATTCCTCCGTTTTTTTGGGGAACCTCTGAACAAATCAGAGCTTCCTTTATTCTCGGCGCCGCGCGCCGGGGTGTACTATTAAGAGTATATTTGAATAAATGTACTGCGTCAACCGTGATTTTCTGTCTTTCACAAGGTTTCACCGGCAGAAAAAACAGCATACAATATATATGAGGTGATGCTTGTGGACAAGCGGTACGCGCAGTGCTATCGGGAGCTTGGGCTGAACATCGCGTTTTACCGGAAACGGCGCGGACTGACGCAGATGCAGCTTGCCGAGCTGCTGAACATCGACCGCAGCCATATGTGCGCCATCGAGCTTGCCAATGTCGGGGTGTCGCTCGATGTGCTGTTCCGGCTGTGCGAGGTTTTGGAGCTGCAGCCAAAAGCGCTGTTTGATTTTCGGGAATAGTCCAAACGTGCGGGAGACGGGCGCCGTCTCCCGCACGCTTTTTTGCGTCAGCCGCGCCGCAAGTATAAAATAACACATATTTTGCATTTTGTCTACTATATTTTTCCAGAAGTGATAAAAATGTATCTGTATTTTACATTCAGCGGCGGAAATTGGGGCCGCCCAGCAGCGCCGCCGTCATTTCCCCCAGCCAGCGGGCATGGCGTTCCTCATCGCCCGCCAGCGCGGAAAAGAGCGACGTCTGCTCCGGCCAGCGCCGCGCGGCGTCGCGGTATTCCCGCGCGGCCTGCGTCTCGCCGGCGAAGGCGGTGCGCAGGGCGGCGGCAAAGGAGCGGTCGGTGTCGGTCGCGGCGGGCTGCACCCGCGGCCGGACGCCGAACAGGAGAAAAAAGAGCGCGCTCAGCCGCCGGGCGTGCCGCGCCTCGTCGCGCGACATCCGCCAGAGCCGCTGGGCGGTCGCGCCGCCGCGGGCAGCCAGGCGGCGGTAGGTCATCGCGGCGGCGTATTCGTCGGCCAGCCAGCGTTTGAGCGTCTCTTCGTCGGGCGCGGTCTGCGGCTGGCGCAGCACGCGGCGCCAGACCTCCTGCACCTGTACGGGATCGTAGATGTCCATAAAATTCCCCCTTTGCGGTTTCGTGCCATTCTATGCCGAAGCGGAGGGAAAATTGCGCATTCGGCGCAAAAACCCGCGCGGGACTCGTCCCGCGCGGGTTTTGGTTCGCAGTTCCCCGGTGGGG
>CAZVSJ010000096.1:0-4671 GCA_964629755.1 uncultured Oscillospiraceae bacterium | reverse complement strand
CTTCGATAGAATCCGTAGGGGACGCCGTCCCCGGCGTCCCGCGTGCAGGCACTTCTGTTTTTGGCTAAGGGCTAAGGGCTAAGGGTGAATGGCTGTGGTGTGCGCGTTGCGCACGGATTATATGGCGCGTCAGGGATGCCGCGCGCTACAGGTTTTCGCTTACGCAAACGGATTTGTATTGTAGGGCGGGGACATGTCCCCGCCGGTGCAGGAACTACCAAATCCGTACAAGCCTGTTCGTCTGTACCGTCCGCCGCTTACGCGGACGGGGACGTTTGCGAGCGCCGCCTGTGGCGGGAGGAGCGAGCAAAAAGGAGTGGCAGAATCAAGGCGATTGGCAAGCAGGCTTTGCCTGCGCAGACAGAGCCGCTGATTCAACAGGGAGGGGCATGCCCCATCCCTACAGGCGTCTATCGCAAGTGCGGATCATTCCCGCCTGCACCCCTTGCTTTACGACCGACGCGCGGGAAAGCCGCGCGTCTTCCATATGATCCGACAAAAGGAGGAACCCGCCATGCAGGTCTGGAACCGCAAAGAGCTGATCGAGGCGCCGGAGGTCGGCGCGGGCGCGATGCGCTTCGCCTACGAAAATCCCGTCGGCCGTGCGCTGACCAAGGCGATTTTGTGCCGCAAATTCGTCTCGAACGTCTACGGCGCGTGGCAGCGCTCCCGCCTGTCGCGCGGCAAGGTGAAAAAATTCATCGCGCAGTACCAAATCTCGCTTGACGACTGCACGGAACGGGAATTTTCCAACTTTAACGCCTTTTTCACCCGGCAGAGGAAATATTATGTCAACCAAACAGCGGAGAACGAGCTGCCCGCCATCGCGGACAGCAAGCTGACCGCCCTGCCCATCGACGAAGACCGCGTTTTTGCCGTCAAGGGCGTGCCCTACACGGCGGCGGAGCTGCTGGACAACGCGGCGCTCGCGGAAGAGTATGCCGGCGGCGTGTGCCTGATCTTCCGCCTGTCGCCGGACGATTACCACCGCTACGTCTACCCGGACGCCGGCACGCAGGAGCGAACCGTCGCGATCCCCGGCGTCCTGCACAGCGTCAACCCCATCGCGGGCTCCCTCGGCGTCTACCGCCGCAACGCCCGGCGCTACACCGTCCTGCACACGGCGCATTTCGGCTCTGTCGTGCAGATGGAGGTCGGCGCGCTGCTGGTCGGCAGGATTCACAACCACAGCGAGGCGGCGGGAACGGTCGAAAAGCTGCAGGAAAAGGGCTATTTTGAGTACGGCGGCTCGACGGTGATCCTGCTTTTGCAGAAGGACACCGTCACGGTCGACGCCGACATCTGGGAGCACTCCGCGCAGGGCATCGAGACGAAGGTCACGATCGGGGAGCGCGTTGCCGCTGGAGCGAAGGGCTGAGGTCAAAAGGCTAAGGGCTAAGGACTAAGGGTGAATGGCTGAGGTGTGCGCTTCGCGCACGAATTCAAAGGCGCGTCAGGGATGCCGCGCGCTACAGGTGTTCGCTTCCGCGAACGAATTTTTAACGGCGCGTCAGGGATGCCGCGCGCTACAGGTGTTTGCTTACGCAAACGGATTTTATTTGAGATTGCCACGGGCGATAAATCGCCCTCGCAATGACAGGAACGCAACCCCATTTGTCATTGCGAAGCCAGTGCGCACACTGGCTGTGGCAATCTCAAACCACCCAATTTGTACAAACCTGTTCGTTTCCTCCGTCTGCCGCTGCGCGGAACGGCACGCCGGGTCGTCGTGCCCTACGAACAGTCGAACGCACCCTCGCCGTAGGGCGCGACCACTGGGCGCGCCGGTGCAGGAACTACCAAATCCGTACAAATTTGCTCGTCTGCCCCGTCCCTACATTATAAATTATGTTCGCGGAGGCGAACACCTCAGCCATTCACTATTCACTATTCACTATTCTCTGTTCACTGTTCACTACACACGACACAAGGAGCCACCTATGAGCAGCCGATTTTTTCAAAACCGCGATTGCGAATATTTCCCCTGCCACGCCGGGGCGGACGCCGAGCACTTCAACTGCCTGTTCTGCTTCTGCCCGCTCTACGCGCTGGGCCGGCGCTGCGGCGGCCGCTTTTCCTACACGCCCGACGGCGTCAAGGACTGCTCCGCCTGCCTCGTGCCGCACCGCCCGGAAAATTACGACAAGATCTGCGCCCGTTTCGCGGAGATCGCGGCGCTCTGCCGCGAGAATGACGACGCGTAACACATATATTTGCAAAATATGGCGAAAAATCGAAAATAGTACTTGCTTTTTTGCAAAATATCGCTACAATAATATCGACAATACGATGCTGTTGGGAGTAGGAGCAGTGCGTTAAGTACCGGTTGGATGGGAGGTTGCCACCGGGCGAAGGAAAGTCCCCGCTTTCCGCGATACTGCTACCGCAACCGCCTGAGCATGATGCCCGCCAGGGGGCATAGCATCGTACATATTTTCAACCTCCTCCCATTTTTTAAGGAGGAATTTTTTATGTCCAAAAACAACCCGTCCACCCTCGCTGAGGGGCTGTATTCCACGCCTTTCAGCAAAGCCTACTGGCTTGACGCCGCACGCGAGCTGAAAAAACCGAAGATGTTGGCGGTCGCTGCCGTGCTGATCGCAGTCCGCGTCGCCCTAAAGCCGTTGGCCATCCCTATTGCGCCGCCGACGCTGATGCTCAATCTGGGCTTCTTCGTCAACGCGCTCGGCGCAATGATCTTCGGCCCGGTGACGGCGATCCTCGCCGCCGCAGTCAGCGACACCCTCGGCTGCATCCTCTTCCCGACGGGAACGTACTTCTTCCCATTCATCTTCACGGAAATCGCCGGTTCGCTGATCTTCGCGCTTTTCCTCTACCGTGCGCCGCTGAGCAATCTGCGCGTGACGCTCTCGCGCTTCTGCGTGAGCTTCTTCGTCAACATCGTGATCCAGACGCCCATCATGCTGCTGTATTACCAGATGATTTTGGGCAAGTCCTATGCGATCTTCGATCTGCCGCGCATCTGCAAAAACCTCGTCCTGTTCCCCTTTGAGTCGCTGCTGCTCATCGTGTTCCTGAACGTGATGACCCCGTTGACCTACCGTATGAAGCTGACCCATGAGCCGCCGAAAAAGCTGCACATCACCAAGCGGCTGGTCGCGTTTGTGGTCGTGCTCTTCCTCGTGGGAAGCTGCGCCACGGCGGGCTATGCGTGGTACGACTACAACACCCGCAACCACGCCACCGAGTTTGAGACGAGCGAACGCGCGGCCTTCAACCACAAACTCGCAGAGTATCTGCAGGCCGACGACGAGACCGTCGTGCTGGTCAACGTGATTACCAAAACGGCCTTCGAGGACGAAATGACCGCCACGTTTACGACCTACCGTATCGTGGGCGAGGTCGAAGACACGGAAAAGCTCTGGGGTTTGAAAAACAGCACGGCCAAGGGCGAAAAGTATGAGGGGATACTTGAGGTCGCCGAAACGGGTACGGCCACGCTGAACAAGAACGACGAGAGCCTGATCGACATCGCGCTCAACGCGCCGAAATCCTGAGATGATAAGGGGCTGCCTCACTTAGTGAGACAGCCTCTTTTTTTCCAGCAGGCATTTCGGTGCTTTACAAATTCGCTGCGCGTGTGGTATAATCCTATTTCAAAATGATGCGCGAAAAAGCCCGAAAGGAGGTGTCGGCCTTGCAGGAAGCGAGCTCCATTACCATCATTTCCAACCGAAAAAAGCTCGTGCTCGGCGTCAGCACGGTGCTTTACGTCCTGATGACCGGGAAAAACGCCGAGATCCACGCCGCCGGCGGCAAGGTCTACCGGACGAAGATGAGCCTCAGCGAGCTGGAATCGCAGCTCGGCGACGGCTTTATCAAGGTGCACCGCGGCTGCCTCGTCTCGGCGATGGCGATCCACGACGTCACCGACGAGATCAACCTCTCCAACGGCGAGACGCTGGCCTACACCCTCCGCAAGAAAAACGAGATCATCGCCCAACTGCACGAAAAGCGGCGGCGCATCGTCCATAGCTTTTCCGCCGAGGGCATCCCCGCGTCGGCGGAGGAATACCGCCGCCACTACGGCAGCTTCGAGTGCCTGCCGTTCGCGTTCGCGGACATCGAAATGGTGTTCGACGAGGAAAAGCACGCCGTGGACTGGATCTTCCGCTACGGCAATCCGGCGCTGGCGAGGCTCGAAAAGCTCCCCCTCGAGCGGCTGATCGGCAGCTCCTTCGGCAGCCTGTTTTCCAACATGGATTCCAAATGGCTGCGCTGCTACGAACGCGTCACGCTCTACGGCGAGATCCTGGAGACGGTCGACTACAGCCCGGAGATCGATACCTATTTAAAAGTGATCTGCTTTCCGACCTTCAAGGGCCACTGCGGGTGCATCCTGTTCGACATTTCTCAGATCGAATTCACCCGGAACAGCGGCGATGCCGAAAAAGCCCTGATGCTCTACCTCGGCGCCCAAAAATGAACCATACCCGCCGCGTACCGACCGGTGCGCGGCGGGTTTTGTCGATTTGACCCCGTTGAAGGTCGTTTCATTCCCGGTCGCTTGAAAATCACAGCCGTGGCAGTATAATATACGATTGAGAAAGAACGCACGGCCGTTGCTCGCAGCCCACCGTAGGGCGCGTCGACCCGGCGCGCCGTGTGCAGGAACTGCCGTATTGACTAAGGGCTAAGGACTAAGGGTGA
>CAZVSJ010000095.1:0-4698 GCA_964629755.1 uncultured Oscillospiraceae bacterium | reverse complement strand
AGGGCGCGACCACTGGGCGCGCCGGTGCAGGAACTACCGACTGTGTATAAAATAGTTCGTCTGCACCAGCTGCTCCCAAAAACAGACATAGTGAAGTTTCTCACTTGCGCTCGAAGAGAAGCGGCGGCTTGCAGCCGCCGTGAAGTTTTGCGCTGCCGCTTCAAGTGAAGCGCCGCTTGCCAATGCTGGCAAGCGGCGTTGTTCGGCGCGCGTGCCGCGCCTTATTGCGGCATCGGTTTGCCGAGGCGGCGGTACATGGTCTTTTTTACGGCGCGGATGATGTTCTCATAGCCCGTGCAGCGGCACAGGTGGCCGGACAGGAGCTTGCGCAGTTCGGCGTCGGTGTATTCCTTGCCGCTCTCCAAAATCTCGACCGCGCTCAGGATGAAGCCCGGCGTGCAGAAGCCGCACTGGATGGCGGCCTCGTCGATGAACGCCTGCTGGATGTCCGAAAGCTCGCCGCCGGGGCCGATGAGGCTCTCCAGCGTGCGGATCTTCTTGCCGTTGGCCCAGACCGCGAGGTAGATGCAGGAATTGTACGCCTCGCCGTCGATGAGCACCGTGCACGCGCCGCATTCGCCGACCTCGCAGCCCTTCTTGACGGAGGTCATGCGGAAATCGTTGCGGAGCATATCGGTCAGACTGGCGCGGACGTCCACCATCTGCTCGACGTCCTTGCCGTTGAGATTATACTTGACCAGCATATATTGCTTTGCCATTACAGCGCACCTCCTGCCCGTTTGACGGATTCAATGATGCAGCGTTTCGCGGATTCCACGGCGACGTGCTGGCGCAGCGCCTTCGACGCACGCCACGAATCGCGCGGGTTGATATCCTCGAGCACCTTCTGCGAGAACGCCTCGATGTTTTCCATGGTGACTTCCTTGCCGTTAATGAACGCTTCGGCGTTCGGCGCGCGCATGGGGATGGGGCCGGCGACGCCGTAGGCGACGCGGACGCGCTCAAAGGTCTTCTTGTCCGGCGACAGGCGGACGTTGACCGAGCAGCCGTTCGTCGCGATGTCGAGCGCGTTGCGCATGGCGTACTTGATGTAAGCGCCGTAGGTGTTTTCGTAGCTCTCCTTCGGGATGAGGATGGCGGTCTGGATCTCGTCCGGGTGGATGTCGACGACCTTGGCCTTCAGGTAAAAGTCCTTGATGGGCACGAGCCGCTTACCGTCCTTGCCGGTCAGCTCGACAATGGCCTCCCACGCGTGCAGCGTCGAGGCGGAGTCGGCAGACGTCACGCCGTTGCAGGTGTTGCCGCCGATGGTGCCGATGTTGCGGATCTGCGGGCCGCCGACCTGGTCGACCGCCTCGCCGAGGACGTTGATGTACTTCTGAATGAGCGGGTCTTTGGTGATGTGGGAGAAGCTCGTCAGGCTGCCGATGCGCAGGGTGCCGTCCTCGTCGAGCTTCACGCCGCGCAGCTCGTCGAGCATGAAGATGGAGATCAGCTCCACGCCGGCGCGTTTGCCCTCGCGCATCTGCACCAGAACGTCCGAGCCGCCGGCGATGATGTGCGCTTCGGGATGCTCGATGCGCAGGCGGATGGCGTCTTCTACGCTGGCGGATTCATAATAGGCTTTCATATCATACATGGCTCAATTCTCCTTTCTCCACGGGTCGTTGATGAGCCCCTCTTCGGAGAAGCGCTTGAAGAGGATGTGCGGGGTCATGGGCGCGTCGTCGATGGCCACGCCGGTCGCGTTCAGAATAGCGTTGCGGATGGCGGGCGCGACCGGGCAGGCGGGCGGCTCACCGAGGGCCTTGGTGCCGAACGGGCTGGTCGGCTCGGGATTCTCGACGAACTGCGCCTCAAGATGCGGGTGATCCATCGTGGACGAGAGCTTGTAGTCGAGCAGGTTGTTGTTGAGCGGCTTGCCGGTCTTTTCGTCGAACAGGAGCTGCTCGGAAAGGGCGTAGCCGATGCCCATCGACATACCGCCATGCACCTGCGCGGCGGCAAGCTGCGGGTTGATGAGCTTGCCGCAGTCGTGGACGTTGATGATCTTGTCGATCGTCACGCGGCACATCGGGATGTCCACCGTGACCTCGGCGCAGCAGCAGCCGAAGGAATAGGCGTTGTTCTTGACGTGGTAGGTGGATTCGGCCGTGATGTGTTCGGAATGCGAGAGACTGTAGAACGCGGTGGTCGCCAGCTCCTTCAGGCTCATCAGGACGCGGCCGTCCGTCGTGCGGACGATGTTGCTCTCGATAATGTCGAGATTGGCGATGGCAACACGGGTCAGCTCGTTGGCGTATTTCAAAATCTTCTCCTTCAGAATGTTGCCGGTCTGCGTGATGGAGAAGCCGACGACGTAGGTCTGGCGCGAGGCATAAGCGCCGAGGCCGAAGGGCGTCACGTCGGTGTCCTGCGTGGAGATCACATGGACGTCGGTGTAATCCTTGAGGCCGACCACGTCCGCCGCCATCTGGGCATAGGCGGTGTCGGCACCCTGGCCGATCTCCGTCTCGCCGACCTGCACCTGAATGGAGCCGTCCTGGTTGAGCACCATGCGGCAGGAGGAATGCTCCAGCGCGATGGGCCAGACGGCGGTGTTGTACCAGAACGGGGCGATGCCCACGCCCTTACGGATGTCGCCGGTCTGATTTGCGTATTCGGCGTGCTTGCGGTCGTAGTCGATGTAGGCCACGGCCTTGTCGAAGCACTGGTTGAAGCTGTCGTAGTAGTTCTCGTTCTTGGAGAAGCCGTCCACATAGCCCACGGGCATGATGTGCTCGCGGCGGAACTGCAGGGAATCAACGCCGAGCACCTTGCAGATGTCCTCGATGTGGCATTCGTGCGCCCACGACGCCTGCGGCATACCGTAGCCGCGCATCGCGCCGGCGACGGAGCGGTTGGTGAAGACGGTGTAGGCGTCGCACTCGAAGTTGTCGCAGGGATAGAGCTGCGGGAACGAGCCCATCGCCTTGGCGACGATGGAGTGGCCGTGCGAGGCGTAAGCGCCCTGGTTGGAGAAGCACTCGACCTTGCGGGCGACGAAGGAGCCGTCCGGCCGCAGCCACGAGATCATGTGGAAGCGGATGGCGTGACGCACGCGGTTGGACACGAAGGTGTCCTCGCGGGGGATGTCGATCTTGACGAGACGGCCGCCAAGCTGCATGGACAGCCACGCGACCAGCGGCTCATACAACGTGTCCTGCTTGTTGCCGAAGCCGCCGCCGATGTAGGGCTTGATGACGCGGACGCGGCCCCAGTCAATGCCGAGGGCCTGACCGACGGTGCGGCGGACGATGTGCGGGATCTGCGTGGAGGAGACGATGACGATTTTGCCGGACTCCTCATAGGCGTAGGCAACGTGGTTTTCAATGTGGCAGTGCTGCACCGTCGGGGTGTTGTACCACTTGTCGACGCAGATCAGCCCTTCCTCCTTGATCGCCTCTTCATAATTGCCCATGCGGCTGGAGGAGTGCTTCAAAATGTTGTTGGGATATTCCTTGTGGAGCTGCGGTGCGCCGTCCTTCATGGCCTCCTGCACGTCGAGGACGAAGGGAAGCGTCTCATATTCGACCTTGACCAGCGCGGCAGCCTGCGCAGCGGCGACCTCGTCCTCCGCGACAACAGCCACAACGTCATCGCCGTAGTAGCGGACGTGGCGGTTGAGCAGACGGCGGTCGGCGACGTCCTGATGCGCCTCCTCGACCGACCACGGATGGCCTGCCGTGGGGAATTTGATGTCGGGGACATCAAAACAGGTGAAAATCTTTACAACGCCGGGGACCTTTTCGGCTTCCGAGATGTCAACGGACTTGACATAGCCGTGGGCGATGGTCGAACGGACCACGCGGGTGACGAGGGCGCGGCGGTCGCACAGGTCGTCCGTGTATTTGGCTCTGCCGGTAGCCTTGTCGAATGCGTCGACGCGGGCTACACTCTTACCGACATTCATATTATGTAAACCTCCTGACCATTTTTTATAACGAAATCAACAAAAAGTGCCTTGTTGGAATTATACATTTTGAGTATATCATAAAAACCGGCGGATGAAAAGTGGGTGCGTTATCTTATTTTTGGAATAACGGAAAAATATTGCTTTCATTGCCGGACGGACTGGAAATCGCGCGGAAAATGGAGTATACTGTCATGGGAGAATACACCGCCAACGCGGAAGAACGGAGGAAGCGAGATGCAGGAAGCAACGATCGGCTGTGTGGTGATGGCGGCGGGGAATGCCCGGCGCTTCGGCGCGAATAAGCTCGCCGCTGCCTTGGAGGGCAAGCCTTTGATTCTCCGCGCGCTGGAAGCTGTGCCGAAGGGACTGTTTGCGCGTGTTGAAGTAGTCACGCAGTATCCGGAAATTGCGGACATGGCGGCGAAATTCGGCTTCGGTGTGCTCGAAAACAAGCTGCCCGACCTCGGCCTCAGCCATACGATCGCGCTCGGCACGCAGGCGCTTGCGGACTGCGACGCGATCCTTTACATGGTGGCAGACCAGCCGCTTTTGGCGGCGGAGACGGTCAGCCGCGTCGCCGCGGCGTGGCGCGAGACGCCGGCGTGCATCGTTGCCGCCGCCCACGGCGGGAAACGCGGCAATCCGTGCATTTTCCCGCATGAATTTTTCCCGGAGCTGCTCGCTCTAACCGGCGACACCGGCGGCAGCGCCGTCATTAGGCGGCATCCCGACCGCCTGCGCACGGTCGAGGTCCCGGCGGCGGAGCTTGCCGACGTCGACAC
>CAZVSJ010000094.1:0-4800 GCA_964629755.1 uncultured Oscillospiraceae bacterium | reverse complement strand
ATCGTGGTTGCTCCGTAGGGCGCGACCACTGGGCGCGCCGGTGCAGGAACTACCGGCTGCGTACAAACTTATTCGTCTGCGCCGTGTAGATTGCCACGACGGCTCTGCACGCGATGACTTCAGCCGCTGATTCAACAAGGACAGGCATGCCCCATCCCTACAGGCGCCTTTCGAACCTGCGCCCGCACGCCGATGCGCTTGCCGTTCTGCAAAATCAGACTGCCCGGCACGACTGATTGCTATTCGGGACAGCAGGCGTGTCTTATAGCCTTTTCAGTTCGGGGCCAAAAAGAAGCGGATCAAAAGTCTCACTGATTTCCCATAAATAACTGAACAGATACAAAATATGTGTTGCCTTCGAAGGATCAACGATGTATTTACGATAATCCTTCGCCAATGCCCAAAACTGTTCCGATGTAAATCGCTCCGGGAGTTTGTTGATAAGCTCGGAAAATGAATCCGCTTGTTTTTCAGAAAGGATCATCCACGCGCTGTCAACGGAAGGCTTGGGTATGTTAGGAGCTTTGTCGAATTTCTGTTTTGCTTTGAGGTTTTCGGCAAATGCTGCTTCAATAGACCGTACCACTTCATCCGATGCGGGCATACACCATCGCGAATCAACAAGCTCACAGGAATTGCTGGGTTTCATTTTTGGTGTAAATCCTTTTTTTAGGATAACCCAATCTCCAAGTCGATCTCCTTTTTTCCATGACCTGCCATTGTTATTGTAATCCTCATCTGCATATTTCGGGATGATATTGATAACCTTCCAATAGCCGGCACTATACTGCGTAACCCAATCGCCAACTTTAATCATGGTGGCAGCCTCCTTTTTTTCATTCTATCACAATGCAGAAGAAAATGCAAGAAAAGGCGGGCGGTCATTGACCGCCCCAACTTTTATCCGGCTGCGTCGAGCATATTCTGTATAAAAATTCCATAGCCCTGTGTGGGGTCGTCGACGAGGACGTGGGTGACGGCGCCGATGAGCTTGCCGTTTTGCACGATGGGGCTGCCCGACATTCCCTGCACGATGCCGCCCGTGGCTGCCAGCAGCGCCGGGTCGGTCACCTCGAGCAGGAGATTTCGCCCGTAGGGGTCGTTGGGCGCGAGCGCCGTCACGCGCACCTCGAATTCCTCGACCTCCGTTCCGCGCACATTGGACAAAATCGTCGCGCGCCCAGTGCGAATTTCGTCGGCCGAGGCAACGGGCAGCGGTTGGACGTCGCGCGCCGGCATCGAGCCGAAAATGCCCTGGGGCGTGTTTTTTTCGATCGTTCCCGCGGCGGCGCGGCCGTTCACGACGCCCTGTAACGCGCCGGGTTCGCCCTTTTCGCCGCGCACGACCGAGGCGACCGTTGACGGCAGCGCCGTGCCGCCCGTGATCGGCAGGAGGGCGCCGCCATCGTTCACGCCATGGCCGAGAGCGCCAAACGTGTCATCTTCCGTATCGTAATATGTCACCGTTCCGATCCCGCTCACACTGTCGCGGACGTAGACGCCGAGGCGCCAGCCGTCCTCCGTCTGCACCGGCGATAATGTGAGGCTGCGCCGCTCGCCGTCACGCGAGACGGTCAGCTCCATCGGCGCACCGCTGGAGCGCTCGACCGCGCGCACGACCTCCTGCGTCGACGTCACCCGCGCGCCGTCGATGGCACAGATCACGTCGCCGCATTTCAGCCCCGCGCGGCGCGGCGCGTTCTCCGACAGCTCGACCACCGAGACGCCGTCCGTGCGCAGGCGCAGACCGATCGTGTTGCCGCCGGGCACGACGGTTTTCGGCGCAGCGGCCGCGTAAAACGACAGCAGAAGCGTCAAAACGACCGCGAGCGCGCCCTTTCTTCTCCAATTCATGCACAATTCCTCCCGCTTCTGTGAAAAAATTCGGCGTTTTTGCCGCGTTCGCCGCGTCGCCGTGGGAGTAATATGGCTGAAATTCGGCTGCTCCGCGCTCCCAAATCCTTGCGGAATTGGCATGACAAATTTTGAAAGGCGCTGCAAGCGCGCGTTCTTCGCTTTGCGCCGGGTTTGTTTTTTCCTGTTTTACAAATAATTATGTTGGAATTTTATTTGCAAAATTCTGATATTTTTCCATTTTTCCGGAGGCATGGGAGTTCCTGCACGCGGCGCGCCGAGTCGTCGCGCCCTACGGAGCAACTACGATAGACGGATCGTAGGGCACGACCACTGGGCGTGCCGTTCCGCGCAGCGGCAGACAGCGAAAACGAACAAATCCGTACGCAGTCGGTAGTTCCTGCACCGGCTTACGGCTGCCCCCGCCCTACAATACAAATCCGCGCGCGACGCGCACGCCTGTAGCGCGCGGCATCCCTGACGCGCCGTTAAAATCCGTGCGCGACAGCGAACACCGCAGTCATTCACCCTTAGTCCTTAGCCCTTAGTCAAAACAGCGGTTCCGCGGGACGCCGGGGACGGCGTCCCCTACGGATTCTATCGAAACACGCCGCACTGATTCACCATTCACCATTCACTTTTCACTGTTCCCTGTCTCCTTTTTCTCTTTTCACAAAAACCGGGCGGAAAAACCGCCGGAATTTGTTTGCTTTCTTTGGGAAAATCGGTGGACGAAACGGAAAAAATCTGTTATAATATGTATTAGAGAGCGACCGCCCTCCGGGCGGCCAAAAAACAGAGCTTCGGCTCGGATAACAGAGAGGTATTCCAATGATCGCTCACGGAAAAGAAATCAAGGTCTTCACCGCAAACGCAAACACCCCCTTCGCCCGCGGGATCTGCACCGAACTCGGTCTCGATCTGGGCGACAGCACCGTAACCGCCTTTGCTGACGGCGAGATTTCCGTTTCCATCAACGAAACCGTTCGCGGCTGCGACGTTTTCGTGGTCCAGTCCACCTGCAAGCCCGTCAACAACAACCTCATGGAGCTGCTCATCATGATCGACGCGTTCCGCCGCGCCTCCGCCGGCCGCATCACCGCCGTCATCCCCTATTTCGGCTATGCCCGCCAGGACCGCAAGGCCAAGGGCCGCGATCCCATCTCCGCCAAGCTCGTCGCCAACCTCATCACCTCCGCCGGCGCCGACCGCGTGCTGACGATGGACCTCCACGCGCCCCAGATCCAGGGCTTCTTCGACATCCCCGTGGACCACATGGTCGGCAACCCCCTGTTCACGCGCTACTACCTCTCCAAATTTGACGAAAATGAATATAACCACGACGAATTCTGCGTCGTTTCGCCGGACGTCGGCTCCGTCGCCCGCGCCCGCGCCTTCGCCGCCAAGGTCCACATGGGTCTGGCCATCGTCGACAAGCGCCGCCAGCGCGCCAATATGTGCGAGGTCATGAACATCATCGGCGACGTCGAGGGCAAGACCTGCATCCTCTACGACGACATGGTCGACACCGCCGGCTCCCTCTGCAACGCCGCCGAGGCCATCAAGACCATCGGCAAGGCCAAGGCCGTCTACGCCTGCGCTTCCCACGGCGTCCTGTCCGGCAACGCGACGCAGCGCGTCGAGGATAGCTGCATCGAGGAGCTGATGCTGCTCAACACCATCCCGCTGCCCGCCGACTACACCGGCACGAAGATCCGCCAGCTCGACGCCGCGCCCGTCTTCGCCAAGGCCATCACCCGCATCTACAACGAGACGTCCATCTCCAGCCTGTTCTGATGCTGTTTCGCAAGCCGGCCTGCGACTGGCTCGTCGTCGGCCTCGGAAATCCGGGCGATAACTACGCCCGCACGCGGCACAATGTCGGCTTTCGCGTCATCGACCGCCTCGCCGCGCAGCTCGGCTGCAAGGTCGACCGCGCCAAGTTCCGCGGCCTGTACGGGCAGGCGGGCTATCAGGGGCAGAAGCTGATTTTTCTCAAGCCGCAGACGTTTATGAACAACTCCGGCCTGTCCGTCATGGACGCGGCGCGGTTTTACAAGCTGCCCGCCGAACGCGTGGTCGTCGTGTTTGACGACATTTCGCTCGACGTGGGCCGTCTGCGCGTCCGCGCGGACGGCTCCGCCGGCGGGCACAACGGGATCAAATCCATCATCGGCGCGCTGAACAGCCAGAGCTTCCCGCGCGTCAAGGTCGGCGTCGGCGCCAAGCCGCACCCCGACTACGACCTCGCGGATTGGGTGCTGTCCAACTTCACGAAGACCGAGGAAGCCGCGCTCTCCGGCGTGATCGACGACGCCGCGGCGGCCGTGCTGGAGCTGATCGGGCACGGCGTACAGGCCGCCGCCGGGAAGTTCAACGGCAGGAAATAGCGCATCCGTCGGAACGCGGCGCGGTTGTGTCGAATAACGTGATTTTTTACGGAAATTGGGCCGTATGGCCCGATTTCCGCGCTTTTGCGTGCGCCGAAGAGCAGAAAATCCACATAAAAATGTAGGGATGGGGCATGCCCCATCCGTTCCGCGCAGCGGCGGACAGGGAAAACAAACGAATTTGTACAGATTTGGTAGTTCCCCGGCTTACGGCTGCCCCCGCCCTACAGAGAATCTACGATAGACAACTGTAGGGTGGAGGCATGCCTCCACCGACCGCGAAGCGGCAGACAGAGAAAACAAACGAATTTGTACAGATTTGGTAGTTCCTACACGCGGCGCGCCCAGTGGTCGCGCCCTACGGAGCACCTACGACGGACGGATCGTAGGGCACGGCGACCCGGCGTGCCGTCCGCGCAGCGGCAGACAGGGAAAACAAACGAATTTGTACAGATTTGGTAGTTCCCCGGCGGGGGCATGCCCCCGCCCTACAGACATTTATCGATAGACGGCTGTAGGGTGGAGGCATGCCTCCACCGACCGCGAAGCGGCAGAC
>CAZVSJ010000093.1:0-5256 GCA_964629755.1 uncultured Oscillospiraceae bacterium | reverse complement strand
CCGTAGGGGACGCCGTCCCCGGCGTCCCGCGTGCAGGAACCTTCGTATTGACTAATGGCTAAGGACTAAGGGTGAATGGCTGTGGTGTTCGTTTACGCGAACGGATTTGTATTGTAGGGCGGGGGCATGCCCCCGCCGGGGAACTACCCACTCAGTACAAACCTGTTCATCTGCACCGTCTGCCGCTGCGCGATCGTCGCGCCCTACGGCAAGGGTGCGTTCGATAGATCGTAGGGCGCGACCACTGGGCGCGCCGTGTGCAGGCACTACCGTTGTAGCGAATGGCGAAACGTGAACAGCGAATGGGTAACGGTTCGCTATTCACAATTCTCTATTCACAATTCACTGTTGCCCCATTCAATGCAGCCTGACCGGCAGCACCATATAGGCAAAATCCATTTTCTCGTCTACCGGCGTGAACACGATCGGGCTGAGGCCGTTTTGCAGCTCCAGCATGACCTCCTCGCTCGGGACGGCGCGCAGCGCGTCGAGCAGATACCGGCAGTTGAAGCCGATCTCCAGCTCGCCGCCGTTGCCCGCGATGTCACAGGTATCGTGCGCGGAGCCGATGGTGTTCGTCGTGCGGAAATCGGCGGTGTTCTCGCCGAAGACGCAGCGCACGGGGCTCTTGATCTTCTCCGAGACGATGAGGCTGACGCGCTCGATGGACGAGGTCAGCTCTGCGACGTTCGCGGTCAGCTTGACCGGGCAGTTGGTCGGCACGACGCGCCGCCAGTCGATGAATTCGCCCTCCAAAATGCGGCACACGAGGGTCGCGTCGCCGATCTCAAAGAGAATGTGCTTTGAGCCGAGGGTGAAGACGGCCGGCTCGTCGGTGTCGGCGAGGATCTTTTCGACCTCGCGCAGGCCGGTCGCGGGCACGACGAATTTCAGCTCCTGGCCGATGGGCGTCTCGCTGTGCCACGTCCGGCGGGCGAGGCGGAAGCTGTCGACGGCGACCATGGTGATGGTCTCGTCGCGCACCTCCATCAGGCAGCCGGTGTGGATGGGCCGCGCCTGATTTTCGGACACGGAGAAGATCGTCCCGCCGATCATCTCGCGCAGCGCCGACTGCGGCATGGCGATGCCGTGTGCGCCGTTAACGTCGGGCAGGTCGGGGTAGTCCTCGGCGTCCATCGCGGTGATCTTAAAGGACGACGCGCCGCCGCGGATGGAGACCTGTAGCTTGTCGTCGACCTCGATGGTCACGATGTCGTCGGGCAGCTTGCGCACGATGTCGAAGAACAGTCGCGCGGGCATGACGCACAGGCCGGCCTCGGTGACGCTGGCGCCGACCTTGACGGTGATGCCGGTTTCCAGGTTGAAGCCGGTGAGCTGCACGCCGACGCCGGCGCGCAATAAGATGCCCTCGAGGCAGGGGATGGCGCTCTTTGCGGCGACGGTACGCCCGGCCACGGAGATCGCGGAGACGAGCAGGGCTTTTTCACAGGTAAACTTCATTTCGGGAACCTCACTTTCTTCTCTCTCTTAGAAAGGATAGGATAAATTATAGTAGTACACAGTAGTAGGTGCGCAGATTGTGCAAAACTGGCGCAAACGCAGACGCCGCAAGGGTTTTCAATGCACAGGCGGGTGTGTGCGGATAAGATAGTTATTGACAGGTTTTTGCAAAATGAACCGCGTTTTCGCAATGCACAGGCAAACGGCTGCACAATGCACAGGGGCTGTGAAAAGAAAAACGGGCGCAGAGATTTTGTTCGTAGGGGCGGCGTTCCGCCGCCTGGCGCAGGCAGTTTCGATAGAACCCGTAGGGGACGCCGTCCCCGGCGTCCCGGTGCAGGCACTACCAAAATTGACTAAGGGCTAAGGACTAAGGGTGAATGACTGTGGTGTTCGCTGCGCGAACGGATTTTAGCAGCGCGTCAGGGATGCCGCGCGCTACAGGTGTTCGCTGCGCGAACGAATCTGTATTGTAGGGCGGGGGCATGCCCCCGCCGGTGCAGGAACTACCAAATCCGTACAAACCTGTTTGTCTGCTCTGTCTGCCGCTTGCGCGGACGGCACGCCCGGTGGTCGTGCCCTACGATCCGTCTATCGCACCCTCACCGTAGGGCGCGACCACTGGGCGCGCCGGTGCAGGAAGTATCGTATTTGTCATTGCGAGGCTTGCGCAGCAAGCCGTGGCAATCTACAGGGAAAACCCCCGGCGAGGGTTTTCCCTCTTTTTCTCCGCTTCGCGGAGAAAAATTCACCCTTTCCTGCGCTTTTTGGGACGCTTTTGGGGTATTTCGCCGTCTGCGGACGGCGACCAAAGGCGCTGCCTTTGGAATCCGCAAGCCTTTGAAAAGGCTTGAGCGAAACTTTTTTCTGTCTCGTGGGACATTTCCGTCCTCAAACTCTCGCGTTGATATTCGCGGTGATGTCGCGGATGTTGTCCTGCAGGCCGTTGGCGGCGTTGCCAAGGTCGTTTTCCACGCGGCGGACGGCGTAAAGCACCGTCGTGTGGTTCACGCCGAAGACCTGCGCGATGTCCGGGAACGACAGATTCGTCAGCTTCCGGATCAGATACATCGCGACGTGCCGCGCCTCGGAGGTGTTTTTCGTCTTGTTGCGGCTGCGCAGCAGGCCCTCGTCGATCGAATAGAACCGGCAGACCTCGCTGATGATGAGGTCGGGCGTCGGGACGGCCTGTTCCTTGCCCTTAAACATATCCTTGATCGCGCGGGAGACGTTCTCGACGTTGATCTTCCAGCCGCCGAGGTCGTGATATGCCTTGATTTTCTTGACCGTGCCTTCGATCTGGCGGACGTTGTTGGTGATGTTCTCCGCGAGGTAGTCGCACACGTCGTCCGGCAGCTCCAGCCCGTAGGAGATGGCCTTGTTCTTGATGATCGCGTAACGCGTCTCATAATCGGGCGGCTGGATGTCGACGATCAGGCCCCATTCAAAGCGGGTGCGCAGGCGGTCCTCCAGGCGGAGCATATCGCTCGGCACGCGGTCGGACGTCAGGACGATCTGGCGCTTGTTTTCGTACAGGGTGTTGAACGTGTGGAAAAATTCCTCCTGCGTCGCGTCCTTACCGGCGATAAATTGAATATCGTCGATCAAAAACAGGTCCGCATTGCGGTATTTGTCGCGGAATTCAAAGTTTTTGCCCGAACGGACGGCCTCGATAAACTCGTTGGTGAACTGGTCGCCCTTGATGTAAACGATGTTGTATTCGGGGTGCTTCTGCTGGATGCGGTTGGCGATGGCATAGAGCAGGTGGGTCTTGCCGAGGCCGGACTGGCCGTAGAGAAACAGGGGGTTATAGACCGTGGTGCGCTCCTCCGCGACGGCCTCCGCGGCGGAAAACGCGTGCTGGTTGGACGAGCCGACGACGAAGGTGTCGAAGGTGAACTGCGAGTTGAATTCCGAGAAATTGCGGCGCGTGCGGTTACGCGAATACTGCGGAAATTCGTCCTCATCCAGCACGACAAGCTCGATCTCCGTCTGAAACTGGTCGCGCATGGCTTCCTTGATCAGCTCGGTATAGCGATTTAAGATGACATCCTTACGGAACGGCGAGGGGGAATAGACAACGAGCTTTTCCTCGTTCAGCTCGACGATCTCCGCGTCGTCGAAAAAGGACGCCACCGCCATGGACGGCGAATGCTGTTCCAGGTAGGATAAAACGCGGGACCACACATAAGCGTTGGAATACATAGCCGGCTCCTTTCCATTCTACTTTGGAAGCTCTGAATCGATCCGCAAGAGCGGTCAACGGGAGATCCTGCTGCAAATCAAGGTTTGAAAACCGGAGAAAAAATTTCGATTTTCCGGGGTTTTTTCGCCGAAAAGTTGCAAAAGAAAGCTCCGCTGCGCACCGCCGCTGAATTGTTCAAAGATTCCCTTATTCTAAAAAATTATACCACAAAACCGCCGAAAAAGCAAGGGCTATACATTATTAAATAATAATTGTCAAATGCTGCCGCAATTTCGGCAACAAAACGGGAATTTACAGTCCGTGTCATTGCGAGGGCGCAGCGCGCCCGTGGCAATCTATGCGCAGACTAAGAACTAAGGACTAAGAGTGAATGACTGTGGTGTTCGCTGACGCGAACAAAATTAAATGTAGGGCGAGGGCAGCCCTAAGCCGGGGAACTACCAAGTGCGTACAAACTTGTTCGTTTCTACCGTCTGCCGCTTACGCGGTCGGCACGCCCAGTGGTCGTGCCCTACGAGCCGTCTATCGTAACCGCTCCGTAGGGCGCGACGACCCGGCGCGCCGGTGCAGGCACCTTCGATAGACCCCGTAGGGGACGCCGTCCCCGGCGTCCCGCGTGCAGGAACTACCGATTTCGCACAAACCCGTTCGTCTGCACGCAAAAAAAGGACGCCTCCCATTTTGGGAGGCGTCCAAAAAAACGATCTCAGTTGACGAACAGAGACGCACGCTTGTTGAAATAAACGATATTCGCAGCAAGCATCGCACCGCTGAAAACCAGCGAAATAATGGTGGACGCATCGATCAGCTCGCCGAAGGGGATGCCCGTGACGGCAGAGACGAGGATGATATAGAGCAGGGCAATGACGATGCCGATGACGTAGCAGATCGTCAGGAACTTCGGGCCGTTCTTGCGGAACTTCGCAAGCTGCATCCGCGTGACGATTGCGAAGGCAGCCAGAGCGATGGAGGCGATACCGACGAAAATATCGACAACCTGCAGGTCGGAGAATACGGCATAGATCCACTCGGCCTCGACGCCCTGCGCCGACCAGTAGCCGCCGGTCAGATGCATAATGCCGGAGATGGCGTTGATCACGGCGCTTGCGAACAGAGCGAAGTAAATGACGAATTTGTACCAGTTCATCGGGTAGGGATACTGCTGGACAGGCTGCTGATAAACAGGCTGATAGGGCTGCTGCTGATAGTTGCCCTGCTGGTAATTGGGCTGCTGATAAGTGGGTTGCTGGTAAGCAGGCTGCTGGTAGCTGGGCTGCGGGTTGGCGGAAGGCGTGTTCTGATTCAGCGCCGCGCCGCAGTTCGGGCAGAAGCGTTCGGCATCGCCGACGTTCTTTCCGCAATTCGGACAAAACATGGGGATTCCTCTCTTTCTCTCGTTCTGTAGATGTTGTGCGTTGGAAGCCGATGTCATTATACCATATTGTGCAAAAAAATGCAATCAGAAAAACGGGTTTTCCCGCCAAAACTTGCCGCATTGCCATTGCGCGCCGCGTACAGGCACCTTCGATAGAATCCGTAGGGCGCGCACCCGCAAGGGGTACGCCGCATCCGTAAGGCTCCTTCGTCGC
>CAZVSJ010000092.1:0-5257 GCA_964629755.1 uncultured Oscillospiraceae bacterium | reverse complement strand
ATGACACGACCGGATTGCCGTTACAGCGCCAGCAGCAGCTCGCGCAGGACCTTGCAGGCCGTGGCGGTGGAGACGCCGCTGGGGTCAAGCATGGGCGCAAGCTCGTTGACGTCCGCGGCGACGACATTGCACCTCACAACCAGCAAGATCGCCTGCAAAAGCTCCGCAAAGCGCACGCCGCCGGCCTCGGGCGTGCCCGTGCCGGGGAAGGCCGACGGGTCGAGGCAGTCGAGGTCGATGGTGAAATAGACGGGCGTCTTGTTCGCCGCGAGCGCCTCCGTGACCGCCTCCAGCCCGTCAAAGGAGAACGGGTGCAGGTCGGTGTGCGCCTTTGCGAAGCGGAATTCCTCCCGGTCGCCGCTGCGGATGCAGAACTGGTGGATGCGCCCGTCGCCGAGCAGGTCGTGCGCGCGGCGCATGACGCACGCGTGGCTGAGCTGCGCGCCGAGGTAGTCGTCGCGCAGGTCGGCGTGGGCGTCAAAATGGACAATGTGCAGGTCGGGATGCCGCCTGACCACCGCGCGCAGGGCGCCCAGCGTGACCAGATGCTCACCGCCGAGCAGAACCGGGCGCTTGCCGTCGGACAAGATCTCCTCCGCCCGCGCCTCGATGTCCGCCAGCGCCGCTTCCGCGCTGCCGAAGCACAGCTCCAGATCGCCGCTGTCGAACACGCGGCGATCGAGTAAGTCGCGGTCCTGATAGGGGCTGTAGGTCTCCAGCCCGAAGCTCTCGTGGCGCATGGCCGCCGAGCCGAACCGCGCGCCCGGCCGGAAGCTCGTCGTCGAATCGAACGGCGCACCGAACAGCACCGTCTCAGAGCGCGCGTAGTCGCAGTCGCAGCCGATGAACGTCTCCACATTTTTGCGCATTTACTCCACCTCCTGCAGCATCGTCTCCAAAAACGCGGGCAGATAGAACGCGCCGACGTGCAGCTTTGTCGTGTAATATTTCGTTTTCAGATTGTGCGCCAGCCATTTTTCGGCGCAGAGGTCGTCGATGGGGTGATATTTCTTGCTGGCGAAGCCGAAGAGCCAGTAGCCCGCGGCGTAGGTCGGGATGTGCGCCTGATAGACGCGGCTGATGGGGAAGGTGCTGACGATGCGCTTGTGGCTGCGCTGCATCGCCTCGGCGTCCTGCTTGTAAAACGGGCTGCCCTGCTGGTTGACCATGATGCCGTCGTCGTGCAGGGCGTTAAAGCAGATGCCGTAAAATTCGCGGGTGAAATAGCCCTCCGACGGGCCGAAGGGGTCGGTCGAGTCGACGATGATGAGGTCGTAGGCGTCCGTGCGGCGGCGGATGAAGCGCAGGGCGTTGTCAAAATAGATGTGCACGCGGCTGTCGTCGAGGCGGCAGGCGTTTTCCGGCAGCCAGACGCGGCAGGCCTCGATGACCTGCGGGTCCATCTCGACGAGGTCGATGCGGCGGATGTTCTCGTAGCGTGCCAGCTCCCGCACGACGCCGCCGTCGCCCGCGCCGATGACCAGCACGTCGCGGATGTTCGGGTGGACGGCCATCGGGACGTGGGTGATCATCTCGTCATAGATGAATTCGTCGCGCTCGGTGAGCATCACGTTGCCGTCGAGGGACAGGACGCGGCCGAATTCCGGCGTGTCGAAGATGTCGATCTGCTGGTATTCGCTGCGCTTGGAGTAAAGATGCCGCGTCACGCGGATGCTGTGCTTGACGTCGGGGGTGTGAAATTCGCTGAACCAAAGATCCATGCCGCCGCCTCCTTACCGCAAAACGTTGATGAATCGGATTTCGGGGTCCTCCGGGCCGGTCATCGAGCAGCCCTTCGCCTTGGCGTAGGCGATGTAGTCGAGGATCTCCGGCGTGATGCGCTCGCCGGGCGCGAGGATGGGGATGCCGGGCGGGTAGCACATGACGAACTCGCTGCACACGCAGCCGGCGCTCTCGTGCAGCGGGAGGCTGCGTTTTTCCGCGTAAAATGCCTCCTGCGGGCTGGTGACGACCTCCGGGTCGATGTATTCCTGGCTGAGCAGGCCGCTGCTGTCGGTCTGATAGCGGCGGCGGATCTCCGCCAGCGCGCTGACCAGCCGCTCCAGCTCCTGATAGCGGTCGCCGATGGAGAGGTAGGCCAGAATGTTGCCGATGTCGCCGAACTCGATCTGGATGTCGTATTCGTCGCGTAAAATATCATAAACCTCGATGCCGGCGAGGCCGATGTCGCGGGTGTGGACGCTGAGCTTGGTCGGGTCGAAGTCGAAGACGGAGTTGCCGTTGATCAGCTCCCGGCCGTAGGCGTAGTAGCCGCCGATGGCGTTGATCTCCTCGCGGGCGTAGTCCGCCATGGACACGACCTTGGCAAAGACCTCCCTGCCGCGCAGGGCGAGGTTGCGGCGGCTGATGTCGAGGCTGGACATGAGCAGGTAGCTGCCGGAGGTGGTCTGGGTCAGGTTGATGATCTGGCGGACGTGGCCGGCGTTGACGCGCGGGCCGATGAGCAGCAGGCTCGACTGCGTCAGGCTGCCGCCGCTTTTGTGCATCGAGACGGCGGCCATGTCGGCGCCGGCCTTCATCGCGGACACGGGCATCGCGTCGCCGAAGTAGAAGTGCGTGCCGTGCGCCTCGTCGGCAAGGCAGTACATCCCCGCCGCGTGCGCCATTTTGACGATGGCGCGCAGGTCGCTGCACACGCCGTAGTAGGTCGGGTTGTTGACGAGGACGGCCACGGCGTCGGGATGCTCACGGATGGCCTTTTCGACCTGCCCGCGCTGCATACCCAGCGAGATGCCGAGACGGCGGTCGACCTCCGGGTTGACGTAGACCGGCACCGCGCCGCACAGCACGAGGGCGTTGATGACGCTGCGGTGGACGTTGCGCGGCAGGATGATCTTGTCGCCGCGCTTGCAGACGGACAGCACCATGCTCTGCACGGAGCTGGTCGTGCCGCCGACCATCAAAAACGCGTGCGCCGCGCCGAAGGCGTCCGCCGCGAGCATCTCCGCCTCACGGATGACCGAGACGGGGTGGCAGAGGTTGTCGAGCGGCTTCATGCTGTTGACGTCGATACTGACGCAGCGCTCGCCGAGGAAGGCGGTCAGCTCCGGGTTGCCGCGGCCGCGCTTGTGGCCGGGGACGTCGAAGGGGACGACGCGCATCTGGCGGAAGGTCTGCAGCGCCTCATAGATCGGGGCACGGCTCTGGTCGAGGATGATGTTTTCTGTTTCCATGGCACACCTCTGGGATTGGGAATAGGGTATAGGGTATAGGGAATAGTGAATAGGGAATATGTAAAGCGGGTGCGACAGACGGATCGTAGGGATGGGGCATGCCCCATCCGTTCCGCGCAGCGGAGGACGGGACAGACGAACGGGTTTGTACGCAGTCGGTAGTTCCTACACGCGGGACGCCGGGGACGGCGTCCCCTACGGAGCCGATCGAAACTGCCTGCATCGCGCGGGCAACAAAAAAACGCAGGCTGCGCGATGCGCACCTGCGTAGCTTGCGTTTTTATCCACTTCTCCCGGACGAAAATACGCCGAAAACAGCGCACGACGGACTTCGCCGCCGAGCCGGGGTCGGATGGAACTTTGGTTTTACAGAGTCTATATAGCAATAATACTTTTACTACTCTTATTGACCGTTTCACAAGTCTGCGCATACACGCATTGCGGTTATAAAGTAACCAACTTATAAAAACTGAGCTTTTAACTCAATCAATAAGGCGGCAGGCCGCCAATCGGCAGTGGACCCGGCTGTCCGTATGGCCTCGACTTCCGCAGAAGTGGTCCGAAAGAATTACGCCAGGAAGGACTCTGTTACCAAATTCATTCCTATCTGTAATAATAGCGTATTTTTCGACCTTTGTCAACGCCGAAAATCGCATTTTGTTGCTTGCAAAGACGGCCTGCGTGTGCTATACTGTAGGCGAAATTTTGTGCAATGCACCATAACATGGAGGAAATATCATGACTGAACGCAAACCCTTAGTCGGCGCAGCCGTCATCGGCCAGTCCGGCGGCCCTTCCGCCGTCATTAACGCCAGCGCCTACGGCGTCATCAAGACCGCCCTGGAGAGCGAATACATCACCGAGGTCTACGGCGCGCATCACGGCATCGTCGGCATCCTCAACGACCGCCTCATGGACATGAGCAAGGAGGACCCCGCCGAGCTGGAGCGCCTGCTGCACACCCCGTCGTCTGCCCTCGGCTCCTGCCGCTACAAGATCGCCGACCCCGAAAAGGACGACACCGACTATAAGCGCATCCTTGAGATCTTCAAAAAGTACAACATCCGCTACTTCTTCTATAACGGCGGCAACGACTCGATGGACACCTGCAACAAGGTCAACCGCTACATGAAGCAGGTCGGCTACGACTGCCGCGTCTTCGGCGTGCCCAAGACCATCGACAACGACCTCTTCGGCACCGACCACTGCCCCGGCTTCGCCTCCGCCGCCAAGTACATCGCCACGTCCATCATGGAAGTCTCCCGCGACAGCAAGGTCTATGACAAGGGCATGATCACCATCGTCGAGTGCATGGGCCGCCACGCCGGCTGGCTCACCGCCGCTGCCGCCCTCGCGGGCGAGATGGGCGACGGCCCCGACCTCATCTACCTGCCCGAGACCGACTTCGTCATGGAGGACTTCCTCGACGACGTGACGCGCGTCTACAAGAACCAGGGCAGCTGCCTCGTCGCCGTGTCCGAGGGCGTCCACTATTCCGACGGCACCTTCGTCTCCGAGGCGCAGACCTCCGGCACCGACGGCTTCGGCCATGCCCAGCTCGGCGGCCTCGCGGCCCGTCTGGCCTCCGTCGTCAAGGCGGCCACCGGCGCAAAGGTGCGCGGCATCGAGCTGTCGCTCCTGCAGCGCTGCGCGGCGCACTCCGCCTCCCAGACCGACGTGGAGGAATCCTTCAATTCCGGCAAGGTCGCCGTCGAATCCGCCCTCGCCGGCGAGAGCGGCAAGATGGTCGGCTTCCGCTGCGAGCGCGAGAACGGCTACGTCTGCCACTATGAGCTGTTCGACCTGGAAAAGGTCGCCAACTTCGAAAAGAAGGTCCCGCTGGAGTGGATCACCTCCGACAACTCCTACGTCACGCAGGACTTCATCGACTACTGCCGTCCGCTCATCGCGGGCGAGGCCCGTCCGGAGTACGTCAACGGCCTGCCCCGTTTTGCCAAGCTGAAGAAGGTCTTTGCCTGAGCGTTCGGCGGGTTTTCCCGATTTTTCACAACATTTCGCCGCGTCCGGGGCTCTCCCGGCCGCGGCGAATTTTTTTGGTCCTA
>CAZVSJ010000091.1:0-5368 GCA_964629755.1 uncultured Oscillospiraceae bacterium | reverse complement strand
GTCTGCCGCTTACGCGGTCGGTGGAGGCATGCCTCCAC
This sequence comes from uncultured Oscillospiraceae bacterium, assembly GCA_964629755.1. GTDB lineage: Bacteria > Bacillota > Clostridia > Oscillospirales > Oscillospiraceae > JAZOXB01. The sequence continues at coordinate 5,330 of CAZVSJ010000091.1, read as the reverse complement.
CCTACAACCGTCTATCGTATCCATTTTACCTATTCACTATTCCAATTAACCGACCGCAACGGCGCGGCCAGTGGTCGCGCCCTACCAAATAAAAAGAAAAAGGAGCCAACAACATGAGCAGAGTATTAGTCATCGGCTGCGGCGGCGTTGCCGGCGTTGCCATCCGCAAATGCTGCCAGGTCAGCGACATCTTCAGCGAGCTGTGCATCGCCAGCCGGAGCAAGGACAAGTGCGACCGTCTCGCCGGGCAGCTTGCCGGCAAGACCGCCACCAAGATCACCACCGCGCAGGTCGACGCCGACGACGTGCAGCAGGTCATCGACCTCATCAACGCCTACAAGCCCGACCTCGTGATGAACATCGCCCTGCCCTACCAGGATCTGACGATCATGGACGCGTGCCTGGCCTGCGGCGTCAACTACATGGACACCGCCAACTACGAGCCGGAGGACACCGACGACCCCGCGTGGCGCGAGATCTACGAAAAGCGCTGCAAGGAGGCCGGCTTCTCGGCCTATTTCGACTATAGCTGGCAATGGGCCTACCGCGAAAAGTTCGAAAAGGCCGGCCTGACCGCCCTGCTCGGCTGCGGCTTCGACCCCGGCGTGACGCAGGCCTACTGCGCCTACGCGAAAAAGCACGAATTTGATACCATCGACACCATCGACATCCTCGACTGCAACGGCGGCGACCACGGCTACCCCTTCGCCACGAACTTCAACCCCGAGGTCAACCTCCGGGAGGTCTCCGCACCCGGCAGCTATTGGGAGGACGGCCACTGGGTCGAGATCCCGGCTATGAGCATCAAGCGCGAATACGACTTCGACTGCGTGGGCAAAAAGGATATGTACCTCCTGCACCACGAGGAGATCGAGTCGCTGGCGCAGAACATCCCCGAGGTCAAGCGCATCCGCTTCTTCATGACCTTCGGGCAGAGCTACCTGACGCACATGAAGTGTCTGGAAAACGTCGGGATGCTCTCGACCACGCCCGTCGAGTTCGAGGGGCAGCAGATCGTGCCGATCAAGTTCCTCAAGGCCCTCCTGCCCGACCCCGCCAGCCTCGGCCCGCGCACCCACGGCAAGACCAACATCGGCTGCATCTTCACCGGCAAAAAGGACGGCAAGGAGAAGACCTACTATATTTATAATGTATGCGACCATCAGGAATGCTACCGCGAGGTCGAGAGCCAGGCCATCAGCTACACCACCGGCGTGCCCGCGATGTGCGGCGCGATGATGCTGCTGACGGGCAAGTGGAACAAGCCCGGCGTCTACACCGTCGAGGAGTTCGACCCCGATCCCTTCCTCGACGCGCTGGATAAGCACGGCCTGCCGCGCAGCGAGAACTTCGCGCCGGTGATCGTCGAATGACCGCGCCCTTCCGCGCGCTGGGCGGGCAGACGCCGGAGCAGGCGTTTTCCGGCCTGCCCACGCCCTGCTACGTCCTCGACGAGGGGCAGCTCCGCAAAAACGGCGAAATTCTCTCAGGCGTCGCGCAGCGCACCGGCTGCAAAATTCTGCTGGCGCAGAAGGCGTTCTCAAACTACGACCTCTACCCCGTTTTGTCGCCTTATATTGCGGGAACGGAGGCCAGCGGCCTGTTTGAGGCGCGGCTTGGACGGGAGGAGATGCCGGAGAGCGAGGTACACGTGTTCTGCGCGGCCTACCGCGACGACGAGATCGGGGAAATTTTTAACTGCGCCGACCACATCGTCTTCAATTCGCCCGCCCAGCTCAGGCGCTTCGGCGCAAGGGCGAAGGAACGCGGCCTGAGCGTCGGCCTGCGCATCAACCCCGAATGCTCCACGCAGGAGGCTCACGCGGTCTACGACCCCTGTGCGCCGGGCAGCCGCCTCGGCACGACGCGGGCGCAGTTTGACGCACAGATGACGCCGGAATTGACCGCCCTGCTGGACGGGCTGCACTTCCACACCCTCTGCGAGCAGGACGCGGACGCGTTGGAAACGACCCTGCGCGCCGTGGAGGAAAAATTCGGCGACCTTTTGCCGCGCCTGCGCTGGCTCAACATGGGCGGCGGCCACCACATCACGCGCGACGGCTACGACCTGCCGCTTTTGGAGCGGCTGCTCGTGTCCGCGCGGGAGAGATACGGCCTGACGGTCTATTTGGAGCCGGGTGAGGCGGTCGCGCTGAACGCGGGCTTCCTCGTCAGCCGCGTGCTGGACGTCGTGCAAAACGGCACGACGCGCATCGCGATCCTGGACGCCAGCGCCGCCTGCCATATGCCCGACGTGCTGGAAATGCCCTATACCCCGCCGCTTTACGGCGCGGACGGCGCGGGAGAGCACGCGGCGCGGCTGGCCGGGCCGACGTGCCTCGCCGGGGACGTCATCGGGGACTACCGTTTTGCGCGTGCGCCGGAGCCGGGCGACCTGCTCGTCTTCGGGGACATGGCGATTTACACCACCTGTAAAAACAACACCTTCAACGGGATGCCGCTGCCGGACATCTGGCGCCGCGGCGAAGACGGCACGCTCACGCGGCTGACGGAGTTCGGCTACGCCGACTTCAAATCCCGCCTTGGCTCGAAAGGATAGCAAAAAAGGATGCTGCGCAAGCGGCATCCTTTTTTACGGTCAGTGCGCGGAACGGGCGTTTTTTGGACTAAGAGCTAAGGACTAAGGGTGAATGACTGCGGTGTTCGCTGCGCGAACGGATTTTTATTGGCGCGTCAGGGATGCCGCGCGCTACAGGCGTTCGCTGCCGCGAACGGATTGGAAAATGCGGCACGCCGGGTCGTCGTGCCCTACGATCCGTCTATCGTAGTTGTTCCGTAGGGCGCGACCACTGGGCGCGCCGGTGCAGGAACCACCAAATCCGTACAAATCTGTTCGTTTTCTCCGATTGCCGCTTCGCGGACGGTGGAGGCATGCCTCCACCCTACAACCGTCTGTCGTGCCTGCGATGCACGCGGGGCGCGCAGGATGCAGAAAGACCACATTTGTCCGGCGGACAAATGTGGTCTTTTCGATTGCGGTTATTCGCCCGAGGATTCCGAGCTGGGCTCGGTGGGCGGCTCGGTGCTGGGCTCGGTCGGCTCCGTGGTGGGGTCGGTGGGCGGCTCCGTGCTCGGTTCGGTCGACGGCTCGGTCGGCTCCGTGGACGGCTCGGTCGGCTCGGTCGGCTCGGTCGACGGCTCGGTCGATTCCTCCGGGTCGACGATGTGCGCGATCTCGCGGTCGCGGCGGTCGTATCTGGAATAGCACACGACCTCCTTGGAGATCAGGTTGCCGTCCTTGTCGTACTTATACATATACGTCGTGACGTTCGCGCCGTCGTAGGCGGTCTGGATGACGTCGCCCTCTTTATAGTCCTTGTACTTGTTGTAATCGCGCATATCGGGGGAGATGTCGATGATCTTCTCCTCGGCGTTGAACCACGCGGTGATCTCGTAGTCGAGCTTGACGGTGTAATCCTTGGTCTCGGTGCCGACGAAGCGGACATGGACATAGCCGTCGGAGACGGAGGCGTCGATGCGGATGGGGTGGGTCGTGTTGTTGCGGAACTGATAGTCGAGGCTGCCCCAGTAGACCGTCGCGTCCATGCCGTAGGGGACGTAGGACGGGAGGAACTGGTGCTCGGCACGCTCGACGACCTCAAGGTTTGCCTTCAGCGTGCACCAGAAGATGGTCGAGGCGACCTGGCAGACGCCGCCGCCGAGCTGGTTTTCGGTCCGGCCGCCGACGTAGACGCCGGCCTCGCCGTAGCCCTTTTCGGCGGTGCGCTCGCCCACGACCTTGTTGAAGGAGAAGACCTCGCCGGGCTTGAGGATCGTGCCGTCGATGGCCTGGCAGGCAAGCTCAAGGTTGTGCGTACGCGTTGGATTCCAGGTATGCGGGCTGTCGTAGGACGCGAGGACGTCGCAGAAGAGCTGGCTTTTCAGCGATTCGCTGGTGAAGCGCGGCTCCAGCTCCGTCAGCGTCAGGGTGACGGTGTCGCCGGGCTTGGCGTCCGCGAAGGCGATCAGGGCGTCGGCCATGGTGAAGCCGTAGCCATTCTTGCCGTCGGTGATCTCGTAGGTGTCCTCGTCGCAGACGGCGTTGACCGGCGCGACACAGCCGTTGTCCTTGTAGAGCTTGTCGAGGTCGACCGGCTCAGGGATCGTCTCGTCGTAGATATACTGCAGGTCGTAGCGTCCGCTCATGTAGGCCTCGAGGATCTCGTTGTAGAGCTTGTCGATGTCGATGTCGCGCTTGAGCGTGCCGAGGGTGATGTCGATGGCATCGACGGTCTGCGGATTGCCGTCCTTATCGGTAACGGTGGTGGTGGTTTTGGTGATCTTCGTCTCGGTGCCGACGCAGGCGGTATTTTCCAGCGTGCTGTCGAGGACGTCGCGGATATAGGCCTCGTTGACGGACAGCATCTTCGACACGTCGATGTCGATGCGCTCGTCGTTGTTCTTCGAGCCGGTGCCGCGGCCATAGCGGTAGGCCTCGTCGACGGCGGCGTCGATGTCGAGGGTGATCTCAACGTAGGAAGCCGGCAGGCAGATGGTCTGGTCGAGCAGATAGGGGTTGCCGTTGGCGTCGAGCGGGGCGTCGGCGTCGGTCTGGGGCGGGTCGGCCTTGGGAATGGCGGCGGTGGTCTGGGCGTTTTCCACGGGCTTGCCGTAGATGTCGGTGACGGTCTCCTTGGACGGGTCGTAGGTCGTCACATAAAGCGGAAATTCGTCGCCCTCGGTGTAGAGCCGGACGGTCATGTCCTGATCGAACGAGACGTCCTTCAGGGCCTCCTTGGCCTCCTCCTTGGTCATGCCGCTGAGGTTGATGCCGCCGACGTAGACGTTTTGCGCGATCTTGTGGTCGTCGCGCAGCAGGATATAGCCCACGGCGCAGGCGACAATGACAACGGCGGAGCCCAAAATGCCCAAAATGAGGGGCAGGCGGCTCTGCTTTTTATGCTTGGACTTGCGGGCGGCGTTCTGCGCGGCGCGCTGGGCCTGCGGGCGGTTGTTCTTTTCAAATTTTCCCATAGTTTTCTCCTTAAAGCTGTGGTCTCGCGCGGGGTCGTCCGCGCGACGCGGCTGAATTATGTAAACTTTTGCCGAAATTTTCTACGGCGATAGAAGTGTGCTGCTACTATTATACCGAAGAACGGGCAAAAAGCAACTACGATTTCGTTACTAAGCCATTACAAAAACGTAAAATTATGTAAACCGGAAATTGGTAAATTATGAACAGGAACCGGCAATGTAGGGCGGAGGCATGCCTCCGCCGCGTGCAGGAACTTTTGTTTCGGCTAAGGACTAAGGACTAAGGGTGAATGACTGATGTGTTCGCTAACGCGAACGGATTCAAAAGCGCGTCA
>CAZVSJ010000090.1:0-5376 GCA_964629755.1 uncultured Oscillospiraceae bacterium | reverse complement strand
GATTTTTAGGCCCTTCTTCGAGACCGGCGCGCTTTGACTAGGATACAGCGCCACCGGAGACATCATAACACATTCTTCCCGATTATACAAGTGGAAAACCATAGAGCACATCATAATTTTCCAATTTGTTCACAATTCAACTCCGCGTTTTGTGCATTATTCCATAAAGAGCTGCATGAAAACAGAACAATGTTCCAAAAAAAGTTTATAATTCGTATATAAGTTCCATTCAATGACAGGATGCAGAAAAGGAAGGCAGCTTCGTGCCTTCCTTTCTGTTATACCGCTTCATGCATGGCACGCAGGGCGTTGAGGATCGCCAGCACCGCGACGCCGACATCCGCGAAGATCGCCAGCCACATCGGTGCGTAGCCGAGCGCACCGAGCACCATGCACACCGCCTTGACCGCCAGCGCGAAAACGATGTTCTGCTTCGCGATGCGGCAGGTGCGCTTTGCCACGCGCAGCAGGCGCGGCAGCTTGGAAAAATCGTCGTTCAGGAGGACGACGTCAGCAGCCTCCACCGCAGCGTCCGAGCCGACGCCGCCCATCGCGATGCCGACGTCCGCCGCCGTCAGGACGGGCGCGTCGTTTACGCCGTCGCCGACAAAGGCGACCTTTTCGCCCGTTTGCCTCGATTGCAGCAGCTTTTCCAGCTCAGCGACCTTATCCTGCGGCAGAAGCTGGGCGCGGTATTCCGTCACGCCGCACTGCTTTGCGTAGTATTCCGCCGCGAGGGCGTTGTCGCCCGTCAGCATGACCGTCCGTTCGACACCCTGCCCGCGCAGGGCGTCAAGCGTCGCGGCGGCGTTTTCCCGCAGGGTGTCGGCTACGACGATCGCGCCGAGATAGTGCCCGCCGTGCGCCACATGGAGCACCGTGCCCACGCGATTCAGCTCCGGCGGCGTGATGCCGAACGCCTCCATCAGCCGGCGGTTGCCGACGGCGGCCTCCTTGCCGTCGACCCGCGCGACGATGCCGCGCCCGGCAAGCTCCTGAATGTCCTCCGCCGCGCCACCGGGCGACGGGCAGGCATCCCGTACCGCCTGCGCGACCGGATGGTTGGAATATTGCTCGCACAGCGCCGCAATACGCAGAAGCTCCGTCTCCGTGCCGCGTGCGCAGTCGATATTGCGCACGGAGAATTCGCCGCACGTCAGCGTGCCGGTCTTGTCAAAGATCATGACCTTTGTCTGCGCAAGCTGCTCCAGCGCCACGCCGCCTTTGACCACGACGCCCAGCTTGGCCGCCGCGCCCATGCCGGAGAAAAAGCTCAGCGGCACGGAGATGACCAGCGCGCAGGGGCACGAGATCACAAGGAAGGTCAGAGCGCGCGTCAGCCATTCGGAAAAGGGCTGGCCGAAAAAGAGCGGCGGGATCGCCACCAGCAGCACTGCCGCGCCGATGACCGAGGGCGTATAGTAGCGCGCAAATTTCGTAATCATGCGCTCTGCGCTCGCCTTCTGCTCCGCTGCGGACTCCACGAGCGTCAAGATGCGTGCGACGGTGGACTGCGCATAGGCGCTCTCGGCGCGGATCTTCAGCACGCCGCTCAGGTTCACGCTGCCGGAGACGACCGCGCTCCCCGCGCGGACGTCAACGGGCATGGCCTCGCCCGTGACCTTTGCGGTGTCGAGTGAGCTTTCACCCTCCACGACGACGCCGTCCACGGCGATCCTCTCGCCGGCACGCACCAGCAGGATGTCGCCGGGCTGTACCTCCTCCGGGTCTGTCACGACCTCCTCGCCGTCGCGCAGGACGGTGGCGAAGTCCGGTCGGATGTCCATGAGCGCGGAGATGGAGCGGCGGGAGCGCTCGACGGCAAGCTGCTCGAACAGCTCACCGATCTGAAACAGCACCATGACGGCCGCCGCCTCGCCCCAATCCTGCATGGCAAGGGCGCAGACCGTCGCCAGCGTCATCAGGAATTTTTCGTCAAACACCTGTCCGCGCAGGATGTTGCGCAGTGCGGACCACACGATGTCATAGCCCGCCGTCAGCCAGGAGGCAAGCATGAAGCCCGCCTTCCACCAGCCGTCCAAAAACAGTCCGACCGCGAACAGCGCCGCCGCGGCAAGGATGCGCCCCAGAAGGAGCTTCTGTCTGCGCTTCATCCCAAGACCTCGCAGTCCGGCTCAACGCGACGGATGCACTTCTTGATCTGCGCCAGCGCCTCGGCCTCGTCGACGCCCTCGGCATAGGTAACGCTCATTTTCTGCGTAAAGAAGCTGACGGTCGCCGTCTCAACCTGCGGCAGCTTATTGATCGCCGTCTCCATCTTCGCGGCGCAGTTTGCACAATCCAGATCACGCAATTTGTAAATCTTTTTCATTTTTCTCACTCCTCAATGTGTTCCTTTGCCATGCCGATGATCGTCTTGACGTGATCGTCGGCCAGCATATAATATGCCATTCTTCCCTCGCGGCGGCACCGCACGAGCTTTGCCTGCTTCAAAAGCCGCAGCTGGTGCGACACGGCCGAGATGCTCATGCCAAGCTCCTCACAGATGTCCGACACGCGCAGTTCCTCGTCGAACATCGCATAGAGGATGCGGATGCGGGTGGAATCCCCGAAGACCTTGAACAGCTCCGCCATGTCAAAGAGCGCTTCCTCGTCCAGCTCGCAAAACGGCTGACGGTGCTCGTGCACCGCTTCCGGCTCGTCCCGAAGCTCATGTTCTTTCTGCATAAGCGTCTCCTTTCCGCGCAGCGGCGTATCAGCGCGCGCTGCGATCATATTTGAACCGTTGAACACTTGAACATTTGCTCAACTTTGGTTAAATAATATCACAGGATCACCCGCCTGTCAAGGGGTACTCAGCATTTTTTTGCAGGCCGCAGGAAATATGACAAAATCGTCATCTTTATCGACAGCGCTTGCATAAGCGCACGCGATTTAGTATAATACCATCTATAATCATCGTTCCGACAAAGGTGGTAGCCCTATGCAGTTTCTCGGTCACACGCTTTCCTCCCCGCTTTTTCTCGCGCCGATGGCCGGCGTGACGGATTACGCGTTCCGCACGGTCTGCGCCGGGCTCGGCGCGGCGGTCACCGTGACCGAGATGGTGTCCTCGCGTGCGCTGGTCTATCACGACAAAAAAAGCCTCTCCCTGCTGCGCAAAAATGCCGGTTCGCTCTGCGGGGCGCAGATCTTCGGCAACGAGCCGAAGATGATGGCGGAGGCTGCGGTTCTGGCGCTGGAGCACAGCGGCTGCGACTTTGTCGACATCAACATGGGCTGTCCCATGCCCAAGATCGCCAACAACGGAGACGGCAGCGCGCTGATGCGTGACATTCCGCTGGCCTGCGAAATCGTCCGCGCGGTCAAGGACGCCGTCGGCGTTCCCGTCACGGTCAAGACCCGCCTCGGCTGGGACAAGGGCAGCATCCACGCCGCCCAGATGGCGCAGGCGTTGGAGCAGGCAGGCGCGGACGCCATCGCCCTGCACGGCCGCACGAAGACCATGCTCTATTCCGGCCGGGCGGATTGGGACGAGATCGGCAAGGTCGTCCGCGCGGTGTCCATTCCCGTCATCGCCAACGGCGACATTTTTTCACCGGAGGACGCGCTGCGCTGCAAGGCGCACAGCGGCGCCGCCGTTTTCATGCTCGGCCGCGGTGTTTTCGGCGATCCTTGGCTGTTCGCGCAGGTGAAAGCTGCGCTTGCGGGAGAGCCGCTTCCCGAACGTCCGCCCCTGCGGGAGCGGATGGAGGTCGCCTTGCGGCAGTTTTCGCTGGCGCTGGAGGACAAGGGCGAGCACATCGCCTGTTTGGAGGCGCGAAAGCACCTGGCGTGGTATCTGCGCGGCGTGCCGCACAGCGCCTACTATAAGGAACAGATCTCCCATCTGGCCACCGCCGAGGAGGTTCATGCGGTCGTGCGCGCGATCTGCCGGGACCTCAGTTGAATTGTGAGGTGATCGATATCGAAGAGAAAAAAGTGCTGAAAAAGGCCGCCGCAGGCGATGAAGCGGCCTTTGAACAGCTTGTAATGCAATATCAGTCCTCCATTTTTAATCTCTGCCTTCGCATCACGGGCAACACGGAAGACGCCGCCGACATGACGCAGGAGTCGTTTTTGAAGGCGTGGCGCAGCTTGGAGAGCTTTCATTTTGAATCCGCGTTTTCCACTTGGCTGTACCGTCTGGCGTCGAACACCTGTCTCGACTTTCTGCGCAGCGCCAAGCGGCGTAAGCAGGTCTCTTTGACGGTCGAGGACGACGACGGCGAGGCGCAGCTGCTCGACCTGCCCGACCCTGCACCGACACCGGAGGCGGCGCTGCTGTCGCAGGAGGAGCACGAGCTCCTTGCCGCCGCGATGCAGCGCCTCGACCCGGAGCAGCGCCGCATTCTGACGCTGCGCGTCGTCAACGGCCTGAGCTACACCGAGATCGCCGCCGTTTTGGAGGTCAAGGAGGGGACGGTCAAGTCGAGACTTGCCCGCGCCCGCGAAAATTTAAGAAAAAAACTCTTACAATCAGGGAACAAAGCGGATGCAAAAGCGTCAAACAGACAGGAACGGAAAGGAGGTCGCGGAAATGTGTAATGAATATCTGCCGCTGCTCAGCGCGCACATCGACGGCATGAACAGCGAGATCGAAGAGCGGCGCTTGCAGCAGCATCTTCGCTCCTGCGCACATTGCCGCGAACGTCTGCGCGACCTGGAGCAGGCCGACACCGCCCTCCGCGACGCAAAGGCCGACCCTCCCGCCGACCTCACCGAGCGCATCATGGCGCAGGTGCGCAGCGAGCCGCGCAAAAAGGCCCCGCACAGGAGGAAGTTCCTCTCCATCGGCGCGGCGGGATTGGCCGCAGCCGCCATGCTTGCCCTCGTCCTGTTCGGCAATTCCAAACTGCCCGGGCTGCCTGTAGAGAACGCCGCCGAGCCTACAATAGCCGACGCCGCTGACCTTGCGCCGAGCGAGGCCGGGCAGGAGGAAAAATTCTACAGCTTTGCATCCGACAGCTATTATTTCATAGACTTCTCCGAAGCGGGTGACGCAGCGAGCAATGACGAAAAGGCGCTTGAGTACGGCAGCAACGATGCCGCCACCACCGCTGCCCCGGAATTGGCCGAACCGCCGGTCGAGGGCGACACCGTCTTCGATTACGGGCGTGTGGAGCTTCCGGAGCTTCCGTCAAGCAACACGTCGGTCTCTCTTCCGCCCGAGACGAGCGCAGGCGATGGTCTTTCCGGCGGCACGGCGTTTGCTCCTCCGAAGACAGGCACGCAGGCAGACGGCGCTCCGCTTCTGATCGTCTGGGGTGCGGAACCGGATACGCTTGCGCTTTTGCGGGACGCGGAGCAGATTTCCGCACCAGAGGTCATGAACGAGCAGGAGAACACACTGTATTCCCGTCTGCTTGAATCCCT
>CAZVSJ010000089.1:0-5379 GCA_964629755.1 uncultured Oscillospiraceae bacterium | reverse complement strand
TTCCTGCGGGTTTCCGAAGAAAAACCTGCAAACGCCGCTCCGATCCGGGCAGCGGCGCATCCGTACAGCGGTTGACTGCGAACCTGCGGTCAGCCGCCTTATTCTGGGAGGACATCATATGAACTACGACGTGATCATCATCGGCGCAGGCCCCGGCGGCATCTTTACGGCCTATGAGCTGACGCAGCGTGCGCCGTCGCTGCGCGTGGCGGTGTTCGAGGCCGGGCACGCGCTGGGCAAGCGCCGCTGCCCCATCGACGGAGAAAAGGTAAAAAGCTGCATCGGCTGCAAGACCTGCTCGATCATGAGCGGCTTCGGCGGCGCGGGCGCCTTCTCCGACGGGAAATATAACATTACAAACGACTTCGGCGGCACGCTCTATGAGTACATCGGCAAAAACCGCGCCCTGGAGCTGATGCGCTACGTCGACGAGATCAATATGCGCTTCGGCGGCGCGGGCACGAAGCTCTATTCCACCGCCGGCACGCGCTTCAAAACGCTGTGCATCCAGCACGACCTGCACCTGCTCGACGCGTCCGTCCGCCACCTCGGCACGGACATCAACTATGTCGTGCTGGAAAACCTCTATGCCTTTTTACAGGACAAGGTGGACTTCTATTTTGACGCGCCGGTCAGCGCCGTCGAGCGCACGGAAGAAGGCTACGCCGTCACGTCACAGGGCGAGCGTTACACCTGCTTGTCCTGCGTCATCTCGGTCGGACGCAGCGGCAGCAAGTGGATGGAGACGGTCTGCCGCGACCTCGACATCCCGACGAAGTCGAACCGCGTCGACATCGGCGTGCGCGTCGAGCTGCCGGCGGAGGTCTTCGCCAGCCTGACCGACGAGCTGTACGAGAGCAAGATCGTCTACCGCACGCAGAAATACGGCGACCTCGTGCGCACGTTCTGCATGAATCCGAAGGGCGCGGTCGTCAACGAGAACACCAACGGCATCATCACCGTCAACGGCCACAGCTACGAGGACCCGGCAAAGCACACGGCGAACACGAATTTCGCCCTGCTCGTGGCGAAGCATTTCTCCGAGCCGTTCAAGGACTCGAACGGCTACGGCGAGAGCATCGCGCGGCTGAGCAATATGCTCGGCGGCGGCGTGATCGTCCAGCGCTTCGGCGACCTGATCCGCGGCCGCCGCTCGACGCCCAGCCGCATCCGCGAGGCGTTCATCACGCCGACCCTGAGCGCGACGCCCGGCGACCTGAGCCTCGTGCTGCCCAAGCGCATTTTGGACGGCATCATCGAGATGATCTACGCGCTCGACAAGGTCGCGCCCGGCACCGCCAACGACGACACCCTGCTCTACGGCGTGGAGGTCAAGTTCTATAACATGGAGGTCGAGGTCAACGAACGCCTGCAGGCGAAGTACGACGGCCTGTATATCATCGGTGACGGCAGTGGCATCACCCATTCGCTGTCCCACGCGTCGGCCAGCGGCGTCCACGTCGCCCGCGACATCGCGGGCAAGTAGGGCGCGACCACTGGGCGCGCCGTGTGCAGGCACTTCGATAGAATCCGTAGGGGACGCCGTCCCCGGCGTCCCGCGTGCAGGAACTACGGAAATGGTACAACCCCTGTTGTCCGTACCACAATGTCCGAGACGCGGAAGCCGCGCACAAAGACAGCTTACGATCATTCGCCAGATCGACAGAAGGAGAAAATGAGCAAACTGCAAATACCGACCGAAGTTGCGCAGCAGCTGCACGCGGCGGGCTTTGCGCGAAAGGGCGCGTGGTTTTTCCGCGAGGAGAGCGGCCTTGCGCAGTGCGTTTGCTTCGAGCGGCCCGGCGCGATCATCTACCCGACCTACTGCATCATTCCGCTTTATATGCCGTGTGAAACGCGCTATTTTACCTATGGCCGCCGAATAAGTGAGATCTCGCAATATCCTGACGGCGAAAGAATTGACGCAGCGCGTTTGTCTAACGCGCTGCGCGACGAGATTTTCCCGTTTTTCGAGAGCGTCCGGACGCCGGCGCTGCTGCTGCGCCGCCTGCAGACGGCGCAGGCTGTCCCGCGGTTTTTCTTTTGCCCGCCGGTGAGGCTTGCCCAATTAAAAATGTATACCGCATTGCTTCTGGCGGATCGGGCGCTGTTCCGGAAGGCTGCGGACGAAACGGAGCGGCTGCTGCGCGATACGCAGGGCTTTACGTCCGCCGTAAAAGACCGCATTTTTGCCGAAATTGACACCCTGCGCGAAAAGGCGGAGGAAGACGACGCCTATTTACGCGACTATTTTGCAAAAGTCGCAGCTATCTCCCGCCGCGCGTGTGCATTTAACTCAAAATGAAGTCGCGAGAAGGAACTACCGGCGTTGAACAAACCTGTTCGTTTTCACCGTCTGCCGCTGCGCGGAGCGGATGGGGCATGCCCCATCCCTACAGCCGTCTATCGAAAATTGTCTATAGGGCGGGGACAGCCCTAAGCCGCTGCAGGAACCGGTGTTGAGCTAAGGGCTAAGGGTGAATGGCTGTGGTGTGCGCTTACGCGAACATTTTCTAAAGCGCGTCAAGGATGCCGCGCGCTACTGGTGTGCGCTTACGCGCACGGATTGGAAATTGCGGCACGCCGGGGTCGTCGTGCCCTACGGAACGTCTATCGCACCCTCGGCGCGGGGCGCGTACCCCCCTTTCGGGTGTGCGCAACCTTGCAATGGCATATCGGAGACTGTTTCAACACGCTGAAAACGCCAATGCTTTCGCATTGGCGTTTTCTCATATTCTCACATTCTCTCCGGGGCGGAGAAGCCGAGCAGGTCGATGCACGTCTCCAATGCGCGCTTGGCAAAGGCGATCAATGCAATGTAACCAGCCTGCTTTTCCCTGTCCTCCTCGGTGAGGATGTGCGTCTCGTGGTAGAACTTGTTCACCGCGCCGGCCAGCGCGTAGGCGTAGGCGCAGACGGCGTTCGGCGCGGAATCGCGGTAGGCCATGGCGAGCTGGTCGGGCATATCGGCCAGCGCGAGCTGGAGCTGCTTGGCGCTGTCGCTGTCCGCCGGACGCAGGCAGAGCGTCTGCCAATCGCCGCCCCAGCGGTGCAAAATCGACTTGATGCGCACGATAGTATACAGCAGATACGGCCCGGTGTTGCCCTCGAAGGCCGAGAAGCGCTCCAAATCGAAGATATAATCCTTCGTCGCAAGGTTGGACAGGTCGCCGTACTTGAGCGCGGCGACGGCGATGATCTTGGCGGTCTCGGCGGCCTCGGCGGGGCTGAGGGTCTGATTTTCGAGGATCTTCTGCTCGACGTAGCTCGTGATGTCCGCGATCAGGGTCTCCAAGCGCATGACGCCGCCGCTGCGGGTCTTGAAGGGCTTGCCGTCCTTGCCGTTCATCGTGCCGAAGCCGATGTGCTGCAGCTCGGTCGTCTCCGGGACGATGCCGGTCTTGCGCGCGGCGCGGAACACCTGCTCAAAATGCAGGCTCTGGCGCTTGTCCGTCAGGTACAGCAGCTTGTCGGGGTGGTAGTCCTCCATGCGCTGGACGATGGTGGCGAGGTCTGTCGTCGCGTAAAGCGTCGCGCCGTCGGACTTGACGAGGATGCACGGCGGGATCTCCTTCTTGTCGCCGTCTTCGGCGACGGGGATGACCTTCGCGCCCTCGCTCTCGACCAGGGCGCCCTGCGCCTCTAACTTTTCGAGCATGGGCGGGATATACGGCTCGGCGTCGCTCTCGCCCTTCCAGACGTCGAAGCTGACGTTTAAGTTTTCATAATTGCGCTTGAGGTCGGCGACGGACACGCGCATGATGTGCTCCCACAGGGCGTGGTAGCCGCGCTTGTGGTTCTGCAGGAAGTAGGTTGCTTCGTGCGCCTTCTTCGCGAAGTCCTCGTCGACCTTGCTCTTGGCGCTGGCGGTGGGGTAGATCTCCTCCAGCTCCGAGATCGTGAACGGCGCCTCGGCGGGGTAGTCGCCCGCAAAATCGTCGTCAAAATAGGGCAGGTCGGGCTTGCGCTCGCGCAGCTCCGCGATGATCAGGCCCATTTGCAGACCCCAGTCGCCGAGGTGGATGTCGCCGATGACGGTGTCGCCGAAGTAGCGGTAGATGCGCTTGATGCTCTCGCCGATGATGGCCGAGCGCAGATGGCCGATGTGCAGCGGCTTTGCGACGTTCGGCCCGCCGTAGTCGAGCACGACGGTGCGCGGCGAGTGCGTTCCGGCGACGCCGGGACGGTCGGACAGGCGCATATCCTCCAGATGGGCGGCGAGGGCGGCGCCCGAGACGCGCAGGTTGATGAAGCCGGGCGCGACGGCCTCCGCCGAGGCGAAGAATTCGCAGCCGCCGAGCTGCGCGACGACGTCGTTGGCGATCAGGATCGGCGCCTTGTGGGCGATTTTTGCGGCGGGCATGGCGCCGTTGCACTGGAATTCGCATAGGTCGGGACGGTTGGACACCGTGACCTTGCCGCAGGCGGGGTCGTAGCCGGCGGCGGCGAAGGCCGCGGACACCGCGGCGGATAATTTGTCGATCAGCTTTTCCATGGGAAGCTCCTTTTTGCGTTTTCATGTTTCGTATCTATTATCATACCAAATCCCGCGCAAAAAGTCCATAGATGCGCGGAAAATGTTTGGGGAAAATCGGAAGGACTAAGGGCTAAGGACTAAGGGTGAATGACTGTGGTGTTCGCTGACGCGAACAAAATTGAAATGTAGGGCGGGGGCAGCCCTAAGCCGCGTGCAGGAACTGCCGTTTTTCATGTAGTGAACAGAGAATAGTGAATACTGAATAGTGAACAGAGGTGGTGTGCTTCGCACGGATTTTGATTTTGGATTGCCACGACCGGTGTGCGCACCGGTCTCGCAATGACATAACAGGCAGCCTTATTTGTCATTGCGAGGAGCGGAGCGACGTGGCAATCTAAGTGCAGGAACTACCGAATGCGGACAAATCTGTTCGTTTGTACCGTCCGCCGCTGTGCGGTCGGCACGCCCAGTGGTCGTGCCCTACGAATCGGCTATCGCACCCTCGCCGTAGGGCGCGACGACCTCGGCGCGCCGGTGCAGGAACTACCGAATGCGGACAAATCCGTTCGTTTGTACCGTCTGCCGCTTCGCGGTCGGTGGAGGCATGCCTCCACCCTACAGCCGTCTATCGAACCCCTCACTGTAGGGCGGGGGCATGCCCCCGCCGGGGAACTACCGAATTTGTACAAATTCGTTCGTTTGTACCGTCCGCCGCTGTGCGGTCGGTGGAGGCATGCCTCCACCCTACAGCCGTCTATCGAACCCCTCACTGTAGGGCGGGGGCATGCCCCCGCCGGGGAACTACCGAATTTGTACAAATTCGTTCGTTTGTACCGTCCGCCGCTGTGCGGTCGGTGGAGGCATGCCTCCACCCTACAGCCGTCTATCGAACCCCTCACTGT
>CAZVSJ010000088.1:0-5643 GCA_964629755.1 uncultured Oscillospiraceae bacterium | reverse complement strand
CCGTAGGGCGGGGGCATGCCCCCGCCGTGTGCAGGAACTACCAAATCCGTACAAACCTGTTTGCCCGTACTGTCCGCCGCTTCGCGGTCGGGGACGTTTGCGAGCGCCGTCTGCCGTGGGTGCCTCGGCGCAATGATTCTATGATCCAATCATCAGCCTTTTGAAATGAGGTGCATTATGCCGACCATTTTGGAATACAAATGCCCATGCTGCGGCGGCAAGATCGAATTCGACAGCAGCCTGCAGCAGATGAAATGCCCCTACTGCGACAGCACCTTCGACGTCGAGTCCCTCAAGGGCTACGACGAGGTCCTCAAGGAGGAACAGCAGCAGCCGCAGGAGGACATGAGCTGGCAGACCCAGCCCGGCAGCGAGTGGTCGCAGGACGAGGCCGCGCACATGAGCGTGTACACCTGCAATTCCTGCGGCGGCGAGATCGTCGCCGATGAGACCACCGCCGCGACCCATTGCCCCTTCTGCGGCAACCCCGTCGTGATGACGGGCCGCCTCGCCGGCGACCTCAAGCCCGACCTCGTCATCCCCTTCAAGCTGGACAAAAACGCCGCCAAGGAGGCGCTCAAGCGCCACACCTCCGGCAAGCGCCTGCTGCCGAAGCTCTTCCGCAGCGAAAACCACCTCGACGACGTCAAGGGCGTTTACGTCCCGTTCTGGCTCTTCGACGCCAACGTCGACGCGAACATCCGCTATCACGCCACGCGCACCCGCGTGTGGAGCGATTCCAACTACAACTACACCGAAACCAGCCACTACTCCCTCGTGCGTGCCGGCTGCATCGCCTTTGACGGCGTGCCCGTCGACGGCTCAAGCAAGATGGCCGATGATCTGATGGAATCTATCGAGCCGTTTGACCTGAACGAGGCCGTGGATTTCCAGACGGCGTACCTGTCCGGCTACCTCGCCGACCGCTATGACGTCACCGCCGAGCAGAGCATCGCGCGCGCCAACGCCCGCATCCGCAAGAGCACGGAGGACGCTTTCGCCGGAACGACCGACGGCTACGCCACCGTGATGGCCGAGTCGACCAACCTGCAGCTTTCCAACGGCAAGGCGAAATACGCCCTGTACCCCGTCTGGCTGCTCTCGACGAGCTGGCAGGGGCAAAACTTCCTCTTCGCCGTCAACGGCCAGACCGGCAAGATCGTCGGCGACCTGCCCATGGATAAGGCGGCCTACTGGCGCTGGTGGGCGATCTGGACGGCGATCCTCGGCGCGCTGAGCTTCGCCGTGCTGCTGATCCTCCGCCTGACCGGCTTTATCTGAGGAGGGGTGCATGATGAAAAATCGAATTTTCTCCCTTCTGGCCATTGTCGTGCTGTGTGTTTGCCTCGTGCTGCCCGCCTTTGCCGCGGATGAGGACCATCCGCCGCGGCTGGTCGACGAGGCCGGCCTGCTCTCCGCGCAGGAGAGCACGCGGGTGCTCACCCGTCTGAATGCCGTCAGTGCCGAGAACGATTTCGACGTCGCGATCATCCTGATGCCCGCCGGCGAGGTCGGCTCGGACACCAAGGCCTACGCCGACTGGTATTATGAATCCCACGGCTACGGCCTCGGCAGCGACGGCGAGAGCGGCATCCTGCTGCTCATCTCGCCGGACGGCAGCCGCATCAACTATGCCTATACGACCTACGGCAAGGGCTCCAGGCCGTTCGACGACGACGCCTTCGACCGGCTGGACGACGCGTTCCTGCCCGCCCTGCGCGACCGGGACTACGTCAGCTCCTTCCTCGCCTTTGCCGACATGAGCGGCGAGATCGCGCAGGAGGGCGGCATCCCCGTCCTCGGCTGGACGATTCTGTCCCTGATCGCGGGCGCGGTGCTGTCGTTCCTGATCCCGATGTCGATGCTCAAGGGACAGCTCAAATCCGTCCGGATGCAGGCTGCCGCCTCCAGCTATGTCCGCCCGGGCAGCATGGAGCTGCGCCAGCAGCGCGACATCTTCCTCTTCCGCAACGTCACGCGGACGGAGCGCCCGAAGAATAACGGCAGCTCCGGCGGTGGCGGCGGCGGTTCGCACTCGACCGGCGGCCGCAGTGGCAGCGTTTAGTTTAGGAACCTCTGAACAAATCAGCTGCGGCGCTCAGCGGATCTTTTGCCGCAATTCTGCCGTTTGGAACACTTGAAATACACAAAGTATTCCTGCGTCTTCCAAACGTTGCCTTGCGACAAAATCTCTCGCTGACCGCTCTTGCAGATTTATTCAGAGCTTCCTGATATGGTTCCTGTTATGATTCCTGTTATGGTTCCTACTTATGGTTTCTGATATGGTTCCTCATGTGGTTCCTGTGGGAGGATTCCCGCTGAAAATAACTGACTTATCTGTCAAAAAAGGAGAAGTAACTATGAAAAAAACAATGAAAATCATGCTGAGCGCTCTGCTCATCGTCAGCCTGCTGGCCTGCCTCGTCGCTTGCGGCGGCGGCAGCAAGGGCCCGTCCGGCAAGTACACCCTCGTCAGCATGGAATCCGATGGCATGACCATTGAAGGCGACACCCTCAAGTCCCTCGGCATGGAAGTCACCATCGAGTTCAAAGGCGACGGCACCGGCACCATCGACTTCATGGGCGAGTCCGAGGACTTCACCTGGAAGGACGGCAAGATGATCTCCGACGGCGAAGAACTCCCGTTCGATTTCAGCGGCGACACCGTGACCATCGAGCAGGACGGCGCCAAGATGGTCTTCAAGAAGTAATTTCCCTCTTTCGCAACACCGTAACATAGGCGGCGCAGGCGGCTTTGCCTGCGCCGCGCACCCGAATGGGTCGGCCGGCCTCGCGTCAACAGCTTCCCGCGCTCTTTGGGAAACAGGAACCAGTCCGCACCCCACCGGCCGACCCGCTTCGTCCGCGCAGTCCGCGCGGACGATTTTTTTCGCCCTTAGCGCACCTGCAGGGCGGCGGGGGCATGCCCCCGCCCTACGGAGTAACCATGATAGACGGATCGTAGGGCACGACGACCCCGGCGTGCCGACCGCGTAAGCGGCGGACAGAGGAAACGAACGGGTTTGCACGGATTCGGTAGTTCCTGCACCGGCGCGCCGAGTCGTCGCGCCCTACGGAGGGACTACGAAAGACGGCTCGTAGGGCACGACCACCGGGCGTGCCGACCGCGAAGCGGCAGACGGGATAGACGAACAGGTTTGTACAAATTCGGTAGTTCCTGCACGCGGCGGGGACATGTCCCCGCCCTACAGACGATTCTCGATAGACGTTTGTAGGGATGGGGCATGCCCCATCCGTTCCGCGCAGCGGCAGACAGTACACGCGAACAAATTTGTACAAAGCTGGTAGTTCCTGCACGCGGGACGCCGAGGACGGCGTCCCCTACGGATTCTATCGAAACTGCCTGCACGCGGCTTATGGCTGCCCCCCTACAATTCAAAATCCGTGCGCGAAGCGCACACCGCAGCTGTTCACGATTCACCATTCACTATTCTCTATTCACAGCAAAAACGGATTGCCGTTTTTCAACAGCCGATTTTTCATATCCCAGACGGTTTACATTTTTCAAAAAACGGTGTATACTGAAGAAAAGCATGGAGGTGCGCCATGGGAAAAGTAGAGGTGCTCGCGCTGCTGCGCGAGGAAGAATATGTCTCCGGCGAGGAGATCAGCCGCCGGCTGGGCGTCTCCCGCGCGGCGGTCTGGAAGGCGATCGACGCCCTGCGCGACGACGGCTGCCGCATCGACTCCGCGCCCAACCGCGGCTACCTCCTGCGCGTCCGCGCCCTCAGCGGGGAGCTTGTGCGCGCGGCGCTGGGCGACTGCCCGTGGAGCGTGCGGGTGCTGGACGAGACGGACTCGACCAACAACGCCCTCAAGCGCGAATGCACCGCGCCGCACGGCACGGTCATCCTCACCGGAAAGCAGACCGGCGGCCGGGGACGGCTGGGGCGGCAGTTTGCCTCGCCGCGCGGCGGCGTCTACCTTTCCGTCCTCCTGCGCCCGCAGGCCGCGCCGGAGCAGCTTCTGCACCTGACGCCCATGACGGCGGTGGCCGTCCGCCGGGCGATCTTCGACTGCTGCGGCGTATCGGTTGACATAAAATGGACAAACGACCTTGTTGCCGGGGGCAAAAAGCTCACCGGCATCCTCACCGAGCTGACCACCGAGGCCGGCAGCGGGATGCTCCAGAGCGTCATCGTCGGCATCGGCGTCAACTGCAACACCGCGTTGGAGGATCTGCCGCCGGAGGTGCGGCCGATGGCCACGTCGCTGGAGCAGCTGGCCGGTCGCCCGGTCGATCCGAACGCCCTCGCGGCGGCGATGGTGCGGCGGCTTTACGAGATGGACGCGGCGCTGTTTTCCGGGCGCGAGGCGTGGATGCGCGAATATGCCGCCGCCTGCGTCACGCTGGGGCAGCACGTCCAGATCGTCCGGGGCGACGAGCGGCGCGAGGCCTTCGCCGAGGGGATCGACGAAAACGGCTCGCTGTGCGTGCGCTATCCCGACGGCTCGACGGGCGTCATCGCTGCCGGAGAGGTCAGCGTCCGGGGAATGTACGGTTACGTTTGAGCGCGCCGCGCCCGAACGGAGAAAATAGAAACTACATAGGAGGTAAAACCATGAACGAGGTACTCAAATGTCTGTGTGAACGCAGATCCTGCCGCAGCTACCGCCCGGAGCAGGTGAAGGAGGACACCCTGCAGCGCATTTTGGAGGCCGGGACGTATGCCGCCAGCGGCATGGGCAAGCAATCCGCCCGCATCGTGGTCGTGCAGGACCCGCAGGACATCGCCACGCTTGAGCGCATGAACGCGGCGGTGATGGGCACGCCGGAGGCGCATCCGTTCTACGGCGCACCGACGGTCTGCGTGGTGCTGGCCGACGCGGCGATGCACACGGCGGTCGAGGACGGGTCACTCGTCCTTGGCAATCTGATGCTGGCGGCGTGGAGCCTCGGCGTCGGCTCTTGCTGGATCAACCGCGCACGGGAGGAATTTGCGAGCGACGAGGGCAAGGCCCTGCTCAAAAAATGGGGTGTCGAGGGCGACTATATCGGCGTCGGCCACTGCATCCTCGGCTATCCCGCGGGAAAATTCCCGCCCGCCGCGCCGCGCAAGGCGGATTTTGTCACCCGCGTCGGATAAAAATCGGAAGATTTTTTTGAAAAAAGGCTTGCAGATTTCCCAAAATGCGGTATACTATCATTGGAATACTGTAAAGGAGGCAAAGCCATGAAGAAGAACAGCACGCTCAAGCTCATCCTCGCCATCGTCGGCGGCGTGGTCGTCGTCGGTTCGATCGCCGTCGCCATGATCCACTTCTGGGACGACCTCAAGAAGCTGCTTCCCTGCGGAAAATGCGAGGAAGCCGAGGATTTCGAGGATTTCGAGGACGTCGAGGAATAATGCAGACCCGAAAAACGCTCCGCCGCCCGGCGGAGCGTTTTTTTACGCGGCGATCTCAATTCAAAATCTGTGCGCGAAGCGCACACCACAGCCATTCACCCTTAGTCCTTAGTGCTTAGTCCGATTACTGCCTGCGCAGGCGCGTCAGGGATGCCGCGCGCTACAGCATCTATCGAAGTTTGGGACTTTACAAACGGCGTGAAATCCGCTATAATACCCCTAAGGAATCTCTGAATAAATAGCCTTCATTCTGTCCCTATTCGAATTATTAGCC
>CAZVSJ010000087.1:0-5648 GCA_964629755.1 uncultured Oscillospiraceae bacterium | reverse complement strand
TAAGGGCTAAGGACTAAGGGTGAATGACTGTGGTGTTTGCTTACGCAAACGGATTATAACGCGCGTCAGGGATGCCGCGCGCTACAGGTGTTCGCTTACGCGAACGAAAAACTCTGTAGGGCGGAGGCATGCCTCCGCCGTGCGCAGGAACTACCAAATGTATACAAACCTGTTCGTTTGTCCTGTGCGGCGGACACATCAACTGTTCACGATTCTCTATTCACTATTCTCTATTCCCTATTCCCTTTTCACCATCCTCCGTTCTCCATTCGCTAAATCGTTAAAGTCTTCTCATCCTCTCCCCATTTTCCCCAAGAAAACATTGACAAATAACGCAGAGTGTATTACAATACTAATACACTCAAAGAACGGAGGATCTGCATATGCTCCAGATCAACCAACTCACAAAACGCTACGGCAGCAAATGCGCGGTCGATCACCTGACGCTTCACATCCGCCCGGGCGAGCTGTGCGCCTTCATCGGCCACAACGGCGCGGGCAAGACCACCACGCTCAAGGCCTGCTGCGGCATTCTGGACTTTGACGAGGGCGAGATCCTCGTCGGCGGCCACAGCATCCGCACCGAGCCCCTCGTCTGCAAGCAGATGATGGCCTACATCCCCGACAACCCCGATCTTTACGAATTCCTGACGGGCATCGCCTACCTGAACTTCGTCTGCGACGTCTACAAGGTCGGCGCGGCGGAGCGCAAGGAGCGCATCGCCCATTTCGCGGAGCTTCTGGAGCTGGGCGACGCCCTGTACCAGCCGGTCTCGAGCTACAGCCACGGCATGAAGCAGAAGCTGGCGCTCATCGCGGCGCTGGCGCACAGCCCGAAGCTCATTTTGCTCGACGAGCCGTTCGTCGGCCTCGACCCCAAGGCCAGCCACCAGCTCAAGCAGGTCATGCACGAGCACTGCGCCGCGGGCGGCGCGATCTTCTTCTCGACACACGTTCTGGAGGTCGCGGAGAAGCTCTGCGACCGCGTGGCGATCATCAAGGGCGGCAAATTGGTGACGTCCGGCTCGATGGAGGAAGTGCGCGGCAACGCCTCGCTGGAAGAGGTCTTCCTGGAACTGGAGGGCGGCAATGCTGAGTAAACTGATCCGCCTGCGGCTGAAGGGGATGTTCAGCCGCAGCGCCGGCAAGCGCAAGGGCGGCAAGGGCACGCTGATCCTGTTCTCCCTCCTCTTTGTTTACTGCTTCGGCGTGTTCGGCTTCTTGTTCTACCAGATGTTCGGCATGATGGCCGAATCTCTTTACGCGACGCCCTACGACTGGTACTATTTCGCGATGGTCGGCCTGTTCTCGTTCGCGCTGTCGTTTTTCTTCACGGCCTTCACGGCCAAGAGCGAGCTGTTCGAGGCGAAGGACAACGAGCTTCTGCTGTCCATGCCGATCAAGCCGCGCCTGATCATCACGAGCCGCATGGCGACGCTCCTTCTGATGGAGTATGTCTTTGCCCTGCTGGTGCTGATCCCGGCGGGTCTCGCGTGGTTCATGACGGCGGGCGTGCAGGCGGCGCAGCTTGCGCTTTACGTCGTCTGCTCTCTGCTCCTGCCGCTTCTGAGCGCAGCCATCGCGTGCCTGTTCGGCTGGCTTCTGGCGCTTGTGACCGCCCGCGTGCGCAACAAGACCATCATTACCATGGTCTTCTCCCTCGCCTTCATGTGTCTCTACTTCTATTTTTATATGAACGCGCAGAAGTACATCACCCTCCTGCTGCAAAGCCATGAAGCCATCGCCTCGTCGATGCGCGGCTGGGGCTTCCTGTTCTGCCTCTACGGCGAGGGCATCGCCCACGCCGAGCTTGCGCAGGCGGCGATTTTGTGCGCGGCGAGCGTGGGCGTGTTCGCGCTGATGTGCGCCCTGCTGGGTCGCGGCTTCCTCAAAACGACGTCGACCGGCACACGCGCCCGCAAGGCCGTGCGCGGCAAGGTCGAGGCAACGAGCGCGTCCGTGTCTGCGGCGCTGCTGCGCCGCGAGTTCAAGCGTTTTACCTCCTCCGCGATCTATATGCTCAACTGCGGTCTCGGCCTGCTTCTGTCGGTGATCGCCGCCGTCGCCCTGCTCATCAAGCAGGCGGACGTGCGCGCCATGCTGCCGCTGCTCGGTGTGTTTGGCCTTGCGCCGGAGGATACTGCGCTTTTGGCCGCAGTCGCGCTGTCGTTCCTCGCGTCGATGGACGTCGTCACCGCGCCGTCCATCTCTCTGGAGGGCAAGACGGTCTGGATCCTGCGCTCGATGCCCGTGACCGCGCAGCAGGTCTTGTCGGCCAAGCTGAAGCTGCACGAGCTGCTCTGCGCGCCCGTGACGCTGCTTTTGTCGGTCGCGGCAGGCGTCGTCCTGCGGGCGAATGCCGTGGGCTGGCTGGCGCTGGTGCTGATCCCGCAGCTTGCCGTCCTGCTCTCCGGCGCGTTCGGCCTTGTGATGAACCTGCTCATGCCGAAGCTCGACTGGACGAGCGAGGCCGTCGCCGTCAAGCAGAGCGGCGCGGTGCTCGTGACGATGCTCGGCCTGATGCTCTATACGATCCTCGCCTGCGTCGGTCTGTTCCTGTTCGTGCTGAGCAATCCGGTCATTTCGCTGCCGACGTATGTGCTTGCCTTCACCGCCCTGACCGCCGTGCTCTGCGCCGTGTGCCTTGCGTGGCTGCCGCGCGGCGGCGCAAAACGCTTCAACCGCCTGTGATCCCCCGCTTGGGAACCTGTAGGGCGGGGGCATGCCCCCGCCGGGGAACCATCGACTGCGTACAAATCTGCTCATTTGTACCGTCTGCCGCTTCGCGGAACGGATGGGGCATGCCTCATCCCTACGATCGCCTGTCGCACCTTCGCCGTAGGGCGCGACGACCTCGGCGCGCCGGTGCAGACACTATCATAAAAGCAATCCCCGCTCCGGGCGCCCGGAGCGGGGATCTTTTTTTCAAATGTTCTTCGCTTTACGGCAGCAGGAACGCCAGAAGCTGCCACAGCTCGCCCTCCGGCGCGCTGACTGTGACGTTGACGACGGTGCCGTCCGGGTAGAGGACGCCAAAGTAGGTGTAGACATTGCCCATATCGCTCTCGGAGACGCGCCGCGCGATGACCTCTTTTGTCAGCTCCTCCGCGTAGAAGATCGGAGAAGACCAGCTCTCCCAGTATTCGTCGGGGACATCGGGTTTGTCCGTGCCGTAATAGTCGCGGTCATATTTTTCGACCTCGTCCGCGTGCACCAGAGCGCGCAGGTCGGCGCATTTGTCCACGGTGACGCTCAGATCCTCGTAGCCCCTGCACCATGTGGCGCTCAGCCAGTTGCGGTCCTCGCCCAGCTCGCGGTAAGCCGCCTCGAAGCCGTAGCCCGCGGGCAGCGTGTCGGGCAGGTATTCGCCGAAGCCCTCCTCCGCCCGCGCCTGCGGCTCGGTCAGCTTTTCGCTGCGCCATGCGGGAACGTCCTCCGTTTTGAACTGGTCGAGCTGCAAAATGCCGTCTTCACGCAGGGATTGCGACACGATACGCGTCAGAACCTCCTCCGTCTCAGCGGTTGCGTTGTACGCCTCGATGCGCACGCCGACGGCGCTCTCTCCCTCGCCGCGCAGGAAGGTGATCTCGATATGGCTGCCGAAGCGAAGTGCCGTCACATCCGTACCGTAAAATTCGCAGGTCGTGCCGCCCTCATAGATGATGCAGGTGGAAGGCACCCGTTCGGGGGAGAGCGTCAGGGTGAAATTGCTCTCGCCAAGCGTACCGTTGATAATGGCACGCCAGACGCGGCCCGTGCCGTCATAGATCAGCCTGCCGTCCAGCCCGAGCGCCGCGGGGTCGTAGCCCTCCCATGAGAGCGTCTCCATGCCCCAAATGCTTGCCAGCGCTTCGTCCGTCAGGTCGCGGAAAAAGTAACCGTCGGGCAGCGCAATGTCGGGCAGCGCAATGTCTGCCGCCATCTCGCCGCCGCCCTCGGCGTAGGAAAGCTGCGGCAGCGCGGAAAGCGGCGTCAGGCCGGGCTGCGTCTCGTCGGCGGAGGCAAGCGCCGTCGTCGCCGTCGGCTGCGGCGGCGTGTCCTGCACAGGCAGCGGCGCATTGCCGCCGGAGAGCCAGACGATCGCGCCCGCCGCAACCACACAGACGCAGGCGGCCAGCGCGCCGACGCGTCCCCAATGCCGCCGCTGCGGGGCGGCATTTTCAAAATCCTCGATCAGCGCGTCGTCGACCTCGCCGACCGCGCGGAATAAGCTGTCACGTTTCATCAGAAAAACCCCTCCTTGGTCAGATAGCTGCGCAGCGCCTCGCGGCTGCGGCACAGCGCGGACTTGACCGCGCCCTCGCGCATGGAAAACCGCGCGGCGATGTCGCGAATGGACATGGCATAAAAGTAACGCGCGAGGAAAAGCCGGCGGCTGCGCGGCTTTTGGCGGTAAAGGAAGCGGTTGACGGCCTCGGCAAGCGCCTTTTCCTCGACGGCCTCCGCCGGGTCGCCGCCGCCGGGCAGGCACTCGGCCAGCTCCTCCATCGGGGCGTCCACCGCCGTGCCGCCGCGCTTGACCGCCGTCTCCTGCGCGTAGCGGTTGAGCGCCGCGTTTCGCGTCAGCTTGCACAGATAGGCGCGCAGATGCGCGGGCTGTTCGGGCGGGATGGCGTTCCACGCGGCAAGCAGCGCGTCGTTCACGCATTCCCCGGCGGTCTCCGCGCCGACGATGGCCGCCGCCACCGCGCGCAATCGGCCGCCGTACTGCGCCAGCGCGGCCTCCAAGCCGTCCTCGTCGTGCCGCAGAAGCAGCGCGAGCATTTCCTGTTCCTCCATAGCATTCCCTCACTTTGAAAAGTACCTTTCACCCATATAGACAGCAAAACCGCGCCGTAGGTTCCGAAAAGTTTTTCCGCACCGCGCAAAAAGCCGCAAGGCAGGGGGTATCCCCTGCCTCGCGGCTTTTTTCATGAAACGATCAATTTCTTTTTTTACTCAGTCCGCCTTGAACAGATAGAGCTTGTAGCGGCTGGTGGAGGTGTAGCAGCGGAAGAGCTTGGCCGAGGCGTTGAAGCCGAGGTAGTAGCTCGAGCCGGCACGGTTCTTCATCAGGACGGCGCCGGTCGAGGCAAGCGACAGTGTCCACTGCTGGCTGGTGTAGGTGAGGGACGACAGGCTCGTCAGATCGTTGGCCTTATAGCGCAGATAGTTGGACGAATCCTTCATCTTGACGGCGTAGTACGAACCGCTCTTCTCGATCGAATAGACGTAGTCGTCGGAGACGCCGCTCAGGGTGTTGCCGCTCAGGGTGATGCCGGCGGCGGAGAGAGTCTTGGCCGCGGAGGTCGAGCCGAGGCTGGTGCCGGTGTAGTTACCGGAGGCGTCAAGGACATAAGCCGTCGAGCCGGAGACACCGACGAGGACATAGTCGCCGGACCAGTCGGTCGGTGCGGAGGTCACGAGGGTGTAGGTCTTGCCGCCGGTCGAGGGTGCGGTGTAGTTCGGGTCGGCCGCGCCGCAGACGGTGCAGAAGCCGTTGGAATAGCTGTGGCCGGTGGCCGGGATGGTGGCGGTGCTGATGACGGCGCCGCAGCTATCACAGGTGGTCGTGGAGACGCCCGCGGTCGTGCAGGTCGCGGCGGTGGTCACAGCGGTGCTGGTGGACGGATGCGTGCACACGGTGCTGCCCGAGGAAGCGGCATCCT
>CAZVSJ010000086.1:0-5815 GCA_964629755.1 uncultured Oscillospiraceae bacterium | reverse complement strand
GGCGCTGCATGGCGACCTTGTCGTTCGACAGGTCGATGCCCTCGGCCTTCTTGAACTCCGCGACAAGGTAGTCCATGATGCACTTGTCGAAATCGTCGCCGCCGAGGTGGGTGTTGCCGTTGGTGGCGAGAACCTCGATGACGCCGTCGCCGATGTCGAGGATGGACACGTCGAACGTGCCGCCGCCGAGGTCGTAGACCATGATCTTCTGCTCGGCTTCCTTATCCACGCCGTAGGCCAGCGCAGCGGCGGTCGGCTCGTTGATGATACGCTTGACCTCGAGGCCGGCGATCTTGCCGGCGTCCTTGGTGGCCTGACGCTGGGCGTCGTTGAAGTAGGCCGGGACGGTGATGACGGCTTCGGTGACGGTCTGGCCGAGGAACGCCTCGGCGTCGGCCTTCAGCTTGCGCAGGATCATTGCGGAGATCTCCTGCGGGGTGTACTTCTTGCCGTCGATGTCTACCTTGTAATCCGTGCCCATGTGGCGCTTGATGGAAGCGACGGTGCGGTCGGCGTTGGTGACGGCCTGACGCTTTGCGACCTGACCGACCATGCGCTCGCCGGTCTTGGAGAACGCGACGACGGACGGGGTGGTGCGATTGCCCTCGGCGTTCGCAATGACAACAGGCTCGCCGCCTTCCATAACGGCGACGCAGGAATTGGTTGTACCAAGATCAATACCAATGATTTTTCCCATGATGAAATCCTCCTATATGAAAGTAAATATTTTACAAATGTTGGTTCTGTAGGGCGGGGGCATGCCCCCGCCGACCGCGAAGCGGCAGACGGTACAAACGAACAGGTCTGTACGCAGTCGGAAGTTCCTGCACCGGCGGGGACATGTCCCCGCCCTACAGAGTTTTTTGTTCAGGGGTTCCTTAGTTCGCGACCCTGACCATGGCGAAGCGGATCACTTTTTCGCCCATGGTGAAGCCGGTCTGGAAGACCTCCGCGATGACGTTCTCGCCGAGGCTCTCGTCCTCGGTGTGCATGACGGCGTTGTGCCGCTGCGGGTCGAACGTCTCGCCCGCCGCGCCGAAGGGTGTGATGCCGATGCCGTTCAGGATTTTGACCAGCTCGTTCATCGTCATCTCGACGCCCTTTTTGTACGCCTCGTCGCTCGTCTCGTTTTTGAGGGCGCGCTCCAAATTGTCGTACACGGGCAGGAGCTTCTTGGCCGTATCCGCGACGGCGTCGAGATAAATGCCGTCCTTTTCGCGCTGCGTGCGCTTGCGGAAGTTGTCATATTCCGCCGCCAGACGCAGGTATTGCTCATGCTCCTGCGCCTGCGCCGCCTTCGCCTTTTCCAGCTCGGTCGGCTCGGCTTTTTTCTTTTTTTCGGTTTTCTCCGGCTTTTCCGACTTTTCGGACTTCTCAGGCGCTTTTTCCTGCGCGTCCGTTGCCGTATCTACCGTTTCCCCGGCGGTCTGCTCCGCCGTTTCGGGCTGCTTTTCTTCTTTCTTCGACAACATTTATTCCTCCTTCTTTGCCTCCGGCAGCTCGGGCTTTCCGAACATTCTGCCCAGCCCCTCGGCAAAGTAGCTTAATCTTGCGGTGATCTGCGCATAATCCATGCGCTGCGGGCCGACCACGCCGATCATGCCCTGCATTCCGTCGCCGATGTCGAAGCGCGTCATCACGACGGAGGTGTCCTTCAGCTCCTGGGCGACGTTTTCCGGCCCGACAAGGATCTGGATGGGGCTGTTATCGTTGAGCTTGGCCGGCAGGTTGGAGATCGTCTCCTCGTCCAGCGCGCCGAGAACCTCCTGCGCCTTCGTGAGATCCTGATACTCCGGCTGGCCCAGCAGCCGGTTCTGCCCGGTCACATAGACCTCGCCGCGCCGGCATTCCTCCAGCATATGCGTGGTGAAATCGACGATGACCGGCACAAGGCCGGCGGCCGCGCCGGCGCTGCGCGTCACGCGGTCGAGCACGTCGGGCGTGAAGCCCTCGGCGGGGATCTCCGTCAGGCTGGCGTTCAGCACCGCGGACAGGAGCTTTAAGTCCTGCTCCGTGACGCTCAGCGGCAGCTTGATGAGCTTGTTGCGCACCGTCTCGTCCGTGGTCATCACGACTAAGATGAAGCTGCCCCGGTCAGCGGGGAGGATCTCAAAGCGGCGCACCCTCACGCTCTGCGTGCGGGCGGTCATGGCGTAGGCGGGAAGGTTGGTGAGCTGGGAGACGAGCTTGCCGACCTTGCTCATCGCGCGGTCGAACTCCTGCATCCGCAGCTCCATCGCCTGATTGATCGACTGCGTTTCGTCGACGGACAGGCGGTAGTCCTGCATCAGCCGGTCGATGTAAAACCGGTAGCCCGCAGGGCTGGGAATGCGTCCGGCCGAGGTGTGCGGCTGCTCCAGAAAGCCAAGGCTCGTCAGCTCCGCCATCTCGTTGCGGATGGTCGCGGAGGAAAAATCCATGTCCGGCAGCGCGGCGATGGTCTTTGAGCCGACCGGCTCGGCGCTGCGGATGTACAGGTCGACGATGGCCTTGAGGATCTTCTGTTTTCGTTCGGACAGCTCCATCACTGCGACCTCCCTGCGTTTGGTTTAGCACTCCACTTCCCTGAGTGCTAAGCTAACTATACAACCCCAAGTTTGGTTTGTCAATAGCCGGGGCGAAATATTTTGTGAATTATTTGTGACAGATTCCGCGCCGCAGGGCGCGACGACCCGGCGCGCCGGTGCAGGAACTACCGAATTTGACTAAGAGCTAAGAACTAAGGGTGAATGACTTCGGTGTGCGCTTCGCGCACGAATTCAAAGGCGCGTCAGGGATGCCGCGCGCTACAGGTACTTACTTATGCAAACGAATTTGTATTGCGGGCGGCGGGGGCATGCCCCCGCCCTACAATACAGATCCGTTCGCGGTAGCGAACACATCAGTCATTCACCCTTAGCCCTTAGCCATAATGAGATTGCCACGG
Source organism: uncultured Oscillospiraceae bacterium (assembly GCA_964629755.1). Classification (GTDB taxonomy): domain Bacteria; phylum Bacillota; class Clostridia; order Oscillospirales; family Oscillospiraceae; genus JAZOXB01. The sequence continues at coordinate 2,889 of CAZVSJ010000086.1, read as the reverse complement.
CTTGCTGCGCAAACCTCGAATGACGCGGGGCGGCGGCGATTTTGCGTTTTCCCTCTTTTCAAGGCGAAAAGTCTATGGTATAATAATATGTATATGATTCGCAAAGGAGCGGCTCTCTATGCACCAGCCGAAGGAAAACGGCCTGTCCCTGCACGGCCATGAACACGAGCACGACCACGAATACGACCACGAGCACGGGCACTCGCACCCGCACGTCCACGCCAACAAAAAGGCCGTCGCCAACCGCCTCGCCCGCGCCATCGGCCACCTCACCAAGGTCAAGCGCATGGTCGAGGACGACTGCGACTGCTCCGAGGTGCTCATCCAGCTTGCCGCCGTCCGTGCCGCCATCGACAACGCCGGCAAGGAAATTTTGAAGGAACACATCGCCCACTGCATTGTCGACGCCGTCGAGGAGGGCGACGACGACGCGATCTTTGACCTCTGCGAGGCCATCGACAAGTTTATGAAATAGGTGACGCCCATGACCGACCTGAACAAAATTCGCAATTTTTCCATCATCGCCCACATCGACCACGGAAAATCCACCCTTGCCGACCGCCTGCTCGAAGAATGCAACACGATCGACAAGCGCGAAATGGAAAACCAGATTCTGGATTCCATGGACTTGGAGCGCGAGCGCGGCATCACGATCAAGGCCCGCGCCGTCAAGCTCAACTACACCGCCGACGACGGCGAGACCTACACCCTCAACCTCATCGACACGCCGGGCCACGTTGACTTTAATTACGAGGTCTCGCGTTCGCTCGCCGCGTGCGAGGGCGCCGTTCTGGTCGTCGACGCGTCGCAGGGCATCGAAGCGCAGACCCTCGCCAACACCTACCTCGCCGTCGACGCCGGGCTGGAGGTCATCCCCGTCGTCAACAAGATCGACCTGCCCGCCGCCCGTCCGCAGGAGGTCAAGCAGGAGATCGAGGACGTCATCGGCCTGCCCGCGATGGACGCGCCCGAGATTTCCGCGAAAAACGGCATCAACATCCACGCCGTTCTGGAAGCCGTCGTCCACGGCATCCCCGCGCCGGAGGGCGACCGCGACGCACCCGTGCAGGCGCTGATCTTCGACAGCCAGTACGACTCCTACCGCGGCGTCATCGTCTACCTGCGCGTGAAAAACGGCGTCCTGCGCCCCGGCATGGACATCCGCATGATGGCCACCGGCGCGGAATACAAGATCGTCGAGGTCGGCACGCTGCACCCGACCGGCATGACCCCGACCGACGCCCTCGGCGCGGGCGAGGTCGGCTACCTGACCGCCTCGATCAAGACCGTCGCGGACACCCGCGTGGGCGACACCGTCACCGGCGCGGCAAATCCGTGCGCTGCGCCCCTGCCCGGCTACAAGGCCGTGCAGCCGATGGTCTATTCCGGCGTCTACCCCGCCGACGGCAGCAAGTACGGCGACCTGCGCGACGCGCTGGAAAAACTGAAGCTCAACGACGCCTCCATGTCCTACACGCAGGAAAATTCCATCGCCCTCGGCTTCGGCTTCCGCTGCGGTTTTCTGGGACTTCTGCACATGGAGATCATCATGGAGCGCCTCGAGCGCGAATACAACCTCGACCTCATCACCACCGCGCCGAACGTCGTCTACCGCATCACGAAGACCAACGGCGAGGTCGTCGAGATCTACACCCCGCTGAACTACCCCGACCCCGCCGAGATCCAGCTCAGTGAGGAGCCGTTCGTCCGCGCGAGCATCATCGCCCCGCCGGAATACGTCGGCAACATCATGGATCTGTGCCAGCAGCGCCGCGGCGAATACCGCGACATGACCTATTTGGACAAAAGCCGCGTTGAGCTGCGCTATTTCATGCCGCTCAACGAGATCATCTACGACTTCTTCGACGCGCTCAAGTCGCGCACGCGCGGCTACGGCTCGCTGGACTATGAGCTCGACGGCTACCGCCCGTCGCGGCTGGTCAAGCTGGACATCCTCTTAAACGGCGAGATCGTCGACGCCCTGTCGTTCATCCTGTTCGCGGACAACGCCTACGCCCGCGCGCGGAAGATCTGCGAGAAGCTCAAGGAGAATATTCCGCGCCAGATGTTTGAGATCCCCGTGCAGGCGGCCGTCGGCGGCAAGATCATCGCCCGCGAGACGATCAAGGCGCTGCGCAAGGACGTGCTCGCCAAGTGCTACGGCGGCGACATCACCCGCAAAAAGAAGCTCCTGGAAAAGCAGAAGGAGGGCAAGAAGCGTATGCGCACCTTCGGCACGGTGTCCGTCCCGTCCGAGGCGTTCATGGCGGTTCTGAAAATGGACGAATGAAAACGGTCACGATCTACACCGACGGCGCGTGCTCCGGCAATCCCGGCCCGGGCGGCTGGGGCGCGATTTTGGAGTGGAACGGCGTCGAAAAGGAGCTCTCCGGCGGCGATAAGCACACCACCAACAACCGCATGGAGCTGACGGGCGTGATCTCGGCGCTCGGGAAGCTCAAAGAGCCGTGCCGCGTCGAGCTTTACACGGACTCGAAGTACGTCTGCGACGCGGTCATGAAGCGCTGGGTCTACGGCTGGAAGGCCAAGGGCTGGGTCAAGGCGGACAAGAAGCCCGCCCTGAACGTCGACCTGTGGGAGCAGCTTTTGCCGCTTTTGGAGTATCACGACGTCCACTGGCATTGGGTCAAGGGCCACGCCGAGAACGAGAAAAACAACCGCTGCGACGCCCTCGCCGTCGCCCAGAGCCGCAAATTCGCGGAAAAATAATTGTTCTTGCAACGTTTTGCGCCTGTAGGGATGGGGCATGCCCCATCCGTCCGCGAAGCGGTGGACAGTACAGACGAGCAGGTCTGTACAGAGTTGGTAGTTCCTGCACCGGCTTAGGGCATGCCCCCGCCCTACAGAGTTATCATCGTTCGCGTAAGC
>CAZVSJ010000085.1:2180-5932 GCA_964629755.1 uncultured Oscillospiraceae bacterium | reverse complement strand
TGTCAGCAGCCCGTTTCACGGTCTGCGTGTAGTTCCTTGTAAACTGACCTAAGCAGCGCACCAAAGCAAAACGACCCCACAACACCCAAAACAGAGAAAGCAAGATGTCCGTCCGGCGGAAATACGAAATAGACCAGAGCGCAGTATGCGGCCATAGGGAAAAGCAGGAGAAGTATTGTCATTGCTGCGAAGAATATCTCTATCCGCGCTTCATATTGGCGTTCCGCTTTGCTTTTTCGTTGTCTCTTTCTGTGTTTTTTCATCCATTACGCCTCTTGCTGTTGGCAGGAACTCTCGGCTGGCCTGCATTCCTCCCGTTTTTTGTGCTGCGTGCAAATACTGCCTACTGCGTACAAATTTGGTTGTTTTCGCGGGCGGAGGCATGCCTCCGCCCAATATTTTATATGAGGTGCCTACGCGCCGTGGACCATGATGTGGATGATCTCCTCGTCCGTGCCGCGCATTCCCTCTCTTGCGACGGCGCTGACCGCCTGGATCGTCTCCTCGACGTTCTTCGCCACGAGGCCGTCGCCGCAATAAAACTGGCTGTCGTGCATATACATCTGCATTCCCAGAAGCCCAGCCTCCACCGCCGAGGCGATCTTGGCGGCGCAGCTCGCCTTGGCACCGTCGCAGAGCATCCCGGAGTTGATCGCGAGCGCGTTGACGATCGTGTGGGCGATCTCGTCATACTGTCCGCCGTAGAGGTAGCAGATGCCCGCGCCTGCACCCGCGCCCGCGCTGGTCGCGCCGCAATAGGCCGACAGGCTGCCGATGCCGGTCTTGAGGTGGATCGTCACCAAATTGGAGATGATAAGCGCCCGGTAGAGCGTTTCCTCGGACGCGCCGCACTCTTTGGCGTAGATGATGACCGGGATCGAGGCCGTCATGCCCTGGTTGCCGCTGCCGGAATTGATGACGACCGGTTTTTCGCAGCCGTTCATACGGGCGTCGGAGCCGGCGGCGGCATAGGCCTTGGCACGGTTCTGGACGCTGCTGCCGTAGGAGCGAAGGAGAATTTTGCCGATCTCGGCGCCGTAATGGCCCCGGATGCCCTCCTCCGCGATGGCCATGTTGTACTCAATCTGCCGCGCAAGGGTCGGGCGCACCTGCTCCAGCGGGACGGTGTTTGCAAACTCGACGATGTCGCGGATGTTCAGCAGCTTGCGGTTCTCCGCCGCCTGCACCACCTCGTCGGTAAACGGGCGGTCGATGAGCAGGCGCTCGTTGCGGCGGACGGTGACGACGTTCGTGTGCGTGCCGATGATGCGGACATAGGCCTCGTCCCGGCCAGCGCGGACGGTCACCTGAATGTCAAACGGGCAGCAGGCGTCCGATTCCCGCACGGTGATCTCCGCGGACGACAAAAACGCGTCCAGCCCGGCAAGCGCGGTTTCGTCCACCTCTGACAGCACCTGCAGCTCGCAGTCGGCTCTGCCGCAGCAGATGCCCGCCGAGACCGCCGTTTTCAGGCCCTTGCGGCCGCCCGTGTGCGGGACGATGACGCTTTTCACATTTTTGATGATGTTGCCGCTGACGACCAGCTCCACTGTCTCCGGCAGCACGCCCAGCGTCTGACGCGCGATGGCGCCGGCATAGGCCACGGCGATCGGCTCCGTGCAGCCCATGGCCGGCAGCAGCTCCTCCTTTAAAATCTGTATGTAGGTCTCTTGTCTGTTTTCCATTGTGCATTCCTCCGCAATGGTGTTCGGCGGCTTTCGTCGCCGCCGTTATTCCATGTCCATCGTATCGTATTTTCGCCGGTCTGTCAAGGAGATTCGGCTTTTCCGAAGCTGCTGCAATTCGGGTGAATTTTCTGTTGCGTTTTGTCGTAGGCGGGTTTATACTGTATCTGGAGAATTTACGCAAAGGAGAAGATGCTATGAAAGCAGTCATTCTGACCGGGCGGCATGAGGCGCATCTGGGCGAGTTTCCCGCTCCGCCGATGGACGCGAACGCCGTCAAGGTCGCCGTCGCCTACTGCGGCATCTGCGGCACGGATCTGCACAAATTCGACGGCAAGAGCGGCTCGCGTCCGCTCCGCCTGCCTGTCCCGCTGGGGCATGAGATCTCCGGCGTGGTCGAGGAAGTCGGCGCGAACGTCACGCAGTTTCGTCCCGGCGACCGAGTGACCGTCGACCCGAACTGGAGCTGCGGCGGCTGCCGGATGTGCAAGGAAGGGCTGACGCATATGTGCGAAAACTCGCGGGGCGTCGTCAAGGGCATGGCCGACTTCATCTGCCCGCCGCAGGAGAACGTCTACCCGATCCCGGCTTCGCTCAGCCTGCGCGACGCGGCGCTGACCGAGCCGCTCTCGTGCTGCCTGCGTGGGATGGATCTTCTGGACGTCAGGCTCGGCCAGAGCGTCGTCATCGTCGGCATGGGTGCCATTGGCGCGATCATGGTGCAGCTTTGCAAGCGCGCCTGCGCCTCCGAGATCATCGTCATCGAGCCGGTGGAGGAAAAACGCGAAAAGGCGTTCGCCCTCGGCGCAACGCGCTTCATCAACCCCATGAAGGACGATCCCGCCGCGGCCATCGCCGCCATGGGCATCGGCAACGTCGACCGCGTGATGGAATGCGTCGGCCTGCCCGCCACCATCACCACGGCGCTCGACGTCGCGGGCAAGTGCGCGACCGTCGTCCTCTTCGGCCTGTGCGACCCGGAGAAGACCGTGCCGTTCAACCAGTACGCCGCCTTTACCAAGGAGCTGACCATCCGCACCTCGTTCATCAATCCGCACACCACCGCGCGCGCCATCGCGCTTCTGGCCTCGGGCGCCATCGACACGGACGCCGTCATCAGCGCGGAGATCTCGCCGGAGGCCGTCGTCGACGAGCTGCGCAGCCGCACCCTGAGCCGCCAGGGCAAGGTGCTTGTAAAATGGAAGGAGTTTGAATAATAATGAAATTTTACGTTGACATTGCCGATCTCGGCGCGATCCGCCGCATTGCGAAGTACTTCCCCATTGAGGGCTTTACCACCAACCCCAAAATTCTGACCAAGGCTCCCACGCCGCTGCCCGCGCTCATGGCCGAGTACCGCGAGTTTGTGGAGCAGACGGGCCTCACGGCCTTCGTGCAGACGACGGCGGAGACCGCCGACGGGATGCTCGCGCAGGCAAAGGCGCTGCAGGCGTATTTCGGCGAGCATTTTGTCATTAAGCTGCCCGCCGTGCCGGAGGGCTACCGCGCGGTGCGCCTTTGCAAGGCCGAGGGCATTCCCGTCTGCGTCACGGTCGTGCATTCGATGACACAGGCGCTTGTCGCGGCCGCGGCGGGCGCAGACTATGTCGCGCCCTACGTCAGCCGCATCGACAATCTCGGCGCGGACGGCGTCGCCTGCGTTTCCGAGATGGTCACGGCCTTCCGCAACGGCGGCTACGCCTGCCAAGTGCTCGGCGCGAGCTTCCGCACGGTCGATCAGGTCAGGCGTCTGGCCGTCGCAGGCTGCCAGGCCGTCACGCTCATGCCGGAGCTGTTTGACCAGTTGATCGCCCACCCCGCGACGGACAAGGCCATGGTGGACTTCCGCACGGTATGGCAGGACACCTTCGGTCAGACGGAGGTCACCGATTTCCTGCCGGAGGAGGCTTAAATGCTCTGGCTTTTTGCGGCGGTCGGCTCCGCCGTGTTCGCCGGCATCACCTCGATCCTCGCAAAATGCGGCATTCGGAAGACCGATTCCGACGTCGCCACCGCGCTGCGCACGGTCGTGGTGCTGCTCTTCGCGTGGGTGATGGTGTTTCTGAC
>CAZVSJ010000085.1:0-2080 GCA_964629755.1 uncultured Oscillospiraceae bacterium | reverse complement strand
CCGATGCGCAAATGGCTGCCCTATGCCGTGCTGTCGGCGGTTTTCGCAGCGCTGACGTCCATTTTGGCCAAGGTCGGCGTGAAAAACGTCGATTCCAACCTTGCGACGGCTCTGCGCACGGGCGTGGTGCTGCTGATGTCCTTCCTCATCGTTTTCCTTAAGGGAAAGCAGGGGCAGCTCCGCACCGTCGACCGCAGGGAGGCGGCGTTTATCGGCCTGTCGGGTCTTGCCACGGGCGCGTCGTGGCTGTGCTACTACTACGCCATCCAAAACGGCGCGGTCAGCGTCGTCGTGCCGATCGACAAGATGAGCATCCTCGTGACCGTGGTGCTGTCGTTCGTTTTCTTCCGTGAAAAGCTCGGCAAGCGGGCGCTGCTTGGTCTGGCGCTGATGCTGTGCGGAACGCTGGCAATGGCGATCTGGAGCTGAATAGAAATAACGGCGCCGGTGGAAAACCACCGGTGCCGCTTTGCTTCCAATAAAAATTCGTCACTTCGACGGGAGCGGTGATTTTTCGTGACGTGAAGTCACATAAAATTACCGCGTTTTTTCGCGGCTTTTTCACCTTATCCGAACTTTTTCGACAGAAATCCCGTCATTTCAGTTTACATAACCTAAAATTATTGTGTTTCAAGTCGTTATGCGAAATGGAAAACGGACGGTGTATTCACGCATTTATGCACGCGCCATGCCTGTGCATTGCGCTGTGCATTGTGTGAAAAAGGCTTGTATTTCAAGAGTTGTACACATTTTGCACAGAGTTTTGCACAATACATACACAAAATATTTTTTCGCGGCCTTGCATTTCAGGTTAACATAATGCAGTTAGCTCAGCTTTGGACAAATTGTGCAATTTCCTCAGCGGAAAATGACGGATGCAGGGCGAGATTGATCGCATCGGCGAGGATGCTGCCGAGCCACGCGATCTGCGCGTCGATGTCGCGCGGCGTGACGATCATGCGCTCGTCTGCGCTGTCGCACAGAGCGGACGCATCGACCACCGTCGGCACGCCGACGCTGAGCACAGGCACGCCGAGCGTCTCCGATGAGAAAGCCGCCCTGCGGTTGCCGACGCCGGAGCCGGGCACAAGTCCCGTGTCCGAAAGCTGCACCGTGCGGCACAGGCGCTCCATGCTGCCGGCAGCAAGCGCATCAACGGCGATCACCAGAGACGGACGCACATGGCTGACCGCGCCGCGCACGATCTCCAGCGTCTCGATGCCCGTCGTCGCCAGCACGCCCGGCGTGAGCGCGCTCACCTCCCGGCACGCGCCGAACTGCGCCGGCAGATTGGCGATCAGATGGCGCGTCAGAAACAGCCGGTCCGCCGCGCGCGGGCCGAGGGCGTCCGGCGTGACGGCGCGGTTGCCCAGCCCCGCGACCAGCACGCTGTCGCAGTCCTCCGGCAGAAGCGCCCGCAGCTCCTGCGCGATCGCCTTCGCAGGACGGCGTGTGTCGCGGTCGAAGCGCGGCAGCTCGACCGTCACATACCGCCCGATGGGCTTGCCCAGCGCCGCCTGCCCCTGCTCGTCGAGAATGTCCACCTGCGTGACAGAAAGTCCTTCGTTTTCCCGCTCGCGCGCGCGAACGCCCGATAGCTCCGTCGTCTCCCCCGCCGATTTTTCCCACAAAGCCTTCGCTTCCAGCGCCAGATCCGTCCGAATTGCCGTAAAAACCATCTCCTTTTCCTTAGTGTTTCCATGAAAATAAAATTTTTTGCAAAAAGCAGAAAAAAACTATTGATTTTCTGTCCTTCTGCCGCTATAATATGTTTCTGCATGAAGTAAAAACACACGGTTTTTAGATAAACGCCGTAAGAGGGAGGTGCAACCATGCCCAACATCAAGTCCGCGAAGAAGAGAGTCTCTCTGTCCCGCGCTGCCAACGAGAAGAACAAGATGGCCAAGTCCGCTCTGAAGACCACCATCAAGAAGTTCGACGCCGCTGTTGCCACCGGTGACAAGGCGCAGGCCGGCGCTGCCTACACCGCAGCCGTCGTCGCTGTTGACAAGGCCGTGAACAAGGGAATCCTTCACAAGAACAACGCCGCCCGCAAGAAGAGCAGCATGACGCTGAAGAT
>CAZVSJ010000084.1:0-6367 GCA_964629755.1 uncultured Oscillospiraceae bacterium | reverse complement strand
TGGAGCAGGTGAGGGGAGTCGAACCCCCCTATTCAGCTTGGGAAGCTGATGTTCTACCGATGAACTACACCTGCGTTTTCGCAGATTATTATAGCATCTGCGAAAGGGAATTGCAAGGCTTTTTTTCGCCGCGTCTTCGGCAAAATCCGCCGGTTTTTCGCCGCGCGGGCCGCGTGGGGACTTGCGGGTGTGGCCGCCGTGCGGTATAATGGATAGCGGAATTACAGCTCGAGCTTGAGGTCGCCCTCCCTGATCCAGCCGAGCTTGCGCAGCAGCGCGCCCAGCAGCGGCGTCAGGACGGCGGGCAGGACGAAGCAGATCATCACAAGGCCGACCCAGTCCATCGCGGTGATGGCGGCCTTCGTCCCGTTGGCGATGTCGTTGACCCAGCCGGAATAGACGCCGATCTGCCCGACGAAGCCGCAGGTGCCCATGCCGGCGGAGACGGCGGTGCCGTTCATCTCCATCTTGAACAGGCACGTTGCCAGCGGGCCGGTGATGGCCGAGACGAGGGTGGGCGGGATCCAGATGCGCGGATTTTTGACGATGTTGGGCATTTGCAGCATACTTGTGCCGATGCCCTGCGCGACGAGGCCGCCCCAGCGGTTTTCGCGGAAGCTCATCACGGCGAAGCCGACCATCTGCGCGCAGCAGCCGGCGACCGCCGCGCCGCCTGCCAGACCGGTCAGGCCGAGGGCCGCGCAGATCGCGGCGGAGCTGATCGGCAGCGTCAGCGCGACACCGATGATCACGGACACGAGAATGCCCATCAGGAAGGGCTGCTGCGCCGTCGCCCACTTGACCGCCTCGCCGACGGCGGCTGCCGCCGTGCCGATGGGCGCGGCGATCAGCCAGGAAAGGCCGATGCCGACGAGCGCCGTGACGATGGGCGTGACCAGAATGTCGATCTTCGTGGTCTTGGAGACCAGCTTTCCGCATTCACAGGCGATAATTGCGACAAAATAGACTGCGAGCGGGCCGCCTGCGCCGCCGAGCGCGTTGGCCGCGAAGCCGACCGGGATCAGCGAGAACAGCACCAGCGGCGGCGCCTTTAACGACACGCCGATGGCCACGGAGATGCCCGCGCCGACGGTCAGCGATACGAGGCCGCCGAGCGTGCAGTCGATGGTCTGTGCGCCCTGCTTGATGGTCACGAGGGTCTTGGTCAGGAAGCCGATGCCGAATTGCTGCCCGATGGTGTTCAGGATCGTGCCGACGAGCAGCGTGCAGAACAATCCCTGCGCCATTGCGCCCATCGCGGTGACGAAATACGTCCGCCACGAGGGCACGACGCCCTGCTTTTTGAAAAATTCTCTCATTTTTTCCTCCTTAAAGGATGATTTTCCCTGATTGTATAGCAAAAACCGCCAAAATGCAAGCCTGAACTTTGTGCAGAAAGGACAAAATCTTATGAACAAGCTCCGCCCCGTCATTCTCGACGGCGACCCCGGCCACGACGACGCGATCGCGTGGATGCTCGCCAAGGCCAGCCCGATGCTCGACATCCGGGCGGTCACCTCGGTCTGCGGCAACCAGACCATCGAAAAAACGACCTATAACGCGCAGCGCGTCTGCACGCTGCTGGGTATCCATGCGCCCGTGGCGATGGGAAAGCCCGCGCCCCTGCTGGCAAAACCGATGAACGCGCCCTCCGTCCACGGCCAGAGCGGGCTGGACGGCCCGGTTTTGCCCGAACCGGCAATGCCGCTGTCGCCCCTGCGCTCGGTTTCGCTGATGGCGAAGGTGCTGCGCGAGAGCGAAACGCCCGTCACCATCGTCGCCACCGGCCCTTTGACCAACGTCGCCGCCCTCCTGCTGGCGCACCCGGAGCTGAAGCCGAAAATCGAGACGATCAGCCTCATGGGCGGCGGCATCGCCCACGGCAACTGGACGCCGGCGGCGGAATTCAACATCCTCGTCGACCCGGAGGCGGCAAAGACCGTCTTTGAAAGCGGCGTGCCGATCATCATGAGCGGCCTCGACGTGACGGAGCGGGCGCTGATCTTCCCGGCGGATTTCGAGCGCATCCGCAGGGTCAATAACCGCGTGGCGCGCGTCGTGGCGGACTGGCTGGAATTTTTCTACGGCTTCCACCGCGAGCTGGGCTACGCCGGCGCGCCCGTCCACGACCCCGTCGCGGTCGTCAGCCTTGTGCGCCCCGACCTGCTCACGGGCAGGCCCCTGTGCGTCGAGATCGAGACGCGGGGCGAATACTGCCGCGGCGCGACGGTCGGCCACGACCGTGCGCCTGCCAACGCGCTGGTCAATTTCGATATTGACCGCGACGGCTTTGCCGACCTGCTCGTCGAAGCGGTCAGAAGCTATGGGGAGGAATAACGATGGAAAAATACCCGGTTTGGATCGACTGTGACCCCGGCGTGGACGACGCCGCGGCGCTTTTGCTGGCGCACTGGCAGGAAAAAACGGACATCGTCGGCATCTCGACCGTCGCAGGTAACGTCAACGTGGAAAAAACGACAAAAAACGCCCTCAAGCTCTGCGAGCTGGTGGGGGCAGGCTATCCCGTCTTCCGCGGCGCGGAGAAGCCGCTGCTGCGGGAGTATCACGACGGCGCGGAGTTTCACGGCGCGGACGGCCTCGGCGGCGCAGTCCTGCCGGAGCCCAAACGGGCGCCGGAGGCGCTTGCCGCGTGGGACGGGCTTTTCGAGGCCGCGCAGCGCTATGCGGGCAAGCTGGAGCTGATCACCCTCGGTCCGGTGACGAACGTCGCCATCGCCCTTGCCAAGCACCCGGAGCTGCCGCAGCTTTTGCACCGCATCGTGATGATGGGCGGCTCCGCCACGCGCGGCAACCGTACGCCCTGCGCGGAGTATAACATCTTCGCCGACCCGGAGGCGGCGCAGGCCGTCTTCCGCAGCGGCGTGCCGGTCGTGATGTGCGGGTTGGAGGTCACGGAGCAGGCGCAGCTCTACCCCGCCGAGCTGGCTGCCATCGCGGAGAAAAACACGCCCGTGACGCGGTTTTTTGCGGCGTCGGCGCAGGATATCATGCGCAAGGACATGGAGCGCGGGCGTCCCGGCTGGTGCATCCACGATGCCTGCCCGGTGGCATATCTGGCGCACCCGGAGCTGTTTTCGGGCAGGGAAGCGGGCGTTTTCGTCGAGACGCAGGCCGAGCTGACCCTCGGCAAGACCGTCACCGACCTTTTCAGCGACAAGAAATTCGACGAGAAGAACGCCTTCGTCGTGCTGGACGTCGACCGCCCGGCCTTCGTCCGCCTGCTGACCGACGCCGTCACGCAGCTCTGACCGCCGCCGCACACGCCCGTAGGGCGCGACCACTGGGTGCGCCGTGTGCAGGAACTGCCAAATATGGCTAAGGGCTAAGGACTAAGAGTGAATGACTGTGGTGTTCGCTGACGCGAACGGATTTCACAGCGCGTCAGGGATGCCGCGCGCTACAGGTGTGCGCTTCGCGCACGATTAAACTCTGTAGGGCGGGGGCGTGCCCCATCCCTGCAAGCACTACATTACCCTTCTTTTTTCGGAGGACATTATGGATTTCAAGCTACACGCACCATACAGCGCCACGGGCGACCAACCCAAGGCGATCGAGGCGCTGACCGAGGGCATCAAAAACGGCCTGCGCGAGCAGGTTCTGCTCGGCGTCACCGGCTCCGGCAAGACCTTCACGATGGCGTCCGTCATCGAAAAAATCAACCGCCCGACCCTCGTTCTGGCGCATAACAAGACCCTCGCGGCCCAGCTCTGCTCGGAATTCCGCGAATTTTTCCCGGAAAACGCGGTCGAATACTTCATCTCCTACTACGATTACTACCAGCCCGAGGCGTATATCGCCCACACGGACACCTATATCGAAAAGGACTCGGCCGTCAACGACGAGATCGAGCGCCTGCGCCACAGCGCGACCAGCTCCCTGTTCGAGCGCCGCGACGTCATCGTCGTCGCCTCCGTCTCGTGCATCTACGGCCTCGGCGACCCCATCGACTACAAAAACATGGTCATCTCCCTGCGCACCGGCATGGAGAAAAACCGCGAGGAGCTGATGAAAAAGCTCGTCGAGATCCGCTACGAGCGCAACGACATCGACTTTTCGCGCAACTGCTTCCGCGTGCGCGGCGACACGGTCGAGATCTACCCTGCCTACTGGACGGGGCGCGCCGTCCGCGTCGAGTTTTTCGGCGACGAGATCGACCGCATTTCCGAGATCAACGCCGTCACCGGCCTGCCCGAACGCGTGGTCAACCACGTCGCCATCTATCCTGCGTCGCATTACGTTGCGTCGAAAGAGAAGCTCAACCGCGCAATCTTCGAGATCGAGCGGGAGATGGAGGAACGCGAAGCGTGGTTCAAGGCCAACGACAAGCTCCTGGAGGCGCAGCGCATCCGCCAGCGCACGATGTACGATATTGAAATGCTGCAGGAGATCGGCTTTTGCAGCGGCATTGAGAACTATTCCCGCGTGATCTCCGGCCGCGCGCCCGGCACGCCGCCCATGACCCTGCTCGACTATTTCCCTGACGATTTCCTGTTATTTGTCGACGAAAGTCACGTCACACTGCCGCAGGTGCGCGCGATGTACGCCGGCGACCGCAGCCGCAAGGAGAGCCTCGTCGACTACGGCTTCCGCCTGCCCAGCGCGTTCGACAACCGGCCGCTGACGTTTGATGAATTCCAGAGCAAGATCAAACAGGCGGTCTACGTCTCCGCGACGCCCGCCGAGTTCGAGCGCAGCCGCGCCGGACAGATCGCCGAGCAGGTCATCCGCCCGACGGGTCTGCTCGACCCGGAGATCTTCGTCCGCCCCATCGAGGGGCAGATCGACGACCTCATCGGCGAGTGCAACCGCGTGGTCGGGCAAAAGGAGCGCGTCCTCGTCACGACGCTGACCAAGCGCATGGCCGAGGATCTGACGAATTACCTGCAGCAGGCGGGCATCCGCGTGCGCTATATGCACTCGGACGTTGCCGCGCTGGAGCGCATGGAGATCTTACGCGACCTGCGCATGGCGAAATTCGACGTTCTGGTCGGCATCAACCTCCTGCGCGAGGGTCTCGACCTGCCGGAGGTGTCGCTGGTGGCGATCCTCGACGCGGACAAGGAGGGCTTTCTGCGCAGCGAGACCAGCCTGATCCAGACCATCGGCAGAGCTGCCCGCAACGCCGGCGGCCGCGTCATCATGTACGCCGACAAGATCACCGCCGCCATGCGCGCCGCCATCGACGAGACGAACCGCCGCCGCGCGATCCAGGACGCGTACAACAAGGCGCACGGCATTGTGCCGAAGACGATCATCAAGGACGTGCGCGAGCTGATCGAGATCACGCAGTCCGAGGGCGAGGCCACGCGCAAGGACGGCGTGAAGATGACGAAGGTCGAGCGCGAGCGCGAGATCGCGCGGCTGGAAAAGGAGATGCGCGCCGCCGCGAAGATGATGGAGTACGAATACGCCGCCGTCCTGCGCGACCGCATCGTCGAGCTGCGCGGTGTGAAATAAAGAAAAAGCAGAGCCGAAAAACCGGCACGCGGAGATATATCTTCTGAGGCGCTTATCGAGTTGCGTAATTTGGTAAAGCTTCTATTTGCCGTATCGCTCCCCGGAAAGACAAACAAAAATACTCCGGTACCGCCGGGCAAGGGCAGTACCGGAGCTATGCTTTTTTGAGATGGTGCTATGAAATACAGAAATACCACACCGGCAAAATTCATCTCCCGCCAAAACCGTTTTGTGGCGCAGGTTGAAATTGACGGTCGAAGCGAAACCGTCCATGTAAAAAACACCGGCCGCTGCAAAGAGCTTCTGCTGCCCGGAAGCGATGTGATGCTCAGCCAATCGGACAATCCGAACCGCAAGACCCAATACGACCTGATCGCGGTATACAAAGCAGGTCTCGGCTGGGTGAATATTGACAGTCAGGCACCCAATCAGGCGGTAAAGGAATGGCTTGAAGCTCGCCCTGCGCCGTTTCAGGATGCGGAGCTGATTCGACCGGAATACACCTACGGAGCTTCACGGGTCGATTTTTATTTAGAAGGTCCGGGGAGGAAGATTCTGATGGAGGTCAAGGGCTGCACCCTTGAAATTGACGGCATCGGCTATTTCCCCGATGCGCCGACAGCAAGGGGCATAAAGCACCTTCGGGAGTTGGCGGCGGCGGTGAAGGAGGGCTACGATTGCTACATTGCCTTTGTCATCGCCATGCCGGGGGTGCGGCAGGTGCTTCCGAATATGACCACCCATCCGGCGTTCGGAACAGCTTTGGCAGAGGCCAGCGCAGCGGGTGTACATATACTGTATCTGCTGTGTGAGGTAACGCCGGACAGCATATCCATCACGGAATGGATCGAGGCAAGCACCAAACCGAACCGTGTATAGCAATGCTGCC
>CAZVSJ010000083.1:0-6418 GCA_964629755.1 uncultured Oscillospiraceae bacterium | reverse complement strand
CCGAAACGGGCAAGGCCGAAGGGGATCAGAAGCTGCTCGGCGGTGTTCAGCCCCGCGCGCAGATAGTCGTTAAGCGCGAGCGGCACGCACAGACGCAAAAGCCGCTTGCGGATGTGCAGCGGCTCCTTGGGCGGCGCGGCGCGGCGGATGTGGCGGCGGTAGAAGAAATAGAGAACGAAAAAATCGAGCATCGCGCCGACGGAGCTGCCGAGCGTGATGGCGCAGCAGGCGCGCTCCAGGTCGCCCTTTGCCCAGGTGAGCAGGAGGGCTGCCGTAAATGCAACGCTGAAGATCCGTTCGAGGATCTCGATCACGACGAGCTGGCGGATGCGCGAGCAGGCGGTAAAATAGCCGCTCATGATCCCGCACAGGCACGAAAAGGGCAGAAAAACTGCCATCACCCGGAGAGACAGTGAGGCCCTGATGTCGCCCAACCATGCGGCGGCGAAGTAGTCCGAAAGAAGGAACAGCGCCGCTCCGGCGAGCGAGCTGATGAGCAGTCCGGTGCGAAGGCACGCGCTGACGGCAGCTCTGACCCCACCGAGGCGGCGGTGGCCGAATTCCTCCGCCGTCAGGCACATCGACGCGACCCGAACGCCGGACGTGCCGACCAGGATCGCAAGCACGCCGACCGTGGAGATGAGCTGCAGCAGCCCCAGCCCTGCCGCGCCGATTTCATCGGCCAGAAAGACGTTGAAGCCGATGGAGATCAGGCGTAACAGAAAGTTTGCGGCAGTCAGCAATATCGCCCCGCTGAGAATGGAGCTTCGTTTGCCCACGCGATCACCTCCGCTACTATATATAGTTATTCCCGCCGCAAACATGAACGTTTTTGCGGCGGGGGACGTATTATAGCGGCCTGCCGTTCAGTGCGGAGTAGACGAGCCTGTCGCCCTCGTAGCAGAGCTTGAGCGAGAAGAAGGGCACGTTTTCCTGCATCAGGCGGAGGAAGATGCGGTCGCCCTCCCACTGCGGCAGCGCCGCGAAGCGCTCCCTGTCGACCCATTCGAGCACACCCTCGTCGCACTCGCGCAGCGTGCCGGTAAACTCGGTCGCGTGGAACAGGTGCATATATTCGCCCTCCCACTGATCCGACACGAAGGTGACGATGCCGCAGTAGCGGAAGCCGGTCAGCGTCAGGCCGGTCTCCTCCTTCGCCTCGCGCAGGAGGCATTCCTCCGGACTTTCGTTTTCCTCAAACTTCCCGCCGATGCCGATCCACTTGTCGTGGTTGAGGTCGTTTTCCTTTTTGATGCGGTGCAGCAACAGATAGCAGCCGTCCTTTTCGATATAACAAAGCGTGGTGTTTTTCATGCTTGTACCTCCCGGAAGATCAGCTCGTCGTAACCGGTCTGCGTGTCGAATTCCGTGTCGATGCACCAACCGTCCAGAATGCCGACGACCAGCTCGCAGGTGGTGTTGATGATGCAGCCCTCGACCAGATGCCCGCCGACGGTGGACAGGTCTTCTTTCGACAGCGCGATGTGCAGATGGCAGCGCGCCTGGCTGACCGTGCCGTTCAGGCTGACGATCTCGCACGGCTCGTCGATCCTGCGCAGCGTCACGCCGCTTGCGTCCCGGACGACGCCCGTGCTGATGCAGCCAACGGCGGAGAGTACGACGCCTGCGGCAATGTGATGCTCCCGCGCAAGCGCCTGAATGCTTTTTAACAGATCGTCGCCCCGATGCAGGCGCTTACAAATGGTTTTCATGGATACCTTCCTCCAAAAATCGCCGCTGCAAAGGGCAGCGGCGATCTGTTTTATGCTTTCGGATTGGTGATGACGTTGACCGCGCTGCGCAGATTTTCCACCGTGCAGTGCGCGGCACCGTCGGCGTGTTCGCCGTCGAGCGTCCAGTCCATGTCCGCAGGCGCCTCGATCTCGACACGCTCGGTTGACGTCATCGTCAGCATAGGCGTGTTGTAGTCCTGCGTCGTCAGGGCGAGGACGCAGTCGCTCAGCTCCAGCGGGTTTTTCGGCTTGCGGATGAGCAGCACCTCAAACAGGCCGTCGTTCATGTCGACCAGATCGGGCGCAAGGGTCAGAAGCCCCGCCACGGAGGTGGAGTTGCTGATCGCGCCGAAGATGTAGTCGTCCTCCAGCACCGTGCCGTCGGCAAGGGTCAGGCGCAGGTGGCGGCTGCGGATGGAGGCGATCTCCTTGACGCCGCTGAGGATGTAGGCAAAGTGGCCGAGCGCGTTTTTCAGGCTCTGAGAGGTGGCGTAGGACGTCCGCGTAAAGGCGCCGAAGGACGCGATGTAGGAAAAATAGCGGTCGTTGAACCGGCCAATGTCGAGCGGACGCGGAGAACCTTCGACGACGTCGCGCGCGGCTTGCAGGAGGTCTTTCGACAGCTTCAGGCTGTTGGCAAAGTCGTTCGTGCTGCCGGCGGGAATGTAGGCAACGGGCGTTTTGCTCCCGACGGAGTAAAGGCCGGAGATGACCTCGTTGAAGGTGCCATCGCCGCCGATGCAGAGAATGACGTCAAACTCCGCTGCACGTTCGGCTGCGACTGTGGTCGCGTCGCCGCGTGCGGCGGTCATGTAAGCCGTGACGTCATAGCCGCCGCGGTTGAGAATGTCGATGATCTCGGCGAGCACGCGGTTCGCCCGTTTCTTCCCCGAGCAGGGGTTCATCAGGATCAGCAGTTTTTTCATATCGTCAACGCACCCTGACCTGCGCGTTGATCATCACGATCAAAAGCACGAGCGCGACCAGAACGCCGAGGGCGAAGAACGCCCAAAGCTCCTTCGACTGCGGCTTGCGGATCTTGATCGGCAGGATGAAGAACAATCCCGTGATCGCGGTGATGGCGCAGAGCGTGAGGCGGAAGGGCGGGTTGGAAAAGAGCTGGCCGAAGCGCTCGATGCGGTCGATCCAGACGCAGCCGGCGGAAATGACGCAATAGAAGATCGGGAAGATCAGGGCCGCCGAGGTGATGGGCAGGCCGGAATAGGTCTTGCGGCATTCGTCGGTTTCCTTCTGGCGCTGTTCCTCGGTGACGTTGAAATAAGCCAGGCGGATCAGGCCGGCGAGAACATAAAACGCGGCGATGACATAGGCATACCAGCGGTAGCCGCAGAGGAAGAGCATGATCATCGCGGGCAGCACGCCGAAAGCGACGATATCCGTCAGCGAGTCGATCTGGATACCGAAGGATTTTTCCTCGGGGGTGCGGTTTTTCTTGGAACGGGCGACCTTGCCGTCGAACATATCGCACAGGCCGCAGAAAAGCAGGCACATCGTTGCGATGATGGGGTGGCCCGTGACGGTCAGCGTCATGCCGAGCACGGCAGACAGCAGGCTCAGATAGGTCAAAATGACCGTGTAATCATAAAATCCAATCATAGCATTCTCTCCAACGTAGTATTCTTGCGTCTCTCTCATTAACTTAGCTATTATCCCTCATTTTTTACGATTCGTCAAGTAGGGCGGGGCAAGAAAGATCGAAAAACATCGAAAACGGTCAGATGTGGGACGCTTAACGGGTCAGAATTCGCCGACCGCGTACATCAGCGCCGACAGAGCGCACAGCGGCGCCGTCTCACAGCGCAGGATGCGGCTGCCGAGGGTGCAGATCGCAAGCCCTGCCTGCGCCGCCTGCGCGACCTCCTCCGGCTCGAAGCCGCCCTCCGGGCCGGTCAGCAGCGCCGCGGTGCGGAAGGGAGACGCTTTTTCGATGGCGGCGCGGAAGGTCAGCTTTTCCTCGTTTTCATAGAAGCAGACGGCAAGCCCGGCCTGCGCGGCCCGCGCAAGCGCCTCACGGTAGGACGGCAGGGCAATGACCTGCGGGATCATGCCGCGGCGGGACTGCTCGGCGGCGGAGGTGGCGATCTTCTGCCAGCGCTCGAGCTTTTTCGCAAGCGATTTTTCATCCGGGCGCGAAACGCAGCGGGCGGAGGGGAAGCACACCAACTCGTCGGCGCCCAGCTCCGTCGCTTTTTGAATGACGTGTTCAAATTTATCCGCCTTGGCAAAGGCCATATAGACGCTGCAGCGGACGGCGGCCTCGCTCTGCGCGGGCGTGGCGGTATGGACGACAAGGCTGATCTGCCCGGCTGAAACGTCCGAGACGGTGCAGCGGTAATCCGTGCCTTTGCCGTCGCAGACGGTCACCTCGTCGCCGTTTTTCAGGCGCAGCACCTTTGCGTGCGCGGCGTTTTCCCCGGTCAGAACCATGAAGCTCTCGCCGATTTCGTCCCCGGAAACAAAAAATCTGGGCATAACCGATCCCCCTTTTTTCTATATTGTAGCAGAGAAAGAAAAAAATCGCAAGTGGCGAAAAAAGAGGTTGACAAAACCGGATTTGTGATGTACAATAGCCAAGCAAAACCGATATGCGAGTGTGCTGGAATAGGTAGACAGGCACGTTTGAGGGGCGTGTGACAACCGTCGTGTGCGTTCAAGTCGCATCACTCGCACCAGAAAAAAGTCTCTTTTGTCTGCGGACAAAAGAGACTTTTTTCAAAAGTATTTCGCTCTGCACAGCGCGGGAGACGATCCTTCGTGCCAGGTGTACAATAATAATTAAGGAATCAGAACGATGGGACTACTTGATCTATTCATTACCGCCGTGGCGCTTTCGATGGACGCTTTTGCCGTGTCCGTGAGCAAGGGCCTTTCCGTCAAGCGCGTGCGGCTGAAGCACGGGCTGATCACGGGTGCGTATTTCGGCGGCTTTCAGGCGCTGATGCCGCTGCTCGGCTTTTTCCTTGCAAGCTCCTTTGCCGACTACATCCGACGCTTTGACCACTGGATCGCCTTCGGCCTTCTGGCGCTCATCGGCGCGAATATGCTGCGCGAGGCGCTTTCCGGGGAGGAAGAGGAGATGAACGACTCCTTCTCCTTCAAAACCATGCTGCCGCTGGCGGTCGCCACGAGCATCGACGCGCTGGCAACGGGCGTGTCGTTTGCGGTGACGGATACGAACATCTGGCTCGCCATCGCCCTTGCCGGCGCGACGACGTTTGCGTTTTCCGCCGCCGGCGTGAAGATCGGCAACGTCTTCGGCGCGAAGTATAAGTCCAAGGCGGAGCTTGCCGGCGGACTGATTTTGATTCTGATGGGTGCGAAAATACTGATCGAGCATTTGACGGGGGCGGCATAAATGGAGCTTTGGGATGTATTTGACGAAAACCGGCGGCCGCTGCACCGCACCCATGTGCGCGGTGTGCCAATGCGCCGGGGAGAATACCACCTCGTCGTGTTCGTGTGGATCTTCAACTCTGCCGGGCAGACGCTTTTGACGAAGCGCTCGCCGGAGAAGAAAAACTATCCGAACATCTGGTCGCCGACGGGCGGCGCGGTGCAGGCCGGGGAGACGAGCCTGCAGGCGATCGCGCGGGAGCTGCGCGAGGAAACCGGCATCGTGGCCGCCGAGACGGAGTTTGCGCTTATGATGAGCCTGCGCATCAGCTCGCGGTCATACTTCAGCGACATCTATTCCTTAAAAAAGGACGTGCCGCTGTCGCAGATCGTTTTGCAGGAGGGCGAGACGTGCGACGCCAAATGGGTCAACCGCGCGGAATTCGAGGCGATGATCGCCCGCGGCGAGATCGCCCCGCCCGACGCAGAGCGCTACCACAGCTACCGCGACCGCTTCGACGGCCTGCTATATTGAGATTCTGCGATACAACACAAAAAACAAAACCGCCTCATACGGAAAATTTTCCGTATGAGGCGAATTTTTTCTGTAAAATCCATTGACGAATCAAAAAAAGTGTGATAAAATTGATGCCTATACTGCGGGAATATCGCCAAGCACCAATCTTCACCCACTATCAGCATTATACCACGGCCTTGCGGAAAGCGCAAGAGGGAAATGCAACAAACTGTCAACGCCTCCGTGTGTGTCGAAGCAAGGCACAAAACGGACGGAATACGTCGGCAGGGCAGGACGGCGAAAGACCGGCGCACCGCAGACAATACGCGAAATAACACACCCAAGCGATGGAATCTCCGATTGGCCGCGCCTGCGGGTCGGGCCGGAGCTTCCCTACATCTGTACAGAAAGGCGTGAAGACCGATATGGAAATCAAGGACGTGAAGTTCGGAAAGACCGAGCGTAAGAGCTACGCCAAGTATCAGGAGATCCTGTCGATGCCGTACCTTCTGAAGATCCAGAAGGACTCGTATAACTGGTTCCTGAACGAGGGCCTGCGCGAGGTGTTCCGTGACGTCGCGGCAATTACCGACTACACCGGCAATCTGGAGCTGTCGTTCCTCGACTACTCCCTCGACGAAAAGCCCAAGTACACGGTCGAGGAGTGCAAGGAGCGCGACGCGACCTATGCAAAGCCCATCAAGGTGCGCGTCCGCCTGCTCAACAAGCAGACCGGCGAGATCAAGGATCAGGAGATCTTCATGGGCGATTTCCCGCTCATGACCAACGGCGGCACCTTCGTCATCAACGGCGC
>CAZVSJ010000082.1:0-6435 GCA_964629755.1 uncultured Oscillospiraceae bacterium | reverse complement strand
CGCATCTGGCTGCACACCGGCGACCTCGGAAAGATGGACAAAGACGGCTTCGTCTACTTCCGCCAGCGCATCAAGCGCATGATCATCACCTCCGGCTACAACGTCTATCCGTCGCAGCTTGAGAACATCATCGACGGGCACCCGAAGGTGCTGCTCTCGTGCGTCATCGGTGTGAAGGATCCCTACAAAATGCAGCGGGTGAAGGCGTTTGTCGTTCTGCGCCCGGAGTATACCCCCTCCGAGGCGATCCGGCAGGAGATGTTTGCCTACTGCCGCGAGCGCATCGCAAAATACGCCATGCCCTATGAGATCGAGTTCCGCGACGAGCTGCCCAAAACCCTCGTCGGCAAGGTCGCCTACCGCGTTTTAGAGGAGGAAGAGGAGGCCAAAACGAAATGACGGAGCAAAAGCAACGCGTATGGGAGCTTGACGCCCTGCGCGGCATCTGTATCCTCGGCATGGTCGCCGTACACGTTTTCTTTGATCTTTCCTACTTTGGCGGCATTGAGCTGTCGCTTCCGGACTGGTTCTATTTCATCCAGCACTACGGTCACGTCCTGTTTGTCCTGATCTCCGGCATCTGCGTCACCCTCGCCTCGCGCAGCTTCCAGCGCGGCGTGACCGTCTTCGGCGCCGGACTGCTCGTCAGCTATGTGACGATGTACATGGATCAGATCCTCGGCCTGAGCAATATGCGCATCTGGTTCGGCATTTTGCATATGCTCGGCGTGTGCATGATGCTCTATCCCCTGTTCAAGCGTCTGCCGCACTGGGCCCTTGCCCTGCTGGGTGTCTGCTTTGTCGCGCTGGGCTTCTGGATGGAGACGTTCACTGTTTCTGTGGATTTCCTGTTCCCGCTCGGTCTGCGCTCCGGCCGCATCTTTACGGGCAGCGACTTTTTCCCGCTGTTCCCCGGCTTCGGCTGGTTCCTGCTCGGTGCAGCGCTGGGCAAGAGCGTCTACCGCAAAAAGCAGTCGCTTCTGCCGCGCGTGAACAGCGATAACGCCGTACTGCGCTTTTTCCGCTTCTGCGGGAAACATTCGCTCATCATCTACCTCGCGCACCAGCCTATTTTGACGCTTTTAACCGTTTTGATCTTCGGATAAACGGCCCGCCGGATTGACAGACGGGACGATTACTGGTATAATGGTATGAAATCGTTTCCTACTCTATCAAATCCTAAAGGAGGCCGTTATGGAACGTAACTATGTCGTAATGACTGATTCTTCTGCCGATCTGACCGCCGGGCTGGTCGAGCAGCTTGGTCTTGACGTGATCCCGCTCAGCGTCAACGTCGGTGAGCAGAGCTTTATGAATTATCCCGACGAGCGCGAGATCAGCTCCCCCGATTTTTATGATCTGCTGCGCAAGGGCGCCAACGCCCAAACTTCCGCCGTCAATGTCGACACCTTCCTCAACGCCATGTCCGTGCACCTCAAGGCCGGAAAAGACGTGCTCTACCTCGGCTTTTCCTCCGGTCTGAGCAGCACCTATGGCGCAAGTGAGATCGCCGCGCAGGAGCTTCGCGAGATCTATCCCGACCGCAAGATCCTGACCGTCGACACGCTCTGTGCCTCTCTCGGACAGGGTCTGCTCGTCTATTTGACCATGCAGAAGGTGCTTGCCGGCGCGACCATCGAGGAAGCCGCAGCTTACGCCGAGGAAAACCGTCTGCATCTTTGCCACTGGTTCACGGTGGATGACCTGTTCTTCCTCAAGCGCGGCGGCCGCGTGAGTGCCGCGACGGCGCTGGTCGGCAGCGCGCTGGGCATCAAACCCGTCCTGCACGTCGACAACGAGGGTCATCTCATCAACGTCTCCAAGGCCCGCGGCAGAAAGAATTCCATTCTCGCCCTGGTCGACCGCATGGAAAGCAGCGCCATCGAGCCGCAGAAGCAGACCATTTTTATCAGCCACGGCGACTGCCTTGCCGACGCGGAGTTCCTCGCGGCGGAGGTACGCAAGCGCTTTGGCGTCACCGACATCACGATCAATTTCGTCGGCCCGGTCATCGGTGCGCACTCCGGCCCCGGCACGCTCGCCCTCTTCTTCCTCGGCACGGAGCGCTGATTGTCGAAATTGCACAGCTTCGCACATGAATATTCATAACATTTGTAAATTCTCACGATTGACTTTTACGGTTTAAAGCGATATATTTAATAAAAAATGAACAACAACGTGGAAGGAGACGCAGTGATGAAGCATTTTGCCGGACAGAACAAAAAAATGTCTGCCTGTACCGCTGCGTCTGCCTCCGGTGCTTGCTTTTCCGCGTCTTTCTTCGGCCTTTTGATGGGTACCGCTGCGTCGGTATCCATCTTTTTGCTTATTAGCCTGATTCCCCTTCTTGTAATCAGGTAAATCATGTCGAAGATGCGCGAAGCTGTAACCGTGTAATACTTTTACCGGCCTCGTCCTTCGACGAAGCCGGTTTTTGTATGTTTGTCAATTTTGAAAGGAGAAAATGAAAATGAAAAGAATGATCGCAATCATCATGTCCCTCGTTCTGGTCGTCGCTCTGTTTGCAGGCTGCGGCTCCGACGAGAAGTCCGAAGGCGGCCAAACACTGAAAATCGGCTTCATCGGCCCGCTGACCGGCGGTGCCGCCGTTTACGGCAACGCTGCAAAACGCGGCGCTGAGATCGCCGTCAAGGAGATCAACGCCAAGGGCGGCCTCCAGATCGAGTTCAACGCGCAGGACGACGAAAACGATGCAGAAAAGTCCGTCAACGCTTACAACAACCTCATGGACTGGGGTATGCAGGTCCTTGTCGGCACCGTCACCACGACCCCCTGTGTCGCCGTCTCTGCCGAAGCCTATGCTGACCGGGTCTTCACGCTGACGCCGTCCGCGTCCTCCACCGAGGTTCCCGCAGGCAAGGATAACGTCTACCAGATCTGCTTCACCGACCCGAACCAGGGCAAGGCCTCCGCAAAGTACATCGCCGACCACATGGCTGACGCAAAGATCGCCGTCATCTACGACAACGGCAGCGTCTACTCCAGCGGCATCTATCAGACCTTCGAGTCCGAGGCGCAGACCCTCGGCCTGAACATTGTCTCCGTCAGCACCTGCACCGAGGACACCTCCGACTTCTCCGTCCAGGTCTCCGACGCGAAGAACGCCGGCGCTGACCTTGTCTTCCTCCCCATCTACTACACTCCCGCTTCCCTGATCCTCAACTACGCCAACTCCATCGGCTACGCTCCCACCTTCTTCGGCGTGGACGGCATGGACGGCATTTTGACCCTGGACGGCTTCAACACCGAGCTGGCTGAAGGCGTCATGCTCCTGACCCCGTTCGCGGCCGACGCCGACGACGCGGCGACCCAGTCCTTCGTCAAGAGCTATCAGGAAGCCTACGGCGAGATCCCGAATCAGTTCGCGGCCGACGCCTATGACTGCGTCTACGCAATCTATCAGGCCTTCACCGCGACCGGCCTTGACACCAGCGCCTCCACCGCTGACATCTGCGACGCGATGCGTGAGCAGTTCAACACCATGAGCTTCAGCGGCCTGACCGGTCAGAACATGACCTGGAAGGACGGCCAGGTGGACAAGGCGCCTGCCGCCGTTGTCATCAAGGACGGCGTGTACGTCAGCGCAGGCTGACCTTATTCAGCTCCATGCAGCGGCCCACCCCTCGCGGAATTTTCCGCGAGGGGCGCGGTCGTAAAATGACCTCTGTTACTACAGAATACGGGAGGCTATTTTATGGCATTTTTATCGAATTTCATTAACGGCCTCGGCCTCGGCAGCATCTACGCGATCATCGCCCTCGGCTATACGATGGTCTACGGCATCGCAAAAATGCTGAACTTCGCCCACGGCGACGTCATTATGGTCGGCGCTTATGTCTCGTTTGTCAGCATCACCTCACTTGGTACGCCGCCGCTTCTGGCGCTTGTGATGGCCATGGCGGTGTGCACCATTCTCGGCGTCGTGATCGAGCGGCTGGCCTACCGGCCTCTGCGAGCGTCGGCCTCGCTGGCCGTACTGATCACGGCCATCGGCGTAAGCTACCTGCTGCAAAACGCCGCCCTGCTGATCTGGACATCGAACACAAAGGTCTACCCTTCCATCGTGTCGTTCGCGCCGCTGCACCTGTTCGGCGGAAAGCTGACGATCACGGGCGAGATGCTTGTCAGCGTCCTGACGTGCATCGTCATCATGATCGGCCTGACCCTCTTTACCGGAAAGACGAAGACCGGCAAGGCCATGCGTGCGGTGTCCGAAAACCGTGACGCCGCTGAGCTGATGGGCATCAGCGTCAACCGCACGATCGCCATTACCTTTGCCATCGGCTCTGCACTTGCCGCGGTCGCAGGCGTGCTGTTCTGCTCGACCTATCCGGTGCTCAATCCGACGGTCGGCTCGATCCCCGGCATCAAGGCATTCACCGCCGCCGTGCTCGGCGGCATCGGCTCGATCCCCGGCACACTGGTCGGCGGCCTGCTGCTCGGCATCATCGAGATCTTCGGCAGGGCGTACATCAGCCAGGAGCTGAGCAACGCCATCGTCTTTGCCGTTTTGATCATCATCCTGCTTGTCAAGCCCAACGGTCTGCTTGGCAAGAAAGTCAATGAGAAAGTCTGAGGTGGTCGTCATGCGTCTGTGGAAATCCAAAACCTCGCGGCAAAACCTCATTACGCTGGCTATGGTCATCGTCGCCTTTGCCGTCCTGTTCTTCCTGAACGAGGGCAAGGCGCTCAGCCGCAGCTTCAGCGGCCAACTCGTTCCCATCTGCGTGTACATCGTCATGGCGCTGTCTCTCAACCTGACGGTCGGCATTCTGGGCGAGCTGAGCCTCGGCCACGCCGGCTTTATGAGCGTCGGCGCGTTCACCGGCGTCGTCGCTGTCGCTTACCTGCAGCAGTACATCACCTCGCCCGTGCTTTTGATGCTCGTTGCCATGCTCGTCGGCGGCATCATGGCGGGCATCGCCGGTTTCCTGATCGGCATTCCCGTCCTTCGTCTGCGCGGCGACTATCTCGCCATCGTGACGCTTGCCTTTGGCGAGATCATCCGCAACGTGCTCGAATGCCTGTATGTCGAGCTGGACGGCGGAACGCTGCATTTTTCCATGTTCGGCTCCGCCGATGTGGGCGGGAATTTCATCATCTCCGGCCCGCAGGGCGCAAGCGTCCCGGCGAAGCTGTCCACCTTCGGCATGGGCATCGGTCTGGTGCTCTTTGCCCTGATTGTCATCATGAACATTGTCCACAGCAAGGAGGGCCGCGCCATCAAGGCCATCCGCGACAACGCCATTGCTGCCGAATCCGTCGGTCTGAACCTGACGACGTACAAAATGAAGGCCTTTGTGACCTCCGCCATTCTCGCCGGCATGGCAGGCGTCCTCTTCGCGATGAACTACTCCACCGTTGAGGCGAAGAAATTCAACTTCAACACCTCGATCAGCGTGCTCGTCATGGTCGTCCTCGGCGGCATGGGCAATCTGCGCGGCTCGATTATCGCTGCCGCCCTGCTCACCGTCCTGCCAGAGCTGCTGCGTGGCTTCGACGACTACCGGATGCTCATCTACGCCATCGTCCTGATCCTCGTGATGCTGCTCAATGCGAACGCACGCGTCAAGCAGTTCAAGCTCACCTGCTCGCAGAAGCTGCGCAGCCTCTTCACCCGAGCCCGAAAGGAGGCGTCCAAATGAGCCAGAGAAACAGTGCCAAACTGGTCCCGCTGCCGACTGAGGTCATGATCCCCGAGCGCGACCTCGGCAAGAAGCCCGTGCTCGACATCCGCAACCTCGGCATCGACTTTGGTGGTCTGACTGCGGTCGATGCGTTTACGATCGCCATCGGCCCGACGGAGATCGCCGGTCTGATCGGCCCGAACGGTGCCGGCAAGACGACCATCTTTAACCTTTTGACCAACGTCTACCAGCCGACGCGCGGGTCGATCCTGCTGCGCGGCATCGACACCAAGGGCATGACGACCGCGCAGGTCAACCGCCTCGGCATCGCGCGAACCTTCCAGAACATCCGTCTGTTCGGAGGCATGTCAGTCATTGACAACGTCAAGGTCGGGTTGCACAACAGCATCAAATGTTCGTTTGCAAGTTCGCTCCTGCATACGCCCGGATACTACAAGGCCGAAAAGAAGGCCCGCGAGCGCTGCCTTGAGCTGCTCGACTTCATGGGCATGGCGGATATGGCGCAGCTTCGCGCCGATTCCCTCCCCTACGGTGCGCAGCGAAGGCTCGAGATCGTCCGCGCGCTGGCGACGAATCCCGCCATTTTGCTGCTCGACGAGCCTGCCGCCGGCATGAATCCCTCGGAGACAGCCGAGCTCATGGAGCAGATTGTCCGCATCCGCGACACCTTCCAGATCGCCGTCATGCTCATCGAGCACGACATGAATCTCGTCATGGGCGTGTGCGAGGGCATCGCCGTGGTCAACTACGGCAAGATCATCGCCAA
>CAZVSJ010000081.1:0-6494 GCA_964629755.1 uncultured Oscillospiraceae bacterium | reverse complement strand
GCCCGTTACAGCCGCCTGACCCGCGAGTTCCCGGAGCGTGCGGACGAGCTGTTCGCCCGCAACGAGGCCGCCGCGAAGGAGCGCTACGAGCACCTGCTCAAGCTGGTCGAAATGTACAAAGACTAATTGACTGATTCCTTTTTTCGGAGATGGGGGCTTTGCCTCCATCTCCGAAATTTCAGGATTCCAAGGAGACACTATGCAAGTTGCTACCTTCCTGCTCGCCGTCATCTCCGCTCTCGGCTCCTTCATCGCCGCGTTTTACGGCTTCCGCTCCGCCTATGTCGCGGTCGGCTTCTTTGCCACGCGCGTGTTCCCGAAGGCGAAAAAGCAGCATCGCTACGCCGTCGTCATCGCCGCGCGCAACGAGGAGAAGATGATCGGCAACCTGCTTGACAGCATCCACGCGCAGGATTATCCGTCCGAGCTGGTCACGGCTTTCGTGGTCGCGGACAACTGCACGGACAAAACCGCCGCCGTCGCGCGCGCCCACGGCGCGATCTGCTACGAGCGCTTTGACAGCGCGCACCGCACCAAGGGCTATGCGCTGCAATTCCTGTTTGAAAACATCCGCAGGGACTACGGCATCGAGTCCTTTGAGGGATATTTTATCTTTGACGCGGACAATCTACTCAAGCGGGACTATATCTCCCGCATGAACGAGGCGTTCGATGCCGGTGAGCGCATCATCACCTCCTACCGCAACACGAAAAACATCGACGACAACTGGATCGCCCACTCCTACGCGATGCACTGGATGCGCACCATCCGCACCGAGCACCGTGCCCGCTCCCTGCTGGGTCTGGCCACGCGAATTCAGGGCACCGGCCTGCTGGTCGACTCGTCCCTGCTCAAAAACGGCTGGAATTATGTGACGCTGACCGAGGACCGCGAGCTGTGCGCCGAGGCCGTCGTCATGGGCTGCCCCGTCTCCTACTGCAATGCGGCGGAGTTTTATGACGAGCAGCCGACCTCCCTGCGCATCGCCATGCGCCAGCGCATCCGCTGGTCAAAAGGCCATCTGCAGGTCATGCGCAAGGCCGGCGGACGGCTGTTCCGGCGCATCTTCACCGCGGGCAACGTCGCGGATTCCTTTATGGCCTACGATATGCTGACGATCGTCTTCCCCCACTCGCTTTACAGCTCCTTTATCCGGATCGCGAAGCTGACCGTCAGCCTGTGCGTCTGGCTGCTGACGGCGGAGAGCTTCGGCTTTTTCTGGGGCGCGGTGTGCACCTGGCTGCTCGGCATCGGCAGAGGTTACCTCTCCGGCATCGTCACGTCCGTCTATGTTTCCATCATGGAGCGCCGCCACATCAAGCCGATGCCGTGGTACAAGCGCGTCTGGTTCTGTGTAACCTTCCCGATCTTTGACCTCATCGGGCGCCTTTCCATGCTCATCGCCCTCGTGACGAAGGTCGAATGGAAGCCCATTCCGCACACCGTCGAGGCGTCCATCGATGATATGGCCGTCTCCGGGAAAAAATGACACCGCAATTTCTCCATGTCCACGCGCCGGATGATACAAATAATTTACAAATTTGTTTTATCTTCATGTTTACACCGGCGCGGGATTATGGTATGATAATGCCCGATTGAATCGCAAAGGAGGGATGCTTCATCAAAGATTTCGAACGCGGGCAGAGCTCGCCCGAACCGCAGGAGGTGCTGACACAGCCGCTTCCCGACGGAAAAAAGTCGAAAAAAAAGCGGAAAAAGAACCGCAAGCTGCGTATCATCACGATTCTTCTGTGCGTCGTGCTGTTTTTTGAAGCAGCCTACTGCTTCCTTGTGTTTACGGATATTTCCACGATCAAATATTGGCGCGAGGTCTATATCGACACCGCCATGTCCACCCTGTCGCACCAGTGGCTCGCCACAGCCTTCCTGCCGGAGTATATGGTGAACAACCAGCAGCTCAAAAACGAGTATATCAATCTGTCCGGCGTCGGGCATAACAGCGAACGGCCGAAGCCGACCGACCCCGGCGCCACGGTCGAGCCGACAGAGCCGTCCTCGACCGAGCCGGTCGACCCACATTCCGACGCTGCGCAGGAGGCGTTCTACGAGACCTTCTGGGAACTGAACCGCACCTCCTTTGAAGAATATCTGGACGATCATCCCGACGTACTGCAAAACGGCTGGGATGCCATCTATATCAATGAGGCCGGTCTGGACGACGAGGGCACGAGCATCTACACCTCCATGGGTGAGCAGGTGCTCGCCATCGACGCAAAGAGCAAGGTCCTGCTCATTCGCGTCGCGGGCAGCAAGGAGGGCAACGGCTATCAGGGCGTGCTCGCCGTGGCAAAAGACCCCGCGCTGCTCCGCTGCGGCCCGTCCGCCGGCATCGGCTCCTACGGCCAGACTCTGGGTGAGCTTGTCGAGCGCAACGACGGCGTCCTCGGCATCGTAGGCAGCGGCTTCATTGACCCCAACGGAAACGGCTCCGGCGGCATCGTCGCCGGCTACGTCATGTGCAACGGCACGTCTTACGGCACGCATGACCTCCGCGCGGGCACAAAGCGTCTGGAGCTGACGCAGGACAACAAGCTCTATGTCATCGACTCGTTTGAGCCGGTCGCCTCCGACGTCACGGACGCGGTGGAATTCGCCCCCGCCCTCATCGTCGACGGCGAGCTGATGGTCAGCGGCTTCTCCGGCTGGGGCGGCGTTCATCCCCGCGCGGCCATCGGCCAGTCCGAACGCGGTGAGATCCTGATGCTCGTCATCGAGGGCAGAATGGTCGGCCGCTCCATTGGCACCGACATCGAAGAATGCGCCGAGATCCTCAAGCGGCACAAGTGCTACACCGCCATGAACCTCGACGGCGGCACCAGCGCGGTCATGTGGTACGACGGCGAATATGTGACGAAGTGCTCCAATACCAGCATTTCTTCCCGCCTGCTGCCCAACGCCTGGGTCTATGGCTACAGCGAATAACGCGAAAAACGGGCTGTTTTCAGCCCGTTTTTTTCGTCTTCCTTTGTTGCATACCGGAAAAATTTGTGGTAAAATGTACGCCAAACTATGAATGGATACCATTCAGGAAAAGGAGCGAGTTTCTATGAACACCATACAAATTTCCGACCGTACCCTGCGCGCGCCGCAGGAGGGCGCCGTCCTTAGCTTCCGCGAGAAGGTGGAAAGCATCAAGGAGCTGGATCGACTTTGCGTGGATGTGATTGAAACCGCCTGCGCGACCGGCAGCAAGACCGACGCCCTTCTGCTGCACACCGCCGCGCCGCTTTTGAAGCACAGCGTCCTCTCGTGCGCCTGCGAGCTGACGCAGGACGGCATCGACTTTGCGTGGAGCGCTGTCCAAAGCGCCGCCAAACCGCGCCTGCTGCTTGCCGTGCCGACGTCGAGCGTGCAGATGGAGTACCTGTGCGGCTGCAAGCCCAAGGTGCTGCTGGAAAAGATCCCAGCTCTCGTCGCGCACGCCGTCTCCCTCTGCCCGGACGTCGAATTTGCCGCCGTGGACGCCACGCGCAGCGAGCCGGACTTCCTGCATCAGGCCATTCAGGCGGCGATCGACGCGGGCGCGACAAGCGTTACCGTCTGCGATACGGCAGGCGTCCTGCTGCCGGAGGAGTTTTCCGCATTCCTCGGTGAGCTGTACGAGGCCGTTCCCGCTCTGCGCGGCGTCTGCCTCGGCGCGGAGTGCTCGGACAGGATGCACATGGGCGCCGCGTGCATGGTCGCCGCCGCAAAGGCCGGCGCGACATTGCTCAAGACTGCCGTCAACGATCCCACCGCACCCTCCGTCGCGGACTTTGCGGACATTCTGAAGCAGCGCGGCGACACGCTCGGCCTGACCTGCGGCCTGAATCTGCCCGTTTTGGAGCAGGCCTGCGCCCACATCTGCGATATGCACTCGGCAAAGCAGAGCGCCCGCTCCCCCTTCACCTCCGGCGTGCAGACGCCGGACGAAAGCCTCCTGCTCCACGCGGGCGACGACCGCGCGACGGTGGCCGCCTGCGTGAAAAAGCTCGGCTATGACCTGAGCGACGAGGATCTTGCGCGCGTGTACGAGAGCTTCTGCCGCATCTCTGAGAAAAAGGATGTCGGCAGCCGCGAGCTGGACGCCATTATCGCAAGCTCCGCCATGCAGGTCGCCCCGACCTATACCCTCAAGACCTATGTGACCAACAGCAGCAACGTGATGAGCGCCAGCGCCCAGATCGAGCTGGAAAAGGGCGGTGCCCTCCTGCAGGGCATCAGCCTCGGCGACGGCCCGATCGACGCCGCCTTCCTCGCCATCGAGGGCATCGTCGGCCACCATTTTGACCTCGACGACTTCCAGATCCAGGCCGTCACCGAGGGCCGCGA
The DNA here is from genome assembly GCA_964629755.1 of uncultured Oscillospiraceae bacterium. GTDB lineage: Bacteria > Bacillota > Clostridia > Oscillospirales > Oscillospiraceae > JAZOXB01. The sequence goes on along the minus strand of CAZVSJ010000081.1, from coordinate 2,162 downwards.
GGCCATGGGCGAGGCGCTCGTCAAGCTCCGTGCCGGCGGCAAGCTCTTTGCCGGACGCGGCATCTCCACGGACATCATCGGCGCGAGCATCCGCGCTTACATCAGCGCTCTGAACAAGATCTGTTATGAGGAGGCGCAGGAATGAAGCTCTCCTTTTCCACGAACCACTGGGGCGAAAACAGCCTTAACCGCTGTCTCGACATCGCCGTGACCTACGGCTTTTCCGGCGTCGAGCTGCACAGCCTGGACGACCTCGGCGGTGAGACGCCCGCCGCGGTCTATCACCGCCTCATCGCGCTGGGCTTGAAGATCCCCTGCGTCGACCTCTGCGCCGACGTCGGCATTGCCGCGCAGAAGGACGAGGCGCTGGCGGAGCTGAAGCGGGTCATCCCCGCCATGCAGCGCCTGCGCGTTGCGTATCTTCGCCTGCGCGCTGCGGCAAACGATAACGCCGTCGCCGCAGCGGAGGACTTTTTGCGTCAGGCCGTGCCGCTGGCTGAGCGCGGCGGCATCGTCCTGCTGATCGAGACGGCGGGCACGTTTGCCGACACCGAAGCGCTGCGCGGCGTGCTTGGCCTCTTTGCCTCCGACGCGCTGGGCGCGCTGTGGGATCTGCACTACCCCTACCACGTCTGCGGCGAAAGCCCGGAGGACACCATCCGCAACCTCGGCGCCTATGTGCGCCATGTGCATATCAAGGACTCGACCGACGCGGGCACCTACTGTCTCGTCGGCGAGGGCGCGCTGCCGCTCGACGAGTTCATGGGTGCGCTGCGCTCGGTCAACTACGACGGCTTCGTCAGCCTTGAATGGGACCCCGCGTGGGCGGCGGAATACGCCGACATGGACTTGATTCTGACCCATTTCGTCAGCTATATGTCCCGTTACTCAACGCTCTCCCGTGCGCAGGCGAGCCTGTACCGCAGCCGCAGCGGCGCGGGCAAATACGTCTGGAAAAAGGACGCGCTGATCGAGAAGACCTTCTCGCAGGTGCTTGACACCATGGTGCGGGAATTCCCCGACCAGTACGCCATCAAATACACCACCCTCGACTACACCCGCACCTATGCGCAGTTCCGCGACGACGTGGACACCTTCGCCCGCGCCCTGATCGACATGGGCGTCCGGGCCGGCAGCCATGTGGCGGTCTGGGCGACGAACATCCCGCAGTGGTACATCACCTTCTGGGCAGTGACGAAGCTCGGCGGCGTCCTGGTCACGATGAACACCGCCTACAAAATCCACGAAGCCGAATACCTCCTGCGCCAGTCCGACACCCACACCCTCGTCATGGTCAGCGGCTACCGCGACTCTGACTACGCCGCGATCATCTCGGAGCTTTGCCCGGAGCTTGCGGACAACCGCACGGGCGAGCCGCTGCACAGCAAGCGTCTGCCCTTCCTGCGCAACGTCATCACCGTCGGCTTTGCCATGAAGGGCGCGATGACCTGGGAGCAGGCCGTCAGCCGCAGCCCGAAGGTGCCGATCGAAGAAGTGCAGCGTATGGCAGCCGCCGTGGACGTACACGACGTTTGCAATATGCAGTACACCTCCGGCACGACGGGCTTCCCCAAGGGTGTTATGCTGACGCATTACAACATCGTCAACAACGGCAAGTGCATCGGTGACCGCATGGATCTGTCCACCGCCGACCGCATGATGATCCAGGTGCCGATGTTCCACTGCTTCGGCATGGTTTTGGCCATGACCGCCTCGATGACCCACGGCGCGACGATCCTGCCGCTGCCCTATTTCTCCCCGAAGCCCGCCCTCGCGTGCATCCATCAGGAGCATATCACGGCCTTCCACGGCGTTCCGACGATGTTCATCGCCATGCTGGAGCATCCCGATTTTGAAAAGACCGACTTTTCCTATATGCGCACGGGCATCATGGCAGGCTCTCCCTGCCCGATCTCCGTCATGCAGGACGTGGTCGAGAAGATGCATATGCGCGAGATCACCATCGTCTACGGTCAGACCGAGGCCTCGCCCGGCTGCACGATGAGCAGCACGGACGATCCCATTGAGGTGCGTGTTTCCACCGTCGGCCGCGCCCTGCCGGAGATCGAGTGCAAGATCGTCGACCCGGAGACGGGCGAGGACTGCCCGGACAACGTGACGGGCGAATTCGTCGCACGCGGCTATAACATCATGAAGGGCTA
>CAZVSJ010000080.1:4551-6543 GCA_964629755.1 uncultured Oscillospiraceae bacterium | reverse complement strand
TCCGCCATGGGCGGCGGCAAGGACGCGCTCAAGCTCGACGACGCGCTGGCCATCGTGGACGGCTACGTCGCCGACCATGTGAATTAAGGAGGCTGTACCATGGAAGACTGCATTTTCTGCAAGATCATCGCGGGCGAGATCCCCTCGAAGAAGCTCTATGAGGACGAGCTGTGCCTCGCGTTTTACGACATCCAGCCGCTCGCGCCGCAGCATTTTCTCGTGATCCCGAAGGAGCATCTGACGGGCGCGAACCAGATCTGCGACGAGCAGGAGCAGCTTGTCGGCCACATTTTCAATGTGATCCGCAAGCTGACGAGCGTGCTCGGCTTCTCCGACGGCTACCGCGTCGTGACCAACTGCGGCGAGACCGCGGGACAGACCGTGAAGCACCTGCATTTCCATGTGCTCGGCGGCAAGACGCTGGGTAGCTTCAACTGATGATACCGGGGGCGGGCGGATGTCCCGCCCCCTTTTTCCAAGAGGGGGATAACAATGCGGCGGCTTGCGATGTTTGCGTGCTCCTTTGCGCTGGCGGCGGCGGCCTATGTCTGGCTGCTGCCGCAGAGCCTTGCGCTGCCTGCCGCCGCGATCGCGCTGACGGCTGCGCTTGTGCTTTGCTTTTTTCGCATGGACGCGTGCCGGCGTGCCCGGCTCTGCGCGTTCGGTCTCGCCGTCGGACTGCTGTGGTGCCGGGGCTATGAGCGTATAAAGCTCGAGCCGCTGCGCGCCCTGTGCGGCGAAGAACGCGAGATCACCGCTGAGATCAGCGACGCCCCGCAGGAGACGAACTACGGCTGCCGCGTCGAGGCGCGGATCGCCGGCGGGACGATCCTGCTGTATCTGGACTGTGCGCCGGAGACGCTCTCCCTCGGCGACACCGTGACGCTGCGCGCCGAGGTCATCGACGTCTCACGCGGCAGCGGCGACGACGAGAACCTGTACTACCAGTCACGCGATATCTCCCTGTTGGGCTTTCAGCGCGGGGACGAGGTGCAGATCGCGCACGCAGACAGCGTGCCGCTGCGCCTCCTGCCAAAGGCGGCGTCCATCGCGCTGCGCGGACATATTGACCGCCTGTTCCCGGACGACACCGAGGGCTTCGTCCGCGCGCTTCTGACGGGCGACCGCTCTGGCCTTTCCTACCGCACGCGAAACGAGCTGTCCGTCACGGGCATCGCGCACGTTATCGCGGTCTCCGGGATGCACGTTTCGCTGCTGGTCGGCGCGATTATGCTCCTTTGCATGAACCGCCGCAGGCTCGGCGCGCTCGTCAGCCTGCCGGTCATGCTGGCCTTTGCGGCAATGCTGGGCTTTACGCCGTCGGTCACGCGGGCGGTCATCATGAACATCGTTCTGCTGCTGGCGCCGATTCTGGGCAGGGAGGAAGACCCGGCTACGACGCTGAGCCTTGCGCTGATGGTCATTCTTGCCTTCAACCCGTGGGCGATCGGCAACCTCAGCCTGCAGCTCTCCTTTGGCGCGGTCGCGGGGATCGTCCTGTTCACGCCGCGCATTGCGCGGTGGCTGCTGCGCCTGCTGCACGGCGATGCGCTGAAAAAGCGCTTCCCGCGCCTTTTCGGGATCGTCCGCGCCATCGTGTCGATCTTTTCGACGACCCTCGGCGCGACGCTGCTGATCCAGCCGCTGCTGGCCAAGGCGTACGGCGTGATCTCTCTGATCGGGCCGCTGACGAACGTCCTGCTGCTGACGCTCATTGGCACCGTTTTCACCGCCGCCGTGGGCGTGCTGCTGCTCGGTGCCGTCTACGCGCCCTTTGCTTCGGCGTGCGCGTGGGTGCTCTCGTGGCCTATCCGCGCCGTGCTCTGGCTGGTACGGGTGCTGGCGAAGCTGACTTACGCGGCAGTTTACACGATAAGCGGCTATATCGTGGCGTGGCTTGTGCTGTCCTATGTCCTGCTTGGCCTGTATTTTCTGCCGAAGCGGGGGAGATTCTCGCCCGCTGTGCTGCTTTCCTGCGTGGCCGTGACGCTG
>CAZVSJ010000080.1:2169-4451 GCA_964629755.1 uncultured Oscillospiraceae bacterium | reverse complement strand
CCCGCATCGACGTGGGCGAGCTTCTGCTGCCGGAGCTGCCGGACGACACGGACAACCGCGACCGCCTCGTCCGCGCGGCGCAGGAGGCGGGCGTGCAGTACCGCTTCGTCAGCGCGGACACCGCGCTGGAGTTTGACGGCGGGACGCTCAGCCTGCTCGTGCCGCCGGATACGCAGGCGGAAAACGCCTCATTATCCGCGTTGCTCTGCGCGCCGGAATGTGATATACTGATCACGGGCGACCTGAGCCAGAAGCAGGAGCGGGCGCTGCTGCAGACGCATGAGCTGCCAGACCTGGAGGTGCTCGTGGCAGGACACCACGGCGCAAAGACCTCGACGGGCGAGGCTCTGCTGGCGCGGACCGCGCCGGACGTCGTGCTCATCAGCGTCGGAGAAAACCGCTACGGTCATCCGTCGCCGCAGGTGCTTGCACGCGTCGCGGCGGCAGGCGCGCAGATCCTGCGCACGGACGAATGCGGCGACATCACGATATTGAGGTAACACCATGGCAAAAAAGCAGGAAAGCACGGGCTTTGAACAACTGAAAAACGACCTCAGGCAGAAGTCGCCCGGCCGCTTTTATGTGCTCTGCGGCGAGGAGGACTACCTGCGCCGGTACTACACGGAGCAGCTCAAAAAGCAGCTTCTGGACGAGCTGACGGCGGATTTCAACTTCCACCGGCTGACGGCGGAGAATTTCTCCGTGCAGACGCTGTCGGATTCTATGGAGGCGTTGCCGATGATGGCGGAGCGCTCGCTGATCCTGGTCGAGGAGGTCGACCTCTTCGAGCTTTCCGAGGGCGACCGCGAAAAGCTGACGGGCCTGCTCTCCGACGTGCCGGACTACTGCTGCCTGCTTCTGACCTACACGGACTTCAAGCCCGACAAGCGCAAGAAAAAGCTCTGGGACGCCATCGAGAAAAACGCGGTGCTGACCGAGTTCCGCTACCAGAGCGAGAGCGACCTGCGCTCGTGGATCGCGCGGCACTTCCGCGCACTGGGCAAGCAGATCGCGCCGGAGCTTTGCAGCTATCTTTTGGCGCAATGCGGCCTGTCCATGACGCGGCTCGACGGCGAAATCCAGAAGATCTGCGCCTTTTCCGGCGCGGAGACGGTCGTCCGCGCGGACATCGACGCGGTGGTCGAGCCGACGCTCGACGCCGTCGTCTTCCAGCTCACGGACGCGCTGGCGCAGCGCGATTTTGCGCTGGCGCTGGAAAAGCTGAACGTGCTTTTGAAAATGCAGACCGAGGTCATCCCCATCGTCGCGGCCATCGGCGCGCAGATGCGCCGTCTGAACGCGGCGCGGATTTTGCAGGCTGAGGGCAAGGGCGCGGCGGAGCTCGCGTCACTGTGCGGCATCGCGCCCTACGCGGCGGGCAAGACGATGACGCTGGCGCGGCGGTTTTCCGACCGCTTTTGCAGGCAGGCGATGCTGCTGTGCTGTCAAACGGACTATCGGATCAAGACGTCTTACGATACGCCGGAGCATCTGGCGCAGACGCTCATCCTCTCGCTTGCCGAGGAGGCGCGCCATGATTAAGCTCCGGCAGGCCATTGTCGTCGAGGGGCGCTATGACAAAAACACGCTTTCGCAGCTCGTGGACGCGCCAATCTTCGAGACGAACGGCTTCGGCGTGATGAAAAACCGGGAGCTGCTCGGCTTTCTGCGCCGCGTGGCGCAGACGCGCGGCCTGATCGTCCTGACGGATTCCGACGGCGCCGGCCTCGTCATCCGCAACTTTTTGAAGGGCGCTCTGCCGAAGGAGGGCGTGCTGCATGCCTACATTCCGGACATTTCCGGCAAGGAGCGCCGCAAGACCCACCCGGGCAAGGAGGGCAAGCTCGGCGTGGAGGGCATGACGCCCGAAATTTTGCTCACTGCCCTCAAAAACGCGGGCGCGCAGGCCGAACAGACCGATGCGCCCACGGAAAAAATCACAAAGACAGACCTGTTCCTCGCGGGGCTGTCCGGCGGCGCGGGCAGCGCGGAAAAACGTGCTGCGCTGCAAAGGCAGCTGCACCTGCCCGCCAATCTCGGCGCGAACGCCTTTCTGGACGCGCTGAACCTGCTGATGACCCGCGAAGAGTTTTTGATACAATACGGAGAAACGCCATGATCGACATTTCTGTAAAAGACCTGGTCAAATCCTTCGAGGTCGGCCAGACCCTGCTCGATGGCCTGAGCTTCGACATTGCCGAGGGTGAGTGCGTCGGCATCATGGGACGCAACGGCTGCGGCAAGACGACGCTGTTCCGCCTGCTGACGGGGGAGCTTTCGCC
>CAZVSJ010000080.1:0-2069 GCA_964629755.1 uncultured Oscillospiraceae bacterium | reverse complement strand
GGCGGCGGCTACGAGCAGGACACAAATATCGATAAGATCTGCAACGGCCTCGGCATCCCGCAAGCCATGCGCGCCCAGGAATTCGACCGCCTGTCGGGCGGGGAGAAGACCCGCGTGAATCTGGCGCGCCTGCTGCTGGAAAAGACGGACATTTTGCTTTTGGACGAGCCGACCAACCATCTGGACCTCAAAAGCGTCGAGTGGCTGGAGGAATACCTGCTCAAATTCAAGGGCACGGTGCTGACCATCTCCCACGACCGCTTCTTCCTCGACCGCGTGGTCGGGCGCATCATCGAGATCACGGGCGGCAAGGCGGATTTTTACAGCGGCAACTATACCTTCTATTTGCAGGAGAAGCAGGAGCGCTTCAACCGCCAGCTCAAGCAGTATGAGCAGGAGCAGGCGAAGCTCAGGCAGCTCGGCTACACCGTCGAGCGCATGAAGGGCTGGGGCATCAACAACCGTGTGCTCTACCGCCGCGCGATGTCCATCCAGCACCGCATGGAGCGCATCGAAAAGACCGAACGCCCGACCAAGGAAAAGACCCTGCGCGCCCGCTTCGGGGAAAAGGACTTCCACGGCGACGAGGTGCTGTCCGTCAAGAATCTGGCCAAGCGCTTCGGCGACCGGACGCTCTTTTCGGACATTGAATTAAAGGTCAAGGGCGGCGAACGCATCGCCCTCTTGGGCGACAACGGCACGGGCAAGACGACCTTTTTGCGCGTCCTGCTTGGGGAGCTGCCGGGCGAGGGGAAGATCAAGTTCGGCCCCTCGGTCAAGTGGGCGTACCTGCCGCAGGTGATCCACTTCGACCACCCGGAGCGGACGCTCTACGACACGATGCTCTATGAGAAAAACTGCACGCCCCAGACGGCGCGCGACCGCCTCGGCGCGTTCCTGTTCTCCGGCGAGGACGTGTTCAAAACGGTCGGCACGCTCTCCGGCGGCGAGCAGTCGCGCCTGCGGCTGTGTATGCTGATGGACGAGAAGATCAACCTGCTCATCCTCGACGAGCCGACCAACCACCTCGACGTCGCCTCGCGCGAGTGGGTCGAGTGCGCGGTGGATGAATTCGAGGGGACGCTGATCTTCGTCTCGCACGACCGCTATTTTGTCGACAAATTCGCCACGCGCATCTGGGAGCTGGAAAACGGCACGATCCGCGATTTCCCCTGCGGCTATGCCAAGTATCGCGCGATCAAGGAGCACGAGGCTGCGCAGCGCGTGCAGCAGCCGAAGAAAAAGGAGAAGCAGCCTAAGCCCTCCGGCGGCAGCAAGGAGGCGGAAAAGCTCGTGCGCCGTTTGGAGCGCGAGATCGACGCGCAGGAGACGCGCGTCGCGGCGCTGAACGAGGCGCTGCTTGCCGCCGGCACGGACTATGAAGAATATATGAGTCTGACGGAGCAGCTCGGCACCGAGGAACGCCTGCTGGAGGGCCTGATGGCACAATGGGAAGCGGCAATGTCCGAACTGGAATAAAACAATTCAAATCTGAGCGGATTTGGATACAACTATGCTACAAACGCGGTGTATCATACGGCCAAAGCCGACGACACGCCGCCGAATATCGGAAGGAGAAACACTATGAGTGAACAATGCAGCGGAAATTGCTCCTCCTGCGGCGAAAGCTGCTCGGAGCGCACGAAGGAAAGCCTGCTTGCCAAGCTGAACGACAAGTCCAGGGTGAAGAAGGTCATCGCCGTCGTCTCCGGCAAGGGCGGCGTCGGCAAGAGCACTGTCACCGCCATGCTCGCCACGGCGATGCAGCGGGCGGGCAAGCGCACCGCCATTCTGGACGCGGACATCACCGGCCCGTCCGTGCCGAAGGCATTCGGCGTGTGCGAATGCGCCGGCGCGAGTGAGGAGGGGATCTATCCCGCCGTCAGTCAGTCGGGCATTCAGATCATGTCCATCAACCTCCTGCTCGACAACGAGAACGACCCCGTTCTCTGGCGCGGCCCGATCATCGCGGGCGCGGTCAAGCAGTTCTGGACGGACGTGTTCTGGGAGGATGTGGACTATATGTTCGTCGATATGCCTCCCGGCACGGGCGACGTGCCGCTGACGGT
>CAZVSJ010000079.1:0-7241 GCA_964629755.1 uncultured Oscillospiraceae bacterium | reverse complement strand
AGGTCATCTCCGGCTTCTTCCGCGACGCCGAATTCACCGCCCACCGCGGCACCTATGCAACCTATACGGGACATACGGCAAACGGCACGCCCGTCGGCGTGACCAGCAGCGGCATGGGCTGCTCCTGCGTCGCAGGCGCATTGGAGGAGCTTGCGCAGGCGGGCGCAAAAACGGTCATCCGCGTCGGCACCTGCGGCGGCGTGCAGCCGTGGATGCAGCCGGGGCGCATCGTGATCGCAAGCGGATGCGTGCGCGGCGAGGGCGCGAGCTTTGAGCTTGTGCCGCCGGAATTTCCCGCCGTGGCCGATCCCTTCGTCGTCCGCGCCCTGACGCAGGCGGCGCACGAGCTGGGCGACGACCCGCTGGTCGGCCTTTACCGCAGCCACGACGCATTCTACATGGAATCCAAAGCCGCCCATCCCGGCCTGCGCGAGCGGATGCAGAAGTGGATCGACACGGGCGTGCTCGTCGTGGAAAATGAATCCGGCACGCTGTTCACCTACGGTCATCTGCTCGGCCTGCGCACGGCCAGCATCTGCGTTGCCCTCGGCTCGATGTTTGCCGATCCCGGCTCGCAGGTCTACGGCGCGTATGCAGACCCGGGTTTTCTGGCGAAGCGGATCGAGCTTGCTTCGCGCATCGCGCTCCGCGCTGCGGAGCTGTTGAAGGAGGCGGGACTATGAGCTTTGGCAGTATGAAGCTGACACACGCGGACGGGACGATGCACCATCTCGGCATCGACGAGACGATGGTCGCGCCGCGGGTCATTCTGACGTCCGACCCGCTGGAGGTGCCGTTTTACGCATCACTGATGGACGGTGCGAAGAAGGTCGGAGAATACCGCGAATATGTGACCTATACGGGCAGCTTCCACGGAAAGCCGCTGAGCGTGATGAGCTGCGGCTTCGGCTGTATGCCCGCCGCGATCGCCGTGGAGGAGCTGAACCATCTCGGCGTCAAGGCCGTGGTCAAGCTCGGCCTCTGTCCCGCCCTGCAGCCGGAGACGCCGGTCGGCACGCTTCTGGCCGCCTCCGGCGCAGTGCGCGGCGAGGGCGCAACAAGGGAATACATCGACGTCTCCTACCCCGCCGTGGCAGATCCCGGTCTGCTCGGCAAGCTGCTGGACGCGGGCGTCGGCGCAGGGCTGTTCCGCAGCCACGACTGCACGAGCCTTGAAACGCCGTGGTCGCAGGAGGGCAGAGCGCGTATCGCGCACTGGGCTGCGCTCGGCGTTGAGGCGATCGACGGCGAGACGAGCGCCCTGTATGTCATCTCCTCCATTTTGAAGCTCCGTGCCGCCTCGCTGGCGCTGGTGAGCGAAAACTATGCCACGGGCGACCGCCTTGCCGATCCCGACGAGGGCAGGCGCCGCCTGTTCGCCGCCGCTGCGGAGGCCCTGCTATGCTTCTGATCAAGAACGTCCTTCTGCCGGATTTTGACACCTTGACAACCGCTCCTGCCGATCTTTTGATCGAAAACGGACGGTTTTCCGCCGTTGCGCCGCAACTTTCCGCGCAATGCGAGACACTCGACGCGCACGGGATGCTGGCACTTCCCGGCATGGCGGACATCCACACCCATATGGTGCAGAGCCTCACCAAAGGTCCGCTCGACGACATGAACATCACGCAATGGCTGCAAAAAATGCTCGCCGCGCAGTGGTCGCTCACCGCCGAGGAGTGGTATTGCGGCGTGCTGCTCGGCTGCCTGCAAAGCCTGCGTTACGGCGTGACGGCTGTGAACGAAATGACCTACTTCCCGCACATCGACGCGGTCGTGCAGGCCTATCAGGACGCCGGCCTCCGCGTGACCTTCGGCATCGGCGCGACGGATATCGCAGAAAACGAGCAGATCAAGGTCACAAGCGTAGACGAATGTCTCCGGCAGGCCGAGTATCTCTACGACCGTTGGCACGGCAAGGGCCTTTTGCGCGCCGCCGCCGTGCCGCAGGGACGCCCGGCCTGCACGCCGGAGCTGATGGTCGCACTCAAGCGGTTCGCCCGCGAACGCGGTTTGGTCTACCACACCCACCTTGCCGAGGGCAAGGCGGAGACGGAGCGCGTGCGCCAATGGACGGGGCGCGGCGAGGCCGAGGAGCTGGCGCACCTCGGCGTACTGGACGAAAACACGATCCTCGCGCACGCGATCTGGCTGTCCGACGGCGAGATCGACCTCCTGGCACAGACGAAGGCCGTCGTTGCGCACTGCCCCTCGACCAACATGAAGCTCTCCGACGGTGCGCCGCGCATTGCGCAGATGCTAAAGACCGGCGTCCGCGTCGGCTTTGGCTGCGACGGCGAAGCCTCGAGCGCCAACCGGGATCTGCTGCGCGAGGCACGCCACGGCAGCTATCTGCAAAAGGTGCTGACCCTCGACCCGACCGTCCTGCCCGCCGGACAGTGCTACCGGATGCTGACCGAGACAGGCATGGCTGCGCTGGGCTATAAAGATCTCGGGAAAATCGCTGTCGGGTATCAGGCGGATTTCTCCCTCGTGCGCACGGACGACCTCAGCACGACCAACCGCCGCCGCATCCTGACCAACCTGCTCTACGCGGGCAGCGGCAGTCAGGTCGACTCCGTCTTTGTGCGGGGAAAGCCCGTCCTGCGCGGCGGTTGTTTTACGGAACATGACATTGGAAGGGTGTTGGAGCAGTGCGAACGGATTCTTGCGAAGCTGGAAGCGCGGATGTGACCGTCTTTTACGAAGACGCGCAGGTGCTCGTCTGCCATAAGCCCGCAGGCGTGCTCTCTGCAAAGGATACCTCCGGCAAGCGTTCGATGCCCGACCTGCTCACACCGCGCACGGTCTATCCCGTCCACCGGCTCGACCGCGAGGTCAGCGGCCTGATGGTCTTTGCCAAGACGCAGGAGGCGGCGGCGTATCTCAGTGCGCGGATGCAGGACGGGTTTTCCAAGGAATATCTCGCCGTGTGCGAAAAAGCGCCGTCCGTGGACGCTGCGGAGCTGACGGATCTGCTGTTTCACGACCGTGCAAAGAACAAGACCTACGTTGTCAAGCGCAAACGCGCGGGCGTGAAGGAGGCAAGGCTCTCTTACCGCGTCGAAGCACGCGGCGCAGACGGCTGCGCCCTGCTGCGCGTCCGCCTGTATACGGGCAGGACGCACCAGATCCGCGTGCAGCTCGCCTCGCGCGGCTGTCCTCTGTGCGGCGACCGGAAGTACGGCGCAGTCAGCGGCGGCGCCCTTGCGCTGTGCGCATGGCGGCTGACGTTTCCGCATCCGGACGGGCGGACGCTCTGCTTCACCCTGCCCGAAGCGCTCCTGCCGCCCGCGATCGCCGCACTCCGTTGATATTTTCCTTGTAAATTGTCCGCCGATGCTGTATACTATATAGGCGATTTTTAATTGGAGGTCTTTCTGACTATGGCAATCCGTAAACGGCTGGACGCTTATCTCGTCCCCGGCAAACATATTCACCTGATCGGCATCGGCGGCGTGTCGATGCGTCCGCTCGGCCTCGTGCTGCGCGGCATGGGCATGACCGTCACCGGCTCGGACATGAACTCGTCCGTCTCGACCGACGAGCTGATCGAAAAAGGCATCGAGGTACACATCGGCCACAACGCGAAGAATATTGAGGGCGCGGACTGCATCATCCGCACGGCAGCCGCGCATAATGACAACCCCGAGATCGCCGCCGCCCGCGCCATGGGCATCCCCGTCTTTGAGCGGGCGCAGGCCTGGGGTCTCATCATGCGCGAATACAAAAACGCCATCTGCGTCTCCGGCACGCACGGCAAGACGACCACCACCTCGATGATCACCCACATTTTCATGCAGGCGCAGCGCGACCCGACCGTCATGCTCGGCGGCTATCTGCCGCTGCTCAAGGCCGGCCACCGCGTCGGCAACGGCGACACCATCATCATGGAAAGCTGCGAATACTGCGATTCCTTCCTGAATTTCTATCCCACCGTCGCCATCATCAACAACATCGAGGCCGACCACCTCGACTATTTCAAGGATCTTGCCGCCGTGCAGCGCTCGTTCCGCAAATTCGCCGGGCTTGTTCCGCGCACGGGCTATGTCATCGCCAACGGCGACGACGAAAACACCGTCGCCGCCCTTGCCGACCTGAATTACATCACCTTCGGCATCGACCGGAAGAACGACATCCACCCGGTCAATCTCTCCGGGGATTTCCGCTCCTTTGACGTTGTCTGCCGCGGCAAACGCTACTGCCATGTGGAGCTGGTGGTCTACGGAAAGCACAACGTCTATAACGCGCTGGCCTCTGCCGCCGCCGCCTATGTCATGGGCATCGAGGGCGAATATGTCACCGAGGGGCTTGCCACGTTCACCGGCGCCGGACGCCGCATGGAGCGCAAGGGCAGCTTCAACGGCGCGGACGTCTTTGACGACTATGCCCACCACCCCGGCGAGCTGCACGCCTTGATCGACTCGGTCAAGACGATGGGCTACAAGCGCATCATCCTCGCCTTCCAGCCGCACACCTACACGCGCACGAAGGCGCTGTTCGACGATTTCGTCCGCGAGCTGCGCCGCGTGGACGTGGCGGTGCTGGCCGAGATCTACGCCGCCCGCGAGAGCAATAAGCTCGGCATTTCCTCGCTCGACCTTGCCAAACAAATCGACGGTGCCGTCTTCTTTGAGACGCTGCCGGAGGTCGCCGCCTATCTGCGCTCCGTCGCGCAGGAGGGCGACATCATCCTCACCGTCGGCGCCGGCGACATCTACAAAGCCGGCGAAATGCTGCTGAAATAGAGATTTCTGACGAAAAAGCTCCCTGCGCCGAAAAAGCGCAGGGAGCTTTTTTACGATTCAGCCGATATTCGGCAGCTTGGCGAGGCTCTTAGCGATGTCCTCATCGGTGGGGATAAAATCGCCCATCTCGCCGTCGTTGTACTTTTGGTACGCGACGAGGTCGAAATAGCCCGTGCCGGTCAGGCCGAAGACGATGTTCTTCTCCTCGCCCGTCTCCTTGCACTTGAGCGCCTCGTCGATGGCGACACGGATGGCGTGGCTGCTCTCCGGTGCGGGCAGGATGCCCTCGACGCGGGCGAACATCTCCGCCGCCTCGAACACGCTCGTCTGCTCGACGCTCGTCGCCTCGAGGTAGCCGTCGGCGTAAAGCTGGGAGACGATGCTGCTCATGCCGTGATAGCGCAGGCCGCCGGCGTGGTTGGCAGAGGGGATGAACGAGCTGCCGAGGGTGTACATCTTCGCCAGCGGGCAGACCATGCCGGTGTCGCAGAAGTCGTAGGCGTATTTGCCGCGCGTCAGGCTCGGGCAGGAGGCCGGTTCGACAGCGATGATGCGCATATCCGCCTCGCCGCGCAGCTTCTGTCCGACGAACGGCGCGATCAGGCCGCCGAGGTTCGAGCCGCCGCCGGCGCAGCCGATGATGATGTCGGGCTTGATGTCATACTTATCGAGCGCGGCCTTGGCCTCCAGACCGATGACGCTCTGGTGCAGGAGCACCTGCGCCAGGACGCTGCCGAGGACGTAGCGGTAGCCCTCGTGCGTCACGGCAGCCTCCACCGCCTCGGAGATCGCGCAGCCGAGGGAGCCGGTCGTGCCGGGGAATTCCTCCAGGATCTTTCTGCCGACGTTCGTGGTGTTCGACGGCGACGGCGTGACCGACGCGCCGTAGGTGCGCATGACCTCGCGGCGGAAGGGCTTCTGCTCGTAGGACACCTTGACCATGAAGACCTTGCAGTCGAGGTCAAAGTAGGAGCAGGCCATCGACAGTGCCGTGCCCCACTGGCCGGCGCCCGTCTCGGTCGTCACGCCCTTGAGGCCCTGCTTCTTGGCGTAATAAGCCTGCGCGATGGCGGAGTTGAGCTTATGGCTGCCGGAGGTGTTGTTGCCCTCAAATTTATAGTAGATGTGCGCCGGCGTGCCGAGCTTTTTCTCCAGACAGTAGGCGCGCACCAGCGGCGACGGGCGGTACATTTTGTAAAAATCGCGGATCTCCTGCGGGATGGGGATGAACGGCGTGTCGTTGTCCAGCTCCTGCTCGGCAAGCTCGCGGCAGAACACGCCGGAAAGCTCTTCAAGCGTCATGGGCTTCCCCGTGCCCGGATTGAGCAGGGGTGCGGGCTTATTCTTCATATCCGCGCGGACATTGTACCATGCCTGCGGCATCTCCGATTCTTCCAAGTAGATCTTGTACGGGATTTCCTTCTGATTTGCCATGATGTGTTTCTCCTTTCAAATTCTGTTTGGGAAAAGAGTATAGAAAAACTCCTGTCCCAGAAATTTGCTGGGACAGGAGTGAAAAATCATCCTGCGGTGCCACCCGGCTTGACGCATTGCGCCCACTTTGCGCGTACTGTCATACGCTGACGTTTGATAACGGAGCGCCCTCTCCGTCTCGCCTACTGCACGTTCGGCTCGCCCTCCGATGCCCATTCGGCGCAGCCCTCCATACCGCACTTCCACCAACGGCGGCTCTCTGTGATCTCAGCGCTGCGCTTACTTGCTCATCTTCAACGGTTTTCCGCATTATACCACCGCCGCACGCCGTTGTCAATCCCTAAAATTGTTTTTTCCTCTCTTGCATTTGCGGCGGATTTGGGGTATGCTATTCTTACCAAATGAAATTACGGAGGTAACAGCATGAAATACGCAGGCACAAAAACCGAACTGAATCTTCGTGAGGCCTTTGCCGGCGAGAGCCAGGCACGCAACCAGTACACCTACTTCGCAAGCGTCGCAAAGAAGCAGGGCTATGAGCAGATCGCCGCACTTTTCCTGAAGACCGCGGAGAACGAAAAGGAGCACGCAAAGCTCTGGCTCAAGGCGCTCGAGGGCATCGGCGACACCAAGGCGAACCTCGCAGCCGCCGCCAAGGGCGAAAACTACGAGTGGACGGATATGTACGACCGCTTCGCCAAGGAGGCCGACGAAGAGGGCTTCCATGAGCTGGCCGAGCAGTTCCGCGGCGTCGCGATGATCGAAAAGTCGCATGAGGAGCGCTTCCGCGCCCTTCTGAACAACATCGAAATGCAGACCGTCTTTGAGAAGGCCGGCAAGACCATGTGGGAGTGCCGCAACTGCGGTCACCTCGTCATGGGCGAAAAGGCGCCGGAGGTCTGCCCCGTCTGCGCCCATCCGCAGGCCTATTTCGAGGTCCGCGCGGAGAATTATTGATTCTGACCCGCAAAAACCGGCAGGGATTGATGTGAACTGCACCCCATTTGTTAGACAGTATGATATACTATCTAACAAGTGGGGTGTTTACTATGCCAAAAG
>CAZVSJ010000078.1:4156-7535 GCA_964629755.1 uncultured Oscillospiraceae bacterium | reverse complement strand
TCATCTGCTTTTCCATCGAGGACTGGATGTCCTGCGGCGGGAGGATGTTCTTCAGTTCGACACGCGTGACCTTGATGCCCCACGGGTCGGTCGCCTCGTCCAGGATGGCGCGCATCTTGGTGTTGATGACGTCGCGGCTGGTGAGGGTCTGGTCGAGCTCGAGGTCGCCGATGATGTTACGCAGGGTGGTGGCGGTCAGCGTCTCCATCGCGACCATCGGCTGCTCGACGCCGTAGGTGTAGAGCTTCGGGTCGGTGATCTGGAAATAGACGACCGTGTCGATCTGCATGGTGACATTGTCCTTCGTGATGACGGGCTGGGGCGGGTAGTCGAGCACCTGCTCCTTCAGGCTCACGCGGCGGGCGATGCGCTCAATGAAGGGGATCTTGAAGTGGATGCCGACCTCCCAGACCGCCGAGAACGCGCCCAGACGCTCGATGACGTAGGCGCGGGACTGCTGGACGATCGAGATGTTTTTAATGATGATGATGAACAGGATAATGGCGACTGCGGCGATGATGATGATTGCGGAATAGTTTTCCCAGAACTCACTCATTTGCTTTCCTCCTCTTTTGTGACGGGTACGACGCAGACCTTCGCGCCGACGATGTCCGTGACGCGCACGACCGTGCCGGCCTCGATGGGCGCGTCACCCGGCGTGCGGGCCGACCATTCGACGCCGCCGATCCTGACCGCGCCCTTGCCGCTGAGCGTGTCGATGCGCTCGGTGACGACGGCGTGCTTGCCGATGTTGCTGCGGGCGTTCGTCTGCTGTGTGCGCGGGATCAGGTACTTTTTCGCCAGCGGACGCAGCGCGACAAGCAAAACCGCGGAAACAGCGAAGAACAGCAGAAGCTGCAGCCACACGTCCGCGCCGCACAGCGCGGCGATCATCGCCGTCAGGGAACCGCCGATGAACCACAGAGAGACAAGTGTGCTCGTGGCGGCCTCCAAAATGGCGAAGACGATGAGGGCGCACAGCCAGACCCACTCCATTTGTGGCATGGCGACCACCTCCTTCTATCCTTAGTTTAGCACAACTGCGGGGAAAGTCAATAGGTTTCGGAATGGCGGTGTCTTGCATTTTTTGTCAAAACCCTGCATTTGGCATTGCAATGCCGCGCAGGATTCGGTATAATAACTCTATCAACTGTATGGTGGGGGTGTACCCCTGCCCCGCATCGTGTGCGAGCATTGGGGGATCTATGGAAAAACTGACGATGGCAGTCCCGTGCCTGTTCGGGCTGGAGGGACTGGTGGGCGACGAGCTGCGCCGCATGAAGCTGGAAAATGTCCGCGTGGAGGACCGCCGCGTGTTCTTTGACGGCGATTTTGCCGATATGGCGCGGGCGAACGTCCGGCTGCGCATGGGCGAGCGGGTGATGCTCCTTTTGGCGCGGTTTCCCGCGCGGAGCTTCGAGGAGCTGTATCAGGGCGTGAAGGCCATTCCGCTCGAGCGCTTCGTCCCGAAGGAGGGCGCCTTCCCGGTCAAGGGCTACAGCCTCGATTCGCAGCTTCACAGCGTGCCGGACTGCCAGGCCATCGCCAAAAAGGCCGCCGTCGACCGCCTCGGCGCGAAATACGGCCTGACGTGGCTGCCCGAGACGGGCGAGACGTACCAGCTCCGCTTCTCGATCATGAAGGATATCTGCGAGGTCTTCCTCGACACCTCCGGCGTCAGCCTGCACAAGCGCGGCTACCGCGCCGTGGGCAACGAGGCGCCCCTGCACGAGACGATGGCCGCCGCTCTCGTCAACCTCTCGCGCTATCGCGGCCGGGACTTCTTCTGGGATCCCTTCTGCGGGTCGGGCACCATTGTCATCGAGGCCGCCCTCACCGCCCTCAACCGCGCGCCGGGGTTGAGCCGCGAGTTCGCCGCGCAGAAATGGGCGTGCGTTCCGCAGGAGGTCTGGACGCAGGCGCGGCAGGAGGCGAAGGATCTGGAGTTCCGCGGCGAATACCGCATCCTCGGCACGGACATCGACCCCAATTCGCTCTCCATCGCCATCGCCAACGCCAAAAAGGCCGGCGTGGCGAAGTATATCGACTTCCGCGAGGCCGACGCGACGAAGATGAGCCTGCCCTGCGACAGCGGCGTGCTGGTATGCAACCCGCCCTACGGCGAGCGGATGCTCGAGCAGCGCGCGGCGCAGCAGCTCGTGCGCGCTTTCGGGCGGCACCTCAGATTCGCGGACGGGTGGAAAAAATACATCATCTCGTCCGAGGCCGAGTTCGAGCACTATTTCGGGAAGCAGGCGACCAAGAAGCGCAAGCTCTATAACGGCAGACTGCAATGTAACGTTTATATGTATTTTTGATGTTCAGGGGGACGGCGGGATGAAGCATCTGTTTATCATCAACCCCGCGGCGGGCAAATATGACCACACGGGCGAATTCACGCAAAAGATCCGCGAGACGTGCGACAAGCGCTGCCTTGCCTACGAGATCCTGGTCTCGCGGTGCGCCGGCGACTGCACGCGCATCGCGCAGGCGGCCGCCGCGACGGGCGACCCCGTGCGCATCTACGCCTGCGGCGGCGACGGCACGCTCAACGAGGTCGTCAACGGCGCCGTCGGCTACCGCAACGCCGCGGTGACGCATTTTCCGGGCGGCTCGGGCAACGATTTTATCCGCATTTTCTCCGACCCGACCGCGTTTAAAGACCTGAACCGCCTGCTCGACGGCGACGTGGCGAATTTTGACCTGATCCGCTGCGGCCGCGACCAGTACGCGCTGAACATCTGCTCCATCGGCTTTGACGCCCGCATCGGCACCTCCATCAGCAAGTATAAGCGCCTGCCGCTCGTCACCGGCTCCGGCGCGTACATCCTCTCGACGGGCGTGAACCTCGTCAAGGGCGTGCACCGCAACTACTCCGTCGAGATCGACGGCGAGGTCTATAACGGCCGCCGGACGCTCATCTGCATCGCGAACGGCCGCTGGTACGGCGGCGGCTTCAACCCCGTGCCGGAGGCGCAGCCGGACGACGGCCTGCTCGACGTGCTTCTGGTCAAGGATGTCTCCCGCGTGACCGTCGCGAACGTCATCGGCAAATACAAAAAGGGCCTTTACGCCGAGCTTCCGGAGCTGATCCGCCACTTCCGCTGCAAGCGCATCGTCGTGCGCTGCGACGAAAAGAGCGAGATCAACCTCGACGGCGAGCTGCTGCTGCGCAAGGAGGCGGCCTTTGAGGTCGTACCGAACGCCATCCGCTTCTTCTATCCGAAGGGGCTGACATATTAAGAAACAAGGAGAACGCCATGAAGATCACGCTCAATCCGGACGCCGAGCTTGTCCGCACGGTCAAAGAGGGTCTGAAGCAGACGGGCGGCTACTGTCCCTGCCGCCGCGAACGCAGTGAGGACAACAAGTGTATGTG
>CAZVSJ010000078.1:0-4056 GCA_964629755.1 uncultured Oscillospiraceae bacterium | reverse complement strand
ACCGTTCGTCGGCAGCACCTCTCTATACACACTATACCACGGGGAAAGCGGATTTGCAAGTGCTTTTCCCGTGTTTTTTCTACTGCTCCATCAGCTCCGTCAGGTAGCGGTAGGCGCTCAGGAGCTTTTCCAGGTGGTAATTCATCACGATGGTGTCGTGCCGCGTGCACTTGCGCGCCGGAAGCCCCGCCTCCGGCAGCTCAAGCCCCAGCTCCTGCATGGCGGCGGCGTTCTCCATGGCGAGGTCACCCAGCGAATCCATGCCGCAGATCGCCTCCAGCTCCTGCACCATGCGCTCAGCAAGCTGGTAGCAGCCGCGCAGCAGCGCTTCCTCGTCATTTTTGCGGTGGAAAAAGTGCTGCGAATGGTACAGCGCCAGCTCGCGGTCTAACAGGCGCAGCAGCTCGACGGCCGGCTGCAGGTCGGGGAACTGCTCCTGTACGACGATCTTCTCCAGCGCCTGCGGCAGGAAAGCGCGCAGCTTCGCAAGCAGGTGGGCGATGCGCTTTTTGTTGTTGTAAGGGCGCACGGCGGCGTTGACGAGCAGGGCGATGCCCACGCCGACCGAGGTGTCGCGCAGGCGGAACAGGGAATCGCGTAAAATGTCGTCCGTCGGCGTCAGGCAGGCCGACAGGAAGATGATGCACGAGAGCGAGGCGGTAAAGGGCAGCTTCATCGTGTTGCACAGGACGATGAGCAGCAGCACGCCGAGCCCGGCGATCCACGCGGGCGTCGCGCCCGGAAACAGCAGCACCGACACATAGCCGAACACCGTGCCGGCCAGCACGCCGACGAGCTGCGTCAGCCCCTGCATGAGGGATTTGGAGAAGGTCGTGTCCATCGCGATGAGCGCGCCGAACGCGGCGTAGAACACGGACAGCGAATCCGTCGCAAACTGCCGCACCAGTGCGGCCGAGAGTGTGACCGAGACGGCGGTCTTGACGACGCGCAGACCGAAGGGATGAAATTTTGTCTTCGTTTTCAAGGCAAGCCTCCTTCCTACGCTACGAGTATACCAGAAGAACGCCGTTTTGCAAGGGTTTGGGCTGTACTTTTTCGCAATATGTGCTAAGATATAGCCAAAGGAGCTGAGAATCATGCCGATCCGATCCGCGCAGCCGGCTGACGTGCCGGCCATGCTGTCGATTTACGACGAATTTGTCCGCAATACGGCGGTGAGCTTTGAATATGAGACGCCGACGCCGCAGGAATTTTCAGAACGCCTCCGGGCGCACATCGCGGTTTATCCGTGGCTCGTCTACGAGGAAAACGGCGCCGTGCTGGGCTACGCCTACGCCGGGCGCGCCTTTGAGCGGGCGGCCTACGCGTGGAACGCCGAGATCTCGTGCTATCTCGCGCCGCAGGCGCGGGGCAGGGGCGTCGGGCGGCGGCTCTACGCGCAGATCGAGGAGATTTTGAGCGATATGGGCGTGCGGAAGGTCTTCGCCGTCGTCACCTCGGCCAACGCGCCCTCTGTCGCGTTCCACCGCGCCCTCGGCTACCGCGACGCGGCGCGGTTTAAGGATGTCGGCTTCAAGCACGGCGCGTGGTATGACGTTCTGTGGTTGGAAAAGCAGCTCTGCCCGCCCGGCATCCCGGAGGCGTTCCCGACACCGTGGAGATAAATCCTTCGGTTGATGGTGGTTTACATTCCATCCTGTTTTTAAAATACAATTTTACTATGCACAATGTCTTCCCCACTGAGCTTCCTGCTCACCAAATCTATCGGACGGATGCCGAAATGGTCTGAGATATTGAAGATGACACCACGCATAGACGTGGAGGGAATATACCATTTTCAATTTTGCTGATACTGTAGATGCTGATTCGCAAAAGCTCTGCCATTCGTTTTTGGGAAAGCCCGAAGTGCGTTCGCAGCCAAGCCACATTGTACATTGAGTTTTCTAATTCGTTCATCTTTTTTGTTCTCCCGTCGTTATACATTTTGCCTTTTTCTTTCTTCATAATCATGTTACACCTAAAAGGCGTAAAAGTCAATACAACTTTTAGGTGTAGAGTAAAATGGGGAAACAATGAAAAAGGAGAGAAAAGATGTACAGGATCAGAGATTTACGAGAAGACCGGGATTTAAGCCAAGCTGAGGTCGCGAAACTGCTCAAGACCTCCCAGCAGCAGTACAGCAAGATCGAGACGGGCAAAGCGGACATCAGCGGTGAAAAACTGATCCTGCTGGCCAAATTTTATCGGGTCTCGGCCGACTATATCCTCGGTTTGGTCGATACACCGCGACCGCTGAAATAGTGACCGGTTTCATTTGACAGAAAAAAGGACGGAGAACAGCGATGTTCTCCGTTTTTTTGCGCAGCGGACAGTACAGCGGAACGGGTTTGTACAATGGTGGTAGTTCCTGCACCGGCGCGCCCTACGGGGATTCACGCGAGAGTTCCTTTAATAGGAATAAACACTTAATTATTTTCTAAATATTTCTTTAGATTTTCTATTGACAACAGAGGTATGCTGTGATATGATGGAGACACAAACGAGAGGACGGTGGCGGCAATGACACAGCGCGAACGGCAGATCATGCAATGGATCGAGGCCGATCCCATGATCTCGCAGGAGCGTCTGGCCGAGATGGCGGGCATCACGCGCTCGTCCGTCGCGGTACACATCTCCAACCTGATGAAAAAGGGCTACATCGCGGGCAAGGGCTACGTCCTGCGCTCCGGCACCTACGCCGTCGTGGTCGGCGGCGTGAATATGGACATCGGTGGGCGCTCGTTCGCGCCGCTCGTCGCGAAGGACTCCAACCCCGGCAAGGTGCGCATGAGCCTCGGCGGCGTCGGGCGCAACATCGCGCACAACATGAGCCTGCTCGGCGTGGACGTCCGCTTCCTGACGGCCTTCGGCGACGACCTCTACGCCCAGCGCATCGCCGCCTCCTGCGGGGAGCTGGGCATCGACATCAGCCACGCCCTCACCGTCCCCGGCGGCGCAACGCCGACCTACCTCTTCCTCAACGACTGCGACGGCGACATGGCGCTGGCCGTCTCCGACATGGAGATCTGCGACCGCATCACCCCGGCCTACCTCGCTGCGAACCTGTCGCTGCTCAATAACGCCCAGCTCGTCGTGACGGACACGAACATCCCCGCAGACTCCCTGCGCTACCTGACGGAGCACTGCACCGCGCCGATCTTCGCAGACCCCGTCTCCACGGCCAAGGCCGCCAAGCTCAAGCCCATCCTCGGCAGGCTCCACACCCTCAAGCCCAACCGCATCGAGGCCGAGCTGCTCTCGGGCGTGCAGATCACGGACGACGAGAGCCTGCGCCTTGCGGCGCAGACCCTGCTGGACACCGGCCTGCACCGCGTGTTCATCTCCCTCGGCACGGACGGCGTGCTCGCCGCCGACCGCAAGGAAATGCGCCTTGTGCCCTGCTGCGAGGCGACCATGCGCAACGCCACCGGCGCGGGCGACGCCTTCATGGCTGCGCTGGCGTGGGCTTACTTAGAGGGCACCGACCTGGAAAGCACGGCCGCCTGTGCCGCCGCTGCCGCCGCCATCGCCATCGAGAGCTTTGAGACCATCAACCCCGCGCTTTCGGCCTCCGCCGTCAGAGCGCGCATTGCGAATCAATAAACTGTTTTTGGAGGAATACATCATGCTGAACAAGTATCTGGACATCAAGCCCGAAGTCGCCGAGGCCCTCGCCGCCGGCAAGCCCGTCGTCGCCCTGGAATCCACCATCATCTCCCACGGTATGCCCTATCCGCAGAACGTCGAGACCGCGCTGGCTGTCGAGAAGATCGTCCGCGAGAACGGCGCCGTCCCCGCGACCATCGCCATCATCGGCGGCCGCCTCAAGGCCGGCCTGACCGAAGAAGAGATCGAATATTTCGGCAAGAAGGGGACTGACATTGCCAAGGCGTCCCGCCGCGACCTCGCCGTCCTGTGCGCGCGCGGCGAAGACGGCGCCACCACCGTCACCACCACCATGATCATCGCCCACATGGCCGGCATCAAGGTCTTTGCCACCGGCGGCATCGGCGGCGTGCACCGCGGCGCCGAGACCACCATGGACATCTCCGCCGA
>CAZVSJ010000077.1:0-7574 GCA_964629755.1 uncultured Oscillospiraceae bacterium | reverse complement strand
AGTACCGCGAGGCCGTCATCGGCCACGCCGAGGTGCGCCAGACCTACAAGGTCTCCGCCATCGGCACCATTGCTGGCTGCTACGTCAAGGACGGCAAGGTCACCCGCGACGCGCAGGTGCGCGTCCTGCGCGACAATATTGTCATCTATCAGGGCAATATCGGCTCGCTCCAGCGCTTCAAGGACTCCGTCAAGGAGGTCGCCGCGAACTACGAATGCGGTATGTCCGTCGAGAAATTCAACGACATCCGCGAGGGCGACGTCTTCGAATGCTTCGTCATGGAGGAGATCCCGCGCTAAACATCCCAATTCCACTGCGGGAGCGCTCGACCGCTCCCGCTTTTTTCCAAAGGAGGTACCGTTTATGGCATCCAACCGCATCGGACGCATCAACGAGGAGATCCAGCGCGAGCTGTCCGACCTTCTGCGCGAGCTGAAGGATCCGCGCGTGCACAGGACCATGCTGTCGATCACCCGCGTCGAGACGACGCCCGATCTCCGTTACGCGAAAATTTATGTCTCGCTGCTGGACAAGGAGTACACCAAGGAGACCCTTGCGGGCTTGAAGTCCTCGGCGGGCTACCTGCGCCGCGAGCTGGGCAGAAGCCTGCAGCTTCGCTACACGCCGGAGCTGCAGTGGCAGAGCGACGACTCCATCACCCAGGGCGCACACATTCTGGAGCTGCTGTCCAAGCTCGACATTCCGGAGGATTCCGACGATGAAGCTGCTGACGATCTGTGAGACGGCGGAGCTTCTGCTGCGCAACGATAACTATATTATGTTAACTCACCGCCGCCCGGACGGAGACACCATCGGCTCGGCGGCGGCGCTTTGCTGCGGCCTGCGTGCCCTCGGAAAGAAGGCAGCCGTCCTGGAAAATCCGCAGTTTACCGCAAAATTCCGCCCGTATCTGGACGAATTGACCGTCTCTTCCGTCCCGGCCAACGCATTCTTGGTCAGTGTGGACGTCGCGGCGGACACGATGCTGGCATACAGCGCTATAGATTATGTTAACCAAATCCAGCTGAAGCTCGACCACCACGCCCGCAGCGGCGACTTCGCGCCGCTGGGCTGCGTCGACCCGTCCGCCGCCGCCTGCGCCGAGATCATCCTCGCGCTGCTGCAGGAAATGAAGGCGCCCGTCGGCAAGCGCACCGCCGAGGCGCTCTATGTCGGCCTCTCGACGGACACGGGCTGCTTCCGCTTCAGCAACGTGACGGCTGCTACCCTCCGCGCGGCTGCGATGTGCATCGACTGCGGCGCGGACACCTTCGCGATCAATCAGGTCATGTTCCTGACCAAGCGCCTGCCGCGCCTGCAGCTCGAGGCGCACCTGA
The DNA here is from genome assembly GCA_964629755.1 of uncultured Oscillospiraceae bacterium. Lineage (GTDB taxonomy): Bacteria > Bacillota > Clostridia > Oscillospirales > Oscillospiraceae > JAZOXB01. Next base: position 6,237 of record CAZVSJ010000077.1, on the reverse strand, counting down.
CGCAGACGACGGAGTTCTTTGACGGCGGAAGAGTCGCCGTCAGCGCCATTCCCGACGCCCTGCGCGACGAGCTGGGCCTGACCGAGGACGACATCGACGACATCTCCGGCTTCGGCCGCGAGATCGCGGGTGTCGAGATCGCGGTCATGCTGCGGCAGGAGGGCGAACGCGGCAAGATCTCCGTGCGCACCTCGCCCAATTACAACGCCTCGGAGATCTGCGCCCGCCTCGGCGGCGGCGGCCACAGGGCGGCTGCCGGCGCGAGCATCGAAGGCGGCATCGAGGCCGCCAAGGCCGCGATTCTGGACGCCCTGCGCGCCGAAGGAGTGGCGCTGTAATGGCAAGCGGCATCCTGATCGTGGACAAGCCCGCCGGCTGGACGTCGCAGGACGTGGTGAGCAAGCTGCGCGGCGTGCTGCGCGAAAAGCGCATCGGCCACGGCGGCACCCTCGACCCGATGGCGACGGGCGTCCTGCCGGTGTTTGTCGGGCGCGCGACCCGCGCGGTCGAGTTCTTCGAGCACGCGGACAAGACCTATGAGGCGACGCTGCGTCTCGGCCTGACGACCGACACGCAGGACACGACGGGCACGGTGCTTCAAACGCGCCCGGTGGACGTCGATGAGGCGGCCCTCCGCGCCGTCCTGCCGCGCTTCACGGGCGCGCAGCAGCAGCTCCCGCCGATGTATTCCGCCGTCAAGATCGGCGGCAAAAAGCTCTATGAGCTGGCGCGCGCGGGCAAGGAGATCGAACGAAAGCCCCGTGAAATCACCGTTTTTTCCATCGAACTGCTGGATTTTTCCAACGATTCCGCGCGCCTTCGCGTTCATTGCTCGAAGGGCACCTACATCCGCACCCTCTGCCACGACATCGGCGCCGCGCTCGGCTGCGGCGGGTGCATGGCGGCGCTGCGCCGCGTGCAGGCCGGGGCGTATTCCATCGGAGACGCCGTTACGCTGGACGAGATCGTCGCGCATCCTGCGCCGCAAGCGCTCCTGCGGCCCGTTGACACGCTCTTTGCGGCGCTGCCGCGCCTGACCCTGACGCCCGCGCAGGAAAAATGCGTCCGCAACGGCGCGGCCTTTACCTGCAAGCCCGGCGCGGGACGCTACCGCGTCTACGGTCGCGACGGCGAGTTTCTGGCGCTGTGCGAGGTCACAGACGGCACGCTCAAGACAGTCAAGAGCTTTTTCGACCCGGCATAGCCATGCAGGGCGGGACATATCCCTGCAAACCGGGTTTGTATGCGGTCGGCAGCTCTGAGATCGCTCCTCGCATTGACAAAATCGAAAGTGCCTGCACCGGCGCGCCCAGTGGTCGCGCCCTACGGCTTCTATCTGAAGAGGCTCCTGTTATGTCATTGCGAGGAGGGCAAAGCCCGACGCGGCAATCTGACCGTTTAATTATTCACGTTACGAGGAATTCCTATGAATCGACCCTGTGTTCTCGCGCTCGGTTTTTTTGACGGCGTGCATCTCGGCCACGGCGGCCTGCTGAAAAAAACGCGTGAGGTGGCTGACCGCCTCGGTCTGCCCGCCGCCGCGCTGACCTTCGACACCCACCCGGACACGCTGGTCTTCGGCGCAGACGTGCCACTGCTCAACACGCCGCAGGAGCGCGAATTTTTAATGCGCACGCGCTACGGCATCGACGAGGTGCGCACGCTGCATTTTGACCGCGCAACCATGGCGCAGCCGTGGCAGGATTTCGTGCGCGAGACGCTGTCCGCGCAGCACCGCGCCGCCTTTGTCGTCTGCGGGCACGATTTCCGCTTCGGCGCACGCGCCGAGGGTACGCCGGAGCGCCTGCAGGCGCTGTGCGAAACGCTCGGCATCGGCTGCGCCTGCATCCCGAAGATCACGCTGGAGGGCGAGACGGTGTCGTCGACCCTCATCCGCTCGCTTTTGGAGCAGGGCGAGGCCGCCCGTGCCGTCCGCTTTTTGGGACATCCGCACATTTTGTCCGGCACGGTCGTCAGCGGGCAGAAGCTCGGCCGCACGCTCGGCATCCCAACGGCGAATCTCCGCCCGGCGGACGGCATTCTCATCCCGCGCTTCGGCGTCTATGCCGGGTGGGCGGAGTTTGACGGCCAGCGGCGCATGGCGGTCGTCAACATCGGCGTCCGGCCGACCGTCCACGGCGACGCCGTTACGGTCGAGCCGTGGCTGCTGGACTTCGACGGCGACCTGTACGGCCATTTTTTACGGCTGGAGCTGACGGATTTCCTGCGCCCGGAGCGCAAATTCGCGTCGCTCGACGCGCTGAAGGAGGAGATCCGGCGCAACGCCGCACAGACCCGCGCCCTGCTGCAGGAGCGGCAGACGGGGAAAACGAACAAGCATACATGAACAGCAGCAGGGCGGGGAAATGCCCCCGCCCTGCTGTTTTTTTGCACTTCGCGCCGGGTAACTGTGCAGGTTATACAAAAATGATACGAGAATATTGTATAGAGCTCCAAAAAACAAAAAGGGGATTGACGGCGCTTTTTTCGTGCCATATAATAAAGTTACTTAAGCGGTTAAGTACTCTGAGAGTACAACCGCCGAAAGCGTCAAACAAATCAGGAGGGAAATGAAAATGAAAAATAAGCTGACAGTATGTCTGCTTGCCTGCCTGCTGGTGCTGACCATGCTCGTCGTCGCCGGCTGCAGCAAGGAACCCGAACCCACGGAACCCAGCGTCGAGACCTGGAAGGTCACCTTCTATGACAGCGACGGCGTGACCGTGCTGCACGAGGTCGAGGCCGAGGACGGCAAGCCCGTCGCCATGCCCGAGCTGACCAAGGAGGGCTACGTCATTCAGGGCTTCTTCGCAACGCCCGCGCTGCTGCGTGAGTTTGACCCCGCAACGCCCATCACCGCCGACACCGCCGTGTTTGTCGCATGGCAGTCCAGCGTCGAGGACAACCGCCCCTGGATGCTGGCCGGCTCCCTGCGCGGCTACCCCGAGAACAACTGGGGCAAGATCTGGCCGCAGGACGACTTCCGCCTGACCAAGGTTGAGGGCGAATTCAACACCTTTGAGATCGTCGTCAACCTCTACGCCGGCGACTCGTTCAAGATCGCCGTCATCGGCGAGGGCTATGCCTGGGACGACACCGCCAGCATCGACGCCTCCCACATCGCTGACCAGAGCGAGGGCTCCGTCCTCTCCGGCGGCGAAAACGCATTCGACTCCGGCGCGAACATCGACGTGGCCGAGGACGGCAAGTACCGTCTGGTCCTCAAGACCGACGCCGAGACCCTGTCTCTGTGCAAGCTCTACTGCGAGCGCGTCGGTGACGCCGACCCGGTCGCCGAGACTACTTATGACATGAAGCTGTGGGCCTCCTTCAACAACTGGGAGGGCCAGGACATGATCCGCAACGGCGAAGACCTGATCTGGTACTGCGAGGCTGACGTACCCGAAGGCGGCGGCGAATTCGGCATCAAGAACGCTGCCAACGGCGACTGGTTCAGCAGCGAGGGCAATACCAAGAACATTCAGCTTGAGGAAGGCCGCTATATGTTCTTCATCGAGCTGGAGCTGGTCGACGGCAGACCGCAGCTCAAGGGCGAGATCGTCGCGGAAGAGCCTGCTTACTACGTTGTCGGCACCTGCGGCAACGGCGGCTGGGCTGCCGATGCCAACGCCGAAAACACCGCTTACCGCATGACCGAGCAGGACGGCAAATATGTCCTGAACGTCACCTTCACCGACGGCGAGACCGCCGACTGGGCGGACAACATGGTCGCCTTTAAGGTCGTCTACGGCTGCGGCGGCAGAGTTGCCAACGAATTCTGGTACGGCGACGGCATGGACAACATCACGGTCGATCCCGGCGAATACACCATCACCTTCGACCCGGCAACCGGCACGGTTACCGTAGGCTAACATTCCCCCAAAAACAGCGTGCCGGCGGAAGCCCGTCGGCACGCTAAAACTATTGGATATTGTGAAGCTCAAAACCGATCCGGGGCGGCGGTCAGCGGATGAGGATCTGATGCTCGTCGGGCGTTTCGTCGCGGTTGATGGTCTTGACCGCCGCGCGGACGGCCTCACGCGCATAGGCCGCGAAGTCCAGTGGCAGCTCCGCGCTGCCGAGCAGGAGCCGGTGCGCGGCGGCGACGGGCAGTTCTCCCGCGGTCACCACGGCGGTGTCCGGCGCAAACGGGTGTGACATTGCCTCCGCCGGCGTAAGGACGCCGTCAAAGCAGGCCTCCAGATACGCCCGGTAGGCCGCGCACTGCACCGGCTCGGCCACGAGGACGGCCCGCTTGCACCCGGTCTGCGCCAGCGCTTTTTCCCGGATGACCTGCGCGTCAAACCGGAGGCAGTAGAACAGGCTGTCGTCCGTCTGCCCGTCGAGATAGAGCAGGGGAATGAGGCAATTGTTGCCCAGCACGGAGAAGTCCTCCCCGGAAATGTCGATGGCAAACACCGCGTCCACGTCGGTGACCTGCTGCGTCAGGCACTTTCCCGTGAGCAGAAGCAAATGATAGCCAGCCTTATCGGCCTCCTCCGCCAAGGCTTGGAGCAGTCTCTGCTTTCCGGCTGCGTTGCCCCCGTGCGGGACATAGACACCGATCAAATGCGTCCGGCCGGTCGCCAGAGCCTTGGCGCTGGCGCTGGACACATAGCCAACCATGTTGGCGATCTGCAGGATCTGCTTTTTTGTTTCTGCGCTGATCGACTGGTTTGGCACATCGTTCAGGACGTAGGAGACGGTCGCGGTGGAAACGCCGCAGGTCTCTGCGATGTCCTTCATCGTGTACTTTTTCTTCATGCAACCATCTTAACACATCTCACAATCACTGTCAAGCGAGGGACGCCATGCACACTTCAACTGTTTTCCACGCCCCCGGCACCATCGACGCCTGCCCCATGGAGGGGAAAATGCACCTGCGCCTGCGGGCCGTGAAGGGCGCGCTGCGCGGCGCGGTGCTCGTCTACAACTGCAACAAGAATCTCTGGTGGGAGTTCCGCGACGAAGTCCCCATGCACCTGAGCTTCACGGACTCCGAATTTGACTATTACAGCGTCAGCGTCGAGCAGACGGACACGCGCTTTGCCTATATCTTCCGGCTGGACTGCGCCGACGGCAGGGAGCGCTACCTCTCCGAGGAGGGACTGACGGAGCGCTATGACCACAGCCTCGGCTATTTCAGCTTTTTCCAGTATGTCTCGCAGTTCCCCTGCGACCTGATGCACACGCCCGCGTGGCTGCGCACGGCGAGCTGTTACCAGATCTTCCCTGAACGCTTCGCCATCGGCGACGGCGGCAAGGACATGGGCTACGTTACCGCCCGCTGGGGCGAAAAGCCCACGCCCAAGAGCTTTTACGGCGGCGACCTCGACGGCATCCGGCAGAAGCTGCCCTATTTGCAGGATCTCGGCGTCGAGCTTCTGTACCTGACGCCGGTGTTCTGCTCGCCGAGCAACCACAAATACGACATCACCGACTATGAGACGGTCGACCCCGCCTTCGGCGGCAACGCGGCGCTCAAGGCGCTCATCGACGAGGCGCACGGCAGAAAGATGCGCGTCATGCTCGACGGCGTGTTCAACCACGTTTCCAGCCGCCATCCCTTCTTCCTCGACGCGCAGGCGCGGGGGGAGGCCTCGCCGTATTACGGCTGGTTTTTCTTCCGGCCGGACGGCAGCTACCGCACCTTCGCCAGCGTGCCCTATATGCCCAAGCTGAACACCGGCAACGGCGCCGTCATCCGCTATTTTTCCGACGTCGCGGTGCGCTGGATGCGCGACTACGGCGCTGACGGCTGGCGGCTGGACGTGTCGGACGAGATGTCGCACCGCTTCCTGCGCCATTTCCGCGAGGCGGTGCTGGCGCAAAAGCCGGACGCGCTCATCATCGGCGAGGACTGGCACCGCGCTGCGCAGTACCTCAACGGCGACGAGTATGACGGCCTGATGAACTACGGCTTTACCAAGGCGTGCCTTGACCTGCTCGCCTTTGACGCCATCGACCCGCCGGGCTTCCGCGACCGCGTCGTGCGGCTGTATCACACCTTCTCGCCTGCCGCGAACGAAAAAATGCTCAACCTGCTGGGCAGCCACGACACCGACCGCTTCCTGACCCGCGTGCACGGCGACGGGCGCAAATACCGCGCGGCGGCGGCGATGCTGTTCTTCTATCCCGGCATTCCGTGCGTGTACTACGGCGACGAGATCGGCACAGAGGGCGGCTATGACCCCGACTGCCGCCGCTGCTTCGACTGGGACGAGACGCATTGGGACG
>CAZVSJ010000076.1:0-7905 GCA_964629755.1 uncultured Oscillospiraceae bacterium | reverse complement strand
CGCAATGACAACAGAGGAAAACCGGCCGCGGCATTCCCTGCCTTAGTTATTTTGACTTTTTCGACATCCTCTATTGTACCCGGCGGGAGAATTTGTTATAATAAAAAGAAAAAGTAAAATGGGATGTGTATGTGCGTGAAGTATGGAACCTGGAAGATAGCGACGCCGAAGAAGGAATCGGTCGAAGCCCTGTGCGCGGTGGGCTACGGCGCTCTGACTGCCCGCGCCCTGTGCGGCCGCGGCTGCGACACGCCGGAAAAGGCCGCCGCCCTGCTCGACGCCTCCGCGCCGATGCCCGACCCCTTTTTGATGAAGGAGATGGACCGCGCGGTCGCGCAGATCCGCCTTGCGCTGGCGGAGCATCAGCGCATCGCCGTCTTCGGCGACTATGACGTCGACGGCATCACCGCGACGTGCCTTTTGACGGATTATCTGCGCTCGGTGGGGGCCGACTGCGTGGCGCACATCCCCGGCCGTATCGAAGAGGGCTACGGCCTCAACGCCGCCGCCATCCGCCAGCTCTATGACGACGGCGTGCGCACGATCATCACCGTCGACTGCGGCATCACCGCCCTGACCGAGGCGGAGCTGTGCCGCGCGCTGGGCGTCGCCCTCATCGTCACCGACCACCACGAGTGCAAAAAGACCCTGCCGGACGCCTGCGCGGTCATCGACCCGCACCGCCCCGACCGCACCTATCCGCACACGACGCTCTCCGGCGTCGGCGTTGCGTTCAAGCTGGCCGCCGCCCTGCACGGCGACCAGGAGGAGATTGCAGAACGCTACTGCGACCTGTTCTGCCTTGGCACGATCGCGGACATCATGTGCCTGCGCGGCGAAAACCGCCGCCTCGTCGTGCAGGGCCTCGCCGCCCTGCAAAAGCCGAAGCGCCTCGGCCTGCGCGCCCTGATGCACGCCTGCGGCTGCGACGGGCAGGAGATCACCGCCGCCACGGTGGGCTACGTCCTCGCCCCGCGCATCAACGCCGCCGGGCGGATGGAGCGGGCGGAGCTTGCCGTCGAGCTGTTCCTGACGGCGGACGGGGCCGAGGCCGCCATGCTCGCCGAGACCCTCTGCCGCCTCAACCGCGAGCGGCAGGAGACGGAAATGGAAATCTACCGCGAGGCGTCAAACCGCCTGCGCCGGGTCAAAAAGCGCGAAAGCGCCATCGTCCTTGCGGGCGAAAACTGGCACCAGGGCGTCGTCGGCATCGTCGCCTCGCGCCTGAGCGAGGAATTTTGCCGCCCGACCTTCCTGATCTGCTTGAGCGGGGAGCACGGCAAGGCGTCGTCCCGCTCCTACGGCGGCTTCAACCTCTTCGCCTCCCTGACGGAGCTTTCCGAGCTGTTGGAGGGCTACGGCGGCCACGAGCTTGCCGCCGGGTTCACCATCCGCCGCGACCGGATCGAGGAATTTTCCCGCCGCATCTGCGACCGCGCCGCGGCCTTTGCCGCCTCCGGGCTGGCGCGTTCGGCGCTGGAGATCGACTGCGAGCTGACCGCGCCGCTTCTGACGGAGGAAAACATCGAGGCGCTGTCCCAGCTTGAGCCGTGCGGCACGGGCTGCGCCAAGCCGGTCTTCTGCCTGCGCGAGGTCACGCTCGAACGCGTCACGACCGTCGGCGGCGGCAAGCACCTGCGCCTGCGCCTGCGCGCGCCGGACGGCGAGAGCCTGCAGGCGGTCTATTTCTCCGCCGGCGCCCTTGCCAAAAAGCTGAGCGTGGGCGACCGCGTGGACGTCGCCTTCCACGCGCAGATCAACGAATACCGCGGCACGCGCACGGTGCAGCTCAGCCTGATCGACCTGCGCCCCACCGACCCGACCGAGCTGTTCGACCGCTTTGCCGCCGGGCAGGCGCTGTCCGACGACGAGCGCCGCGCTCTCGCGCCGGAGCGCGCCGACGTGATCAGGATCTGGCAATACCTGCGTGCGACGCTGCCGGCCGGCGCGACGCTGCGCTGCGACCTGCGCGAGCTGTGCCTCGCCGTGGCCGCCTCCGCGAACGGCCACCACAGCATCCGCAGGACGCTTGCCGGGCTTGCGATCCTGCAGGAGCTGGGCTTTTTGACCCTGCGCCGCGAGGGCGGCACCGTCGAGCTTCGCCTGCTGCCCGGCAGCGGGCCGAATCCGCTGGAAAACAGTCAAATCTATCAAACCCTCCGAGGTGAATGCGATGGAAACCTTTGAAGAACATTATGCGAGTATGCGCCGCTGCATTCTTGCGCACAATCCGCAGACGGACATGGCGCTCATCGACCGCGCCGTGGACTACGCCGCGCAGAAGCACCGCAACCAGAAGCGCAAGGACGGCTCTCCCTACATCATCCACCCGCTCGCCGTGGCCGAGATCGTCGCGGAGACGGGCCTGGACACCGACGCCATTTTGGGAGCAATTTTACACGACTGTATCGAGGACACCGATTCGACCTATGACGAGATCGCGCGGCAGTTCGGCTCGACCGTGGCCTCCCTCGTCGAGGGCGTCACGAAGCTGACCCGCGTCGAATATTCCACCTTAGAGCAGCAGCAGATGGAGAATCTGCGCAAGATGTTCATGGCGATGAGCAAGGACATCCGCGTCGTGCTCATCAAGATCTGCGACCGCCTGCACAACACCCGCACCATGCAGTACCAGACGCCCGCCAAGCAGATCTCCAAATCCCGCGAGACGATGGACATCTACGCCCCGCTGGCGCACCGCTTAGGTATGCAGAAGATCAAGTGGGAGCTGGAGGACACCAGCTTAAAATACCTCGACCCGGAGGGCTACGACGAGATCATGCACTACCTGGGCGAGCATCAGGCCGAGGCCGACAAGTTCATGAAGTCCATCCAGTCCAAGATCACCACGCGCCTGTCCGCCGTCGGCATCCACGGCTCGATCTACGGCCGCATCAAGCACGTCTATTCCATCTACCGCAAGATGAAGGCGCAGAACAAGTCGATCGACGAGCTGTACGATATGTACGCCTTCCGCGTCATCGTCGACACGATCTCCGACTGCTATAACGTCCTCGGCCACATCCACGACCTGTTCAACCTCGTGCCCGGCCGCTTTAAGGATTATATTTCCACCCCCAAGCCGAATATGTATCAAAGCTTGCACACGACCGTCATCGGTCAGCAGGGCATCCCATTTGAGGTGCAGATCCGCACCTGGGAGATGCACGAGACGGCGGAATACGGCATCGCCGCCCACTGGAAGTACAAGCAGGGTGTCGAGGGCGGCAGCGAGAAGGACTTTGAATGGGTGCGCCGCCTGCTGGAATCGCAGCAGGAGGAGAACGACGCCGAGGATTATATCCACTCGCTCAAGGTCGATATGTTCGACGACGAGGTCTTCGTCTTCACGCCCAAGGGCAAGGTCATGTCCCTGCCGGCCGGCTCGACGCCCATCGACTTTGCCTACGCCATCCACTCCGGCGTCGGCAACGCCATGGTCGGCGCGAAGGTCAATAACCGCATCGCCAGCTACGACCAGCAGCTCGAAAACGGCGACATCGTCGAAATTCTGACCTCCAAGACCGCCAAGGGCCCCAGCCGCGACTGGCTGAAGATCTGCAACAGCAACCAGGCGCGCACCAAGATCAAGCAGTGGTTCAAGAAGGAAAAGCGGGAGGAAAACGTCGCCCACGGCAAGGCGAGCTTCGAGGGCGAGCTGCGCCGCGCGAACCTCAGCCCCGCGATCTTACAGGACAGCGAGCTGCTGCCGCAGCTTTTGAAAAAGCTCGCGTTTGACAATCTGGACGATATGTACGCCGCCATCGGCTACGGCGGCCTGACGGCGGCGAAGGCGTTCGGACGCATCCGTGACGACCTCACCCGCGCCACCCGCCAGAGCCAGCAGAAGGAGCCGCCGAAAATGCCGGAGCAGTCCGCCGTCAAGGCCAGCCGCCACAAGGACTCCGGCGTCATCGTCGAGGACATCGACTCGTGCATGATCAAATTCTCCCGCTGCTGCACGCCCGTGCCCGGCGACGAGATCATCGGCTTCATCACCAAGGGCTACGGCGTGTCCGTCCACCGCCGCGACTGCAAAAACGCCGCCGGCGCGAACGATCCCCGGCAGGCCGGCCGCTGGGTCAAGGTCTCGTGGGGCACGGCGGAGGAAAAGCCCTTCGCCACGACCTTTGAGATCGACTCCGTCGATCGCGACGGCATCTGGATCGACATCGCCACGGCGCTGACCGCCGCCAAGGTCAAGATCACCGAGATTTCGGGCCGGGAGATGCCTGCCGGTAAGGCGCGGACGATCGCCACCTTCGAGGTCAAAAACGTGACCGAGCTGGAGGCCATCCGCAACAAGATCCGCAACATCGACGGCGTCATCGACGTGCGAAGGGGGCAGAACTGATGCGGGCGGTCGTGACACGCGTCAAAAGCGCCTCCGTCGCCATCGCGGGCGAGACGGTCGGGCAGATCGGGCAGGGCTTTTTGATCCTGCTGGGCGTCGCGCCCGACGACACGGACGCGCAATGCAAAAAACTGGCGGATAAGGCGCTCGGCCTGCGCGTTTTTTGCGACGAAAACGGAAAAATGAACCGCTCTCTGGCCGACGTCGGCGGGCAGGTGCTCGTCGTCAGCCAGTTCACGCTCTACGCCGACTGCAAAAAGGGCAAGCGGCCGAGCTTCACCGGCGCGGCAGTGCCGGACATTGCGATCCCGCTGTATGAGCAGTTTCTGGACGAGTGCCGCGCCCGGGGCTTCGAGCCGCAGCATGGGCAATTCGGCGCGGATATGCTCGTCGCCTCGGAAAACGACGGCCCCGTGACGATTTTGCTGGACACGAAAGAGCTGATGTAAGCAGCGCAGACTTCTAATGGCAGACCCCACCATGAAAAACGAAACGGCCAATGTAGGGCGGAGACATGCCTCCATCCTGTTGAATCAGCGGCTCTGTCATCGCGTGCGAAGCACGCTCGCCAATCGCCTTGATTCTGCCACTCCTTTTTGCTCGCTCCTCCCGCCACAGGCGGCGCTCGCAAACGTCCCCGACCGCGAAGCGGCAGACGGCACAAAGGAACAAGCCGGTACGCAGTCGGTAGTTCCTGCACCGGCGGGGACATGTCCCCGCCCTACATTGGCCTTGTAGAGAAGGATAAAGAAGGATACTCCCATGAAGACATTTCTGAAAACGCCGTTTGGCAAGCGCCTGATCGTTACGCTTCTTATGCTTGCGGTCGCGGTCGGGATTGGCGTTTTGTTCAGGACGTATTCCGTGCCGGAGGCCGGGGCATGGCAGTTTTGTGTGTACTGCGTCGCCTCGTTCGGCACGGGTCTGGCTGCGCTTGGCTTCTTCACGGGCGGCTGGAGGGAACTGCCCGGCGGCTACGCTGCTGCCTTGCTATGCGGATTGCTTCGACTGCTCCCGCGTGCATGGAGCCCGGGAAGACGCCTCCTCGCGTTCGTCTGTCTTGCGTTGTTGCTGCTCGTCGCGCCTGCGCTGTTGAGGTTGCGGAAAAGCACGAGGAAGGACGAAAGCGTAGAAGTGCAAGAACCGGAGGAAGCGGAGGATACAACTGAGCCGCAGCCCTCCGGCGATATGCTCCTTGTCCATTTTTTTATCAGCGACCGCAACTACCAGCTCATCCGCGCGCCGGGCGAGCTGCGCGCTTACCGCGTCGGCGGGGAATTTCGCGGCGTTGACAAGGCGCTGCTACAGGACCCCAAAATGCCGCTGCGTCCGCTCGGAAAGAAAGACCTTTCTTTCCCGCTCGACGAGACGTTCAGCGTCAGCTTTCAGGAGCGGTACAATACCCAGTGGGATCGTGACGAGGTCGTCGTGACGCTCCGCTCGGGGCACCGCAAGCACCGCATGAATGCCCTTGGCTCCGACGAGCAGGTTCGCGCGTTTTTCACGCAATGCACCGCCAACCGCACGGAGCAGAGAAGCCGCCTGCCAAAAGAGCCGGACGTCGCGCCCGACCCCAAGCGCGTGGCGCTGTTGCGCAAGGTCAATGTCGGGCTTGCCATTTTTACGGGTTTGGTCGATCTGCCGTGGCTGTTCCTGCAGGTGCCGTATCGGCTTTTTGCCGCGCTGGCTCTGCTGCCGACGCTGATCGCGGCTGCGTTATGCTGCGTCTTCCCGAACGATACGACGCTTGCGGAGACAAAAAAAGCAGAGCGCACCCGCGCGTCTTTCCTGTCGGTGCTTCTTCTTTCCGCGATCGTGCCCACGCTGCGGACGCTGCTTGACTTCAACTTCCTCAGCTGGAAGCCGCTGCTTTTGATCAGCCTCGGTGTGTTCGCTGTGCTGATGCTTGCGCTTCTTGCCTTAACAAAGGAATGGCGCGCACATAAAAGCCTCATATTGGCATTTATCTTGATTTTGGCATACTATGCTTTGGGCTTTACGGGACAGATGAACTATCTGCTTGACCGCTCTGAGCCGACGGAGCAGACCGCTGTTGTGGAGAAAATGAATATCTCCACCAGCAGCAAAAGCCCCGACAGCTATTACCTGACCGTCCGCCTGCCCAACGGTGCGACCGAGAAGCTGGAGGTGGGCGAGAAGCTTTACGAGCAGACGGAGCTGGGGGATACCGTGACGGTGGAGACGTATTCCGGCGGGCTTGGCGTTCCATACGCCTTTGTCCGATAAGGAGAAGGAGAATCGTGATGAAAATTTACACGTTACCGCTTGGGCAGCTCCAGACGAACTGCTATCTTGTCGCGGATGAGGACGGCGTTGCCGCCGTGATCGACCCGGCGGCTGCGCCGGAGCGCATTTTGCAGACCGCGCGGGGCAGCTCCCTGACGATACAGGCCATTTTGCTGACCCACGGGCATTTTGACCACGTCGGCGCGGTGGCGGGGCTTTCGCAGGCGCTGCGCTGCCCCGTGTGGATGCACGAAAGCGAGCTGACCCTGCCGGAATACCTGACCGACGGGCCGCTTTATTACACCGACGGCTACGGCGAGGGCGACACGGTCACGGTCGGTAGGCTGAATTTCACCGTCCTGCACACGCCCGGCCACACGCCCGGTTCCGTGTGCCTGCGCTGCGAGGACGCGCTCTTTTCCGGCGACACGCTGTTTGCCGGGAGCTGCGGGCGGACGGATTTTTCCGGCGGCAGCGGCAGCGAGATGTGCCGCAGCCTGCGCCGCCTGGCGCAGCTTCCGGGCGACCTTGCCGTCTACCCCGGCCACGGCGAGGCGACCACCCTCGAACGCGAAAAACGGGTCAATCCCTATATGCGGTGAAGGAAAAGCCGTCGAACGGCTATTGTAGGGATGGGGCATGCCCCATCCTGTTGAATCAGCGGCTCTGTCATCGCGTGCAGGGCACGCTCGCCAATCGCCTTGATTCTGGCACTCCTGCGTCAGCACAAGCTGCATATCGTTCGCTTCGCCGCGGGCGGCAAAGCTCATTCATTCCGCTGTGCTTCCTTTCCGATGGGCGTTCGCTTCGCTGGATCGCCCATCGGTTCCCCGCCGCTGGCGGCGCTCGCAAACGTCCCTGTTCCGCGAAGCGGCAGACGGTACAGACGAACGAGTTTGTATGCAGCCGGTAGTTCCTGCACCGGCGGGGATATGTCCCCGCCCTACAATACAAATCCGTGCGCAACGCGCACACCTGTAGCGCGCGGCATCCCTGACGCGCCGTATAAATTCGTTTGCGTAAGCAAACACCTCAGTCATTCACCCTTAGTCCTTAGCCCTTAGCCAAAACGGCAGTTCCTGCACGCGGGACGCCGGGGACGGCGTCCCCTACGATCCGTCTATCGCACCCTCGCCGTAGGGCGCGACCACTGGGCGCGCCGGTGCAGGAACCACCGAATGCGTACAATTCTGTTTGCCTGTTCCGTCTGCCGCTGCGCGGTCGGGACGCCGGGGACGGCGTCCCCTATGATCCGTCTATCGCACCCCGGTTCTTCACCCTTAGTTCTTAGCCAATAAAGGAGC
>CAZVSJ010000075.1:3853-7964 GCA_964629755.1 uncultured Oscillospiraceae bacterium | reverse complement strand
CCGAGCAGGATCGTCGGCAGGGCGCGCTTGAGGCGCATTTCCATCAGCGCGGCGACCAGCGCGCCCGTCCAGGCGCCCGTGCCGGGCAGGGGAATGGCGACGAGCAGGCACAGGCCGATCACCTCGGACTTGCGCACCCGGCCGCTGCGGTTGGCGGCGCGGCGCTCAAGCTTTTCCGCGATGCGGCCGAGGCGGGGATAACGCTTCATCCAGTGGAGCACCCTGCGGACGAACAGCAGGATGAACGGCACGGGCAGCATATTGCCGACGACGCTGACGGCGCACGCCAGCCACGGCGCAAGTCCCTGCGCCATGCCGTAGGGGATGGCGCCGCGCAGCTCGATGACGGGCACCATGGAGATCAGAAACGTGATGAGCGCCTTTCCGGCGAGGGAGGAGAGAAACGCCACGGCTGCACCGTCCTTTCTGTAACTTCTTATCGTTTAGAATATCACAATCCCCGCAAAAAAGCAAGCCCCGCCGGGCGCCCGGCGGGGCTTTTCATGCCGGGTACCCGGCGGGACTTTGCGTCATTCAAATTCCATCAGCTTGACGGCGCCCTCGGAATCAAGCCGGTAGACGGCCTCCGTGTCCTTGTCGAGCAGCGTCTCGCTCGGCGTGTCGGCGGTGTAGAACACGCAGGTGCCGCACGAGGACGAGATCTTCCGGGGCACGGGCGCCATCCGCGCCGTCAGCCCCGCGCCGGTGAGGGCGCGGTGCGAGCGCAGGGCGGCCAGATGGGTGTGGAAGGTTGCGAGATATTCCGTCATGCCTTTTGAAGTGTCAGGGAGAACTCGTCATCCTCCAGCTCCTTCACCTCGACGGCGTAGCCGGCGTGGTTGGCAAAGCGCGTGACGTTCTGCACGGCGGGCTTGTTGTCGACGAGCACCTCCAGCGTGGCGGGGTGGCTCTTTTCAATGGCGCGCTGTACCTGAATGACGGGCAGTGGGCAGGCCAGACCTCTTGCGTCGATCATGCTTACTGCTCCTTTCTCAGATGCGTCAGCGAGACGATCAGAATGAACACGAGGCAGGCGATGACGGCGACGGGGCCGTTGGCGCCGGTGCCGTCGGCGGAGGAGGCGGTCTTCAGCGTGTGCGCGGCGGCGGCGCCGGCGACCATGCCGAGGACGGTGATGGCGCTGTCGCTGTTGCCCTCACCCGCGAGGACGAGCTGGCGCAGCGGGCAGCCGCCGAGCAGGGTGCAGCCCCAGCCGACGACGGTCATGCCGAGCAGGTTCCACAGCCATTCGGTGTGGGCGATGGGCTGGCCCTCAAAGCCGAAGTTGAGGTTGCTGGTGATGAGGTTGCCGACGAGGACGGCCACGAGGATGCCGACGAAGGCGGCCAGAAGCCCGAATTCCTTGAACATGACGGCGTCACGGATGCCGCCGACCATGCAAAGGCGACTCTTCTGCGCCAGAGCGCCGACGATCAGGCCGATGCCGAGGGCGATGTACCACGGCGCGTGCATGGAGCCGGGGCCTTTTTCGCTGACGGCGAAGAAGGTCACGCCGATGAAGGTCAGGATGAAGCCGAAGGTGAGCATGACCGGGAAGGTCAGGCCCTCGACCTTGCTCTGCTTATAGGCTCTGCCGAGGGAGAAGCCCTTCTTGAGGAAGAGAATGCCGATGAGGATGCCGAGGATGAAGCCGACGAGGCCGACGATGGCGTTCAGGTCGCCGCCGCCGATGCGGATGACCATACGCAGCGGGCAGCCGAGGAAGACCAGCGCACCGACCATGACCGCAGCGCCGAGGGTGAAGCGGAGGATGGGGGAGCTGCCGCCCTTGGGCTTGAACTCCTTGCCGACGAGAGCCATGAGCATTGCGCCGACGACGATGCCGACGATCTCCGGACGGAAGTACTGCACGACGCCGGCCTCATGCAGGTGGGTCGAGCCGGCGATGTCACGCAGGAAGCAGGCGATGCAGAAGCCCATGTTTTTGGGGTTGCCGAGCGCGGTCAGGACGACCGCTGCCGCGCCGATGACCAGACCGCAGAGCACGACCAGCCAGTAGCGCTTGATAAAGCTTTCTTTTTTCATGTTGTCCTCTCCTTTTTCGCGGGTCGACCCCGCGTTTTCCGACGCAAAGCGTCTATCTTTTATAAGTATAACGAATTTTGCGGCATCTGTCAACCCTGAAAACAAAAACCGCCGCTGCGGCACATGGGGATTGCGGATTTGCGCAGATGTGCTATAATAATGTGTAAAGTACACCCTTCGGAGGCTGCCATGATCTATCTGGACAACGCCGCGACGTCCTTCCCGAAGGCGCCGGGCGTCAGTGACCGCATGAAATATTACCTCGACAGCGTCGGTGCGAGCATCAACCGCGGCGTCTACGCCTCGGCGCAGGAGGCCGGCCTCGTCACGCTGACCCTGCGCGAGCAGCTCTGTGCCCTTCTGGGCCACGACGAGCCGACCCGCGTGCTGCTCACGTCGGGCGCGACCGCCGCGCTGAACCTCGCGCTTGCGGGCTTTCTCCGCGCGGGCGACCGCGTGCTGGTCAGCAGCATGGAGCACAACGCCGTCATGCGCCCGCTCGTCCTGCACGGCGTGCGCTTCGAGCGCGTCCCGTGCGACCGCGAGGGACGGCTCGACCTTGCCGCTGCGGAGCAAATGCTGCGCGAGAAGCCGCGCCTTTTCGTCCTGTGCCACGCGTCGAACGTCTGCGGCACGGTGCAGGACGCGGCAGCGGTCGGAAGATTATGTAAACTTCATGGCGTCCCCCTCCTGCTCGACGCCGCGCAGACGGCGGGGCATTACCCCGTGGATTTTGCCGCGTTCGGCCTGAGCGCACTGGCCGTCCCCGCGCACAAGGGCCTGCTCGGCCCGCAGGGCATCGGCGCCCTGCTCGTCACGGAGGAATTCGCCGCCCAGCTCACGCCGCTGCTCGCGGGCGGGACGGGCAGCGCCTCCGATTCCGAGGAGCTGCCGCCCTTCCTGCCCGACCGCTTCGAGCCGGGTACGCCCAATCTGCCGGGCATCTACGGCTGGGCGGCGGCGATTGATTATGTAAACCAAGTCGGCGTTGCCGCCCTCCGTGCCCACGAGCTGGCGCTGACCGGGCGCTTTTTGGACGGCCTGCGCGACCTGCGCGGTGTGCGTCTGGCGGGCACATGGGAGCTGCGTGACCGCGTGGGCGTGATCGCGCTGGACTTTGCGCACCTCGACAACGCCGAGGCGTCCGACCGGCTGGAACGGGAGTTCGGCATCCTCACGCGCTGTGGGATGCACTGCGCCCCCTCGGCGCATAAGACCCTCGGCACCTTCCCGCAGGGCGTCGTCCGCTTCTCCGTCGGCTACCGCACGACGGAGGCTGAGGTGGACGCGGCCCTCGCGGCAATTCATAAGATGACAAAATGAAAGGGAAATCACTATGAAACGCATTGCCATTATCACCGGCGCAAGCTCCGGCATGGGGCGCGAATTTGTTTTGCAGCTTCCGGCGTGGGAGCAGTTTGACGAGCTTTGGGTCATCGCCCGCCGCGCGGAGCGGCTCGAGGCGCTCAAAAATGAGGTCAGCCTCCCGGTGCGGCCGATCAGCCTCGACCTGACCGACCCCGATGCCCTGCGCCACTACGCGGACCTGCTGGAAACGGCCAAGCCGAACGTCGGCCTGCTCGCCAACATCTCCGGCTTCGGAAAGTTCGGCCGCTACGACCAGATCCCGCTGGAGGATTCCCTGCGGATGATCGACCTGAACTGCAAGGCGCTCGTGGCGATGACGGAGCTGACGCTACCGTACATGAAGCGCGGGGCGAAGATCGTGAATCTCGATTCGCTCTCGGCGTTCCAGCCCGTGCCGTACATCAACGTCTACGGCTCGACGAAGGCGTTTGTGCTGAGCTATTCGCGGGCGCTCAACCGCGAGCTGAAGCCGCGCGGCATCCGCGTGATGTCGGTCAATCCTGGCTGGGTCAGGACGGAGTTTTTCGACCATGCCCTGCAGACGAGCAACGACGCCGTGACCTATTACAATAAATTCTACGAGGCAAAGGACGTCATGGCCACCGCGCTGAAGGATCTGTACCGCACGAAGAAGGACGTCTCGATCCACGGCTTCCCGGTGCGGATGCAGGTGCGCCTCGTCAAGCTCCTGCCGCAC
>CAZVSJ010000075.1:0-3753 GCA_964629755.1 uncultured Oscillospiraceae bacterium | reverse complement strand
AACAAGGCTGCTCGGTGAGCAGCCTTGTTACGTTTGCGCCGGTATAATAATGTGTCAAAATGGCGGAAAAATCCTCGCCGGCCTCCGCCATGGCCTTCGCGCCGTACTGGCTCAGACCGACGCGGTGACCGAAGCCGTGCGTCGTCAGCTCGATCGTGTCCTCGTCCGTCACGCGGACGG
The DNA here is from genome assembly GCA_964629755.1 of uncultured Oscillospiraceae bacterium. Lineage (GTDB taxonomy): Bacteria > Bacillota > Clostridia > Oscillospirales > Oscillospiraceae > JAZOXB01. The sequence continues at coordinate 3,573 of CAZVSJ010000075.1, read as the reverse complement.
AGACGTTCGTCGAGCGCAGGGAAAAGAGCCTGCGAAGCTGCGTCCCGCTGACCGGGACGCCGCCGATGAACATCGTCTCGACGCCGCCGCCGTCGGTGTAGCTGCACGCGCCGAACCAGCTCTCCGGCCCGCCCGCGAGATTCGCCTCCGGGAAGGCCTCGCAGAACGCGGCGGAGAATTCCTCCGCGCTGAGGCTGACCGTCTCGACGTAGCGCGGCGCGGTCTCCTCGCCGGGGCTTTCCACTGAGCGCAGGTAGGGGATGTCGCCGCCCCAGACGGCGACCGCCGCCTCCGTCCGCCCTCCGGAGCAGGAGAAGAAGGTCGCGTCGATGAGCGCACCGTCATAGGTCATCACCAGTCCGTCCGTCTCCTCGACCGCACGCAGCGCGGCCTCGTCCGTCTGCCCGGCGCAATAGCCCTGACAGCAGGCGGGATCTGCGCAGACGTCCGCGTCGGCGTGCTTGTGCGCCTCCGCCTGCCGCAGAGCGAAGGTGCGCGAGGCGACGGCCTGCGCCTTGAGCGCCTCGGGCGGGAAGTCGGTCGGCATCTCAGCCACGAGCACGCCGACGAGATAGTCGTGCAGCGCGACTTCCTCGACGCCCCCGTCCGTCAGCACGCGCAGCGTGACCGCCTCGTCAAACGACGCGGACTTCTCCTGCACAGGCTCCGGCGGCGCGGAGGGCGCCTGCGCTTGCGGCGCGGGCTCCTGCGCCGGTTCCCGCTTTTCCAGCAGCACGATGCCTCCCGCGCAGAGCACGGCGGCACATAACACGATCAGTATCAAACGTTTCATCCATATCCTCCTTTGAATTTCCTTGACGGATGGCTTTGTTTCTGTTAAAATAGTACAAATTATTTACGGGGTGATACTATGTCCGAGGCCATGAGCTATGCGATGATGTCCGAGTTCCTTCACAATCTATGCACGGATTACAAGATTCATAACAGCCTGACCGAGGAGGCACGCACAAACAGCAGCATCAAGCGCGGCCTGCGCAACGACGACGGCACGGGCGTCATGGTCGGCTGCACCAAGGTCGGCAACGTCCTCGGCTACCGCATGGTCGACGGCGAGCGCGAGCCGATGGAGGGCAAGCTGTTCTACCGCGGCTATGAGCTGAGAGACCTCGTTTCGGCCTATGTGCGCGAAGGGCGCTTCGGCTTTACCGAGGTCGCCTACCTGCTGCTGTTCGGCCGTCTGCCGACGCGGGAGCACTACGAAATGTTTGCCGGGCTGCTGAACGAGACGACCGCCCTGCCGGACAACTTCACCGAGGACATGATCCTCAAAAATCCAAGCCACGACATTATGAACAAGCTGGGCCGTTCGGTTCTGGCGCTGTATTCCTGCGACCCCAACCCGGACGACACGAGCCTGGAGAACATGATGCGGCAGTCCATCGAGCTGGTCGCGCGGTTCCCGGTCATCGCGGCCTATGCCTACGTCGTCAAGCGCCATTATTTTGACAATGACAGCCTCTATCTGCACCGTCCGCTGCCGACGCTCTCGGCGGCAGAGAATTTCCTGCGCATGATCCGGCTGGACAAGAGCTTCACGCAGGAGGAGGCGCGGCTGCTCGACCTGTGCCTCGTCTGCCACGCCGAGCACGGCGGCGGCAACAACTCCACCTTCTCCTGCCGCAGCGTCTCGTCCACCGGGACGGACACCTATTCCGCCATCGCCGCAGCGGTCGGCTCGCTCAAGGGCCCGAAGCACGGCGGCGCGAACCAGCGCGTCCTGCGCCAGTTCGAGGAGGTCAAGCAGAACGTCCGCGACTGGAAGGACGAGGACGAGGTTGCGCAGTACGTCGGCCGCATCCTGCGCGGCGAGGCCAGCGACCACAGCGGCCTGGTTTACGGCATGGGCCACGCGGTCTACACCCTGTCCGACCCGCGTACCGTCATCTTAAAGGAAAGCGCCCGGAAGCTCGCGGAGCAGCGGGGAATGCTGGGCGAGCTGGAGCTGATGGAGACCATCGAGCGCGTCACGCCGCGCGTCTTCGCGGAGGTCACGGGCAAGGAAAAGGTCATGTGCGCGAACGTCGATATGTATTCCGGCCTGATCTATCGGATGCTCGGCATCCCGACGGAGCTGTTCACGCCGCTGTTCGCCGTCGCGCGTATCACCGGCTGGTGCGCGCACCGCATGGAGGAGGTCCTGACCGGCGGACGCATCTACCGCCCGGCCTATAAGCCGCTGCTGCGCTATAAGGAGTATGTCCCGTTTGACGAGCGTTGAAACAGGAGGGAAGCACAATGTTTTCCGTCACACTGCTGTCTGTCGGTAAGCTCAAGGAAAAGTTCTATCAATCCGCCGTGGACGAATATGCCAAGCGCCTCGGCGCGTATTGCAGCTTCCGTCTCGTGGAGCTGCCGGAGACGCGCCTGCCGGACGACCCGAACCGCACGGAGATCGATGCAGGGCTTGCGAAGGAGGCCGCGCTCATCCGCGCCGCCATCCCGAAAAATGCGTGGTTCTGCGTCCTGACGCCGGAGGGGAAGGAGCTTTCGTCCGAGGCGCTGGCAGAGAAGCTGAAAAACGTCAAGTTAGAGGGCAAAAGTGCTGCCTGCTTCCTGATCGGCTCGTCCTTCGGCATCGACCCGGAGATCAAGCGCATGGCGGATTTCCGCCTGTCCTTCGGGCCGATGACGTTCCCGCACCACCTGATGCGCGTCATGGCGCTGGAGCAGATCTACCGCGCCGAGACGATCCAGGCCGGCACGAGGTACCATAAATAATGACCGCTTCCGACCCTGTCATTGCGCGGAGGGCAAAGCCCGACGCGGTGATCTGTTTGGACTAAGGGCTATGGACTAAGAGTGAATAACTGTGGTGTTCGCTGACGCGAACGATTTTAACAGCGCGTCAGGGATGCCGCGCGCTACAGGCGTGCTTCGCACGGATTTTGAATTGTAGGGCGGGGGCAGCCATAAGCCGTATGCAGGAACTCCCGCCTGTGTCATTGCGAGGCTTGCGCAGCAAGCCGTGGCAATCTTGTGCAGGAACTGCCAAAATCGTACAAACCTGTCCAGCCGTGCCGGCTGCGCATCCGTTCGCGAGGAACGAGCGTTACGGATGCGGCGTACCCCTTGCGGGTGCGTGCCCTACGATCCGTCTATCGTAGTCACTCCGTAGGGCGCGACCACTGGGCGCGCCGGTGCAGGCACTACCAATTTTGTACAAACCTGTTCGTCTGCACTGTCTGCCGCTTCGCGGTCGGTGGACATATGTGTCCGCCCTGCAACCGCCGGACGGGCCTGCTTTTTGCGAAAAAATTTTGCAAGATGCAAAAAAAGGATTGACAAGCGCGCAACGGTATGATATATTATCTGAGCAATCCAAAAGCACATATGCGCGAGTGGTGGAATTGGCAGACTCGCTAGATTCAGGTTCTAGTGTCCACTCCGGACGTGCGGGTTCAACTCCCGCCTCGCGCACCATGAAAACAGCACTTGCGTAAGCAAGTGCTGTTTTCAATCATACTTGCGAAGCGGGTATATCATGCGGCGCAGGCCGTATATCATATCGCGCCAGCGATATATCATTGAAATAATCGCTTCTTTCCTGCATTA
>CAZVSJ010000074.1:0-8050 GCA_964629755.1 uncultured Oscillospiraceae bacterium | reverse complement strand
GTCAGCTTTTATGACGAGACGCTCGTCGGCCACGCCGTCCGGCTGCTGCAGGCGCTGGACTTCGTCGGCATCGCCATGGTCGAATTCAAGGGCGACCGCGTTTTAGAGATCAACCCGCGCATCTGGGGCAGCTTCCCGCTGACGGATGCCTGCGGCAGCCGCTTTGCCGAAGACTACGTCCGCGCGGCCTGCGGCGAAACGTTCACCGAACCCGACTGCGCGTATCGGCGCGGCAAACGAATGCGCTTTCTGCTCAACGACACGCTGGCGACCCTGTCCTATCTGCGTCACGGGCAAGTAAAAATCGCCCTCGGCGGCATTCTCGACATCTTCCGCGCAAAGGAAGCGCTCTTCCGCTTCACGGATCAGAAGCCCTTCTGGCGTTATCTCTTCCTGACCCTGCGCGGGAAAGGAGGCGGCCAATGACCTACCGTCTCGACCTGCATCTGCACACCGACCGTTCGCCGGACAGCCGTCTGACGCTTGACGAGGCCGTCGCGGCGGCAAAACGGCGCGGTATCGACGCCCTCGCCGTGGCCGACCACAACCGCTGCCCCGACGCAGACGTCTTTACATCGCCGCTGCGGGACGGCGTTCTGCTGATCCCGTCCGTAGAGTATTCCACAGAGATCGGGCATCTGCTCGGCCTGTTTTTGCAGCGTCCGTGCCACGTCACCGGGGAGGAAACGGGACGCGTCCGTTTCCGCGACGCCGCCGAGACCATTCACGCCGCAGGCGGCCTGTGCATTCTGGCGCATCCCTTTGAATTGACGCATTACGCAGAAGATACGATCCTTGCGCACATCCGCGCGAACGCGGACGTGCTCGACGGGCTTGAGGTCTGCAACTGCCGTGCCACCAAAAAACGCAAAAACGCCAACGACCTCGCGCTCGCCGCGTGTGACGGCACGGCTTTCCTGAAAACGGCGGGCAGCGACGCCCACACGAAGGCCGAGGTCGGCGGCGCAAACGTCACCGTCGAGGCAGACGCCCTGACGCTTCCCGCCCTGCGTGCCGCCCTGGCCGCACCCGTCGGCTTTTCCTGCGGCAAATGCCGCCACATGGCAATTGCGCGCAGTCAGTTTATCCGCCTGCAAAAAACACACGCCGGCATCAAAGACTATCTTCGCTGGCTGCTGTTCGCCGCCGTCTGCCTGCTGCGCAGCCTGAAAGGAGTATTGCAATGAGTACCTTCGTCCGCATCGGCAAAAAAGTCAAGAAATTTGCAAAAACCGTCCTGCTTCCCGCGCCGAAATGCAACGTCACCTATTGCCGCCGCATCGAGCGCGTGAAGACGAAGCAGCGCGTGTGCGCCATGACCTTCGACGACGGCCCGATGGCGCTGCCCGCTGCGCCCGACACCTTCTCCGGCCGCGCGCTGACCGACGTGCTGCTGGACACGCTGGCGGATTTCGGCGCGAAGGGCACCTTCGACGTCATCGGCTTCACCGGCGAGAATTATCCCGACACCTGCGGTCACGCAGGCACGCCCTCCTGGGGCGGCGTGGCCTATGACCACTACCCCTCCTTCGGCACGGACGAGATGGGCGGCGCCCTGCACTGTCCGCAGCTCATCGAGCGCATCATCCGCGAGGGCCACCAGATCACCAACCACGGCTACCGCCACATCCTGTTCGGCAAAAAGCCCTATGTTTACGGCAACCGCCAAATTCTCGGCACGCTGGAGGCCGTCGTGGACGATCTTTCCGAGCTGGACCGCCTGCTGCGCGGGCAGTTCGGCTACCAGATGACAATGAGCCGTCCGCCGCACTACGTCGACCGCATCGACAAGCGCTTTTCCTCCTACGATGCCTATGAGCAGATGAATTATCTCTACCTCGCCGCCTCCTTTGACGGCGCAGGCTGGCTGCCGTCGAAGCACGAGGACCCCGTGCAGGCGGAGATCGACGAGATGGTGCTGCCGGTGCAGAAAAAGCTGGAGGAAGACCCCGATTTCTTCTGCGGGCAGATCATTTTCCAGAAGGACGGCTACAATATGGCGCTGCGCACGCCCGTGGCGACCGGTCTGCGCCGCCAGCTCGAGCTGCTGGACAAGGCGGGCTACCGCGTCGTGACGGTGCAGGAGCTGCTTAAATACTCCCCCTTTGCCGACGTCGGCGAGGCCGACCCGGATTTTGAGGTCTTCTGCCGCCTACTGGAAACGCACGCGATCGCCTACTCGAACAACACCCTGCAGCCGGACAAGGCCATGACCTGCGGCGAGCTTGCCATGCTGCTCGCGCCGCGCAGCGAGGCCGTCGGACGCCGTCTGGCCGCGCTGCAGGCGGGCAACAAGGCCTTTGCTCCGCGCTACAGCGGCGCAATGGACTGGTGCAAGGCCTCCGGCCTTCTGCCGCAAAGCGCCCGCGCGGACGCTCCTCTGACGAAGGAGCTGCTGCAAAATGCCGGTCAGCTCTTCGCGCAGCTCCCGAACGAATTCACCCGCCGCGCCGTCCTGCGCGCCTACCGCGGGTAAAAGAGAGAGAAAATGACCCTTTGCACGGGATGCCGTGCAAAGGGTCATTATTTTTTATTCCATCTGGCTTTCGACAAAGGCCGTTATCTGACCGACCGTTTTCAGCTCTTCCAGGTCGTCGTCCGTCCACTCGATCCCGTATTCCTGCTCCAGCATGAGCATCAGATCTGCCAGATCGGACATCTCCGCCTCCAGATCCTCCAGAATTACGGTTGCCGCCGTGATGCGCTTTTCGTCGCAGCCAAGCTGGTCCGCCAAAAAGCCACGGATCGTTTCAAAGACCACGGATACACCTCCCATCGCTGTGTTGACCATACAAGTATAGTCGCTGCATATACGAAATGCAAGAGGCTTTCCATTTTTTTGGAAACTTTTTCGGTCTGCGCCCGCGCGCCGGGCAATAGGAATAGATCAGCCGGCCAGGATCTCCGCGCGCAGCACGCCGTCCACGCGGGAAAGCGCACGCAGCAGCTCCTCGGCGCCCTGGGTGAGCTTCGTCGTCTCGGCGGAGATCGTCACGGTGGCGCTGCCGCCGGTGGGAATGGTTTGGTTGATCGTCAGTATATTTGCGCCGGATTGGGCAAAAATGGAGAGTATGGAGGACAGCAGTCCCGTCTCGTCGCGCAGGAGAAACTGGAACGTCAAAATGCGCCCGGCCATCAGATTCTGAAACGGCGCGATCGCGTCACGGTATTTGTAAAAGGCGCTGCGGCTGATGCCCGTCGCGCGCGTGGCCTCGTTGACCGTGGCGACCTCGCCCGTCTCCAGCAGCCACTTCGCCTCGGCGACCTTCAGGAAGACCTCCGGCAGAGCCTGTGCCTCGACGATGTAATACTTCGGCAGTTGTTTCAAAGCGTCCTCCTTTTGTGCGCTTGCAGCGCGCATCTGTTTTTGAATGAAATACATTTTAGCATATCCGCGCACAAATTGCAAGCGAATGGAGGGCTTCGGTTGAAAAATCCCTGGAGACTGATCGGCTACGGCATCTGCGGTGTGGTCGGCATCTGGCTTGCCGTCCGGCTGTTTCTGCCCGTCGGTCTGCCGTTTTTGCTCGGCTACGGGCTTTCCGCCCTTGCGGAGCGACCGGTGCGGCTGCTATCCGAACGCGCAGGCTTTCTGCGCCGGCTGGCGGCCTTTTTGGTCACGGTGCTGCTCTCTGCGGCGCTGATCGGGCTTTTGTGGCTGCTGGGCAAGGTGCTGCTTTCCCAGGGGCAGGCGCTTGCAGCCAAGCTGCCGTCGCTTCTGTCCTCGCTCGCGAAGCCGCTTTCGGAGCTGCACGGGATGCTCCTGCGGCTGGCGGCAAAGCTGCCGCAGTCCGTTGCGCCCGCTGCGGCAGAATGGATCGACCGTCTGTTCCGGGGCGGGAGCGTGCTCGCAGGGACGGTGTCGGAATGGCTGCTCAGCCTCGCGGGGAAGGTGCTCTCCCTCGTGCCGGACATCGTGCTGTTCCTCCTGACGGCGCTGCTGTCCGGGTATCTCTTTTCCGCGGAGCGGGCAAAGATCGTCGCTGCAGTGCTGCGCGTCCTGCCCGAAGGCTGGCGCGCGAAGCTCGGCGCCGTGAAATCCCGTCTGCGCAGCGCGCTGGGCGGCTATTTTCGGGCGCAGGGCCGGCTGCTGCTCGTAACGCTGGCAATCGTCGCCGTCGGTTTGCTGATTTTGCGGCGGCGCAACGCCCTCGCGCTGGCGCTCGTGATCGCCGTCGTGGACGCGCTGCCCGTCTTCGGCGCAGGGACGATCCTGATCCCGTGGGGGCTGATCTCACTCCTGCGCGGGCAGACCACGCTCGCCGTCGGGCTGCTGCTCCTGTACGCCGTCGCATCACTGACGCGCACGCTGCTCGAACCGCGCTTTCTGGGCCGGCAGATCGGCCTGCACCCGCTTTTGACGCTGGTGTCCCTGTACGCGGGCTTCCGCCTGTTCGGCATCGTCGGGATGATCCTCGTGCCCGTCGGCGTCATTTTGCTCAAGCAGATCTATGAGCTGGTCGAGTCCGCCTGACCGATCACCTCGGAGAGCGTCTCCAGCGCGGCCGGGACGCGCTGCGTGTCCAGGCAGGCGTAATTGAAGATCATGCTGCCCGTTTCGCCGCGCCGCGTCCGGTAGTCGCTCAAAAAGCGCAGCGAAAGCCCGCGCGCAAGCGCCCGCCGCTTCAGCTCCGCGTCGGAATAGGGCGTTTTGAGCCGCAGGAGGAAGTGCGTGCCCGCGTTTTCCTCGACCACGCTGCACCGGCCGCGCAGCGGGCTTTCCTCGATCTGCGCGAGAATCAGCGTGCGCTTGTCGCGGTAGCGCTTGCGCAGGCGGTTGATGTGGCGCTCATAGTCGCCGGAGGCGATGAACCGCGCCAGCGTATACTGCTCAAACGTCGGCACGGCGCAGGTATAAAAGCCGAGACGCTGCCGCAGCCGCTCGAGCAGCGCCGGCGGCAGGCATACATAGGCGATACGCAGCGACGGCGCGATGGTCTTGGAAAAGGTACTCAGATAGAGCACCCGCTCCCGCGCGTCGAGCGAGAAAAGCGGCGGCACGGGCTTGCCCGTGTGGCGCAGCTCGCTGTCGTAGTCGTCCTCGATGATATAGCGGCCGGGCTGCTCATAGGCCCAGTCCAGCAGGGCGTTGCGCCGCCGGACGGGCATGACGATGCCCGTCGGGAAGTGGTGCGCGGGCGAAATGTGGGCGATCTGCGCGCCGCTTTCGCGCAGCGCGTCGACGCGCATCCCCTCGCCGTCGAGCGGGATATGCGCGACGGGCGCGTCGTTGGCCGTATAGATGTCCGTGATCTTCGGATAGCCGGGATCTTCGACGGCATAGCACGCGTCCCTGCCCAAAAGCTGGACAAGCAGGCCATAAAGGTACTCGTTGCCCGCGCCGACAACGATCTGCTCGCCGGAGACGCGCAGGCCGCGCGACTGGTACAAATGCGCGGCGATCGCCCGGCGCAGCTCCGGTGCGCCGCGAAAATCCACAGGCTTCAGGATGTCCTTGCCCAGCTCGTTCATCACCGTGCGCATCGTCCTCGCCCAGACGGAAAACGGAAACGGCACGTCCTCGCCGCTGCCGCCGCTCAGGTCAAGCAGCGCCGGCTCCTCCGGCTGCGCACTCGGCACGGAAAAGACGCCGGGCGCCGGCTGCACGGGCGCGCCGATGGCGCAGACATAGACGCCGCTGCGCTCGCGCGACTCGGCGTAGCCCTCGGCAATGAGCTGGGCGTAGGCGTTTTCCACCGTCGCCACGCTCACGCCTAAATTGGCCGCAAGCGCCCGCTTCGACGGCAGGCGCGTGCCCGCCGTCAGGCGTCCTGCGCGGATGTCCTCCCGGATACATTCATACAGCGCGGCATATATACTCTTGCCGCCGCCCTTTTCCAGCGTATAGGTCAGCATGGTTCCTCCATCTGGTATGGTCAAATATTATTGTTTTGGTGCTTTTAATCATACCAATTTGCAGTATAATCGGTTCATTCCAAAAAAGCAAGGGAGAAATCACAATGAAAGAAAAAATCAGTCTGAAAAAAATGGTTCTGACCGCCCTCTTCGCGGCGCTGACCTGCGTGGCGACGATGCTGATTGAGATCCCGATGCCCGCAACGCAGGGCTATGTCAACATCGGCGACTGCTTCGTCCTGCTCGGCGCATGGGTGCTCGGCCCGATCTACGGCGCGTTTGCCGGCGGCGTCGGCTCTGCGCTGGCCGATCTTCTGGCGGGCTATCCCCACTACATCGTGGGCACGCTCATCATCAAGGCGCTCATGGCGGTCATCGCGGCGCTCGCATATCAGACGCTCGGCAAGAAGAACGGCTATCTCGGACAGCTCGTCGGCGGTGTTTTGGCAGAGCTTTGGATGGTTCTGGGGTATTTTCTCTATGCCATGCTCATCCTCGGCAAGGGTATCGCTGCTGCGACCAGCATCCCCGGCAACCTGCTGCAGGGCGCCGTGGGCATCGTCGCCGCGATTGCCCTGGTTGTCGCTCTGCGCGAGAGCAAGACGCTCGACAAGGTGAACGCCAATGGATGAGCTGAGAGCGCAGGCGGCGCAGGCCGCCCGCGAGCTGATCGAAAAGGCAAAGCTCCGCAAGGGGCAGATTGTTGTTATCGGCTGCTCCACCAGCGAGATCTGCGGCAGCCGCATCGGCTCAGACTCCCGTCCGGAGGTCGCCGAGACCGTCTTTGACGCCATCTATTCCACGCTCCGCGAGGCAGGCATCTACCTCGCGGCGCAGTGCTGTGAGCACCTGAACCGCGCGATCATCGTCGAGCGTGAGGCCGTCCCGTTTGCCGAGCCGGTCAACGTCGTGCCGCAGCCGAAGGCCGGCGGCTCGTTCGCCACGGCCGCCTATCACGCCTTCTCCGACCCCGTCGCGGTCGAGTCCATCCGCGCGGACGCGGGGCTGGACATCGGCGGAACGCTGATCGGGATGCACCTGAAGCAGGTCGCCGTCCCCGTGCGGCTGAGCTTAGATCACATCGGCAGCGCAATCCTCCTCGCCGCGCGCACCCGTCCGAAGTTCATCGGCGGCATCCGCGCGAAATACGACGAGAGCCTGCTGTAATGAAGGATTTCCCTGTTTTTCCCTGTCAGGATGGGCTGGCCTCGCTGATCCTCAGCGAGATCCCCTACCGGCAGGAGGCGTACATTCTCGTGCGGGCGGTCTACGGATCACTCGCGGCTTTGGTGCGCCAGTGCGCGAATTTTTGTGAGGACGCGGGCGCAAAGCGGATCTACGTCAGCGGCGAGGGCGATTTTTCCGCCTGCCCCGTCTATACCCGGCTGATCGACCGCAGCGTCGAACGCGCTTTGCTGCCGCGCGTTTCCGCCCGCACGGAGCAGACGGACAGCGACGAATGGGCGCAGCTTTACAATGAACGCTTCCGTACCGTGCCCTGCGCAAAAACCTACCGCACGACGCCCGAAAACGCCTGCTTCATCTTTGACGGCAACACACGCATCGGGCTTGGCTTGTGCATCAAGGACGAGCTGGCGGCCGTGGCGAGCCTGGAGCGCGGCAGAGGCGCCGACTGCGTCTGCGCGCTGGCCACGCAGATGGACGCCGGGCGCATTCGCCTGCTGTGCGCGGAGGAAAACACCGCCGCCATGCGGCTTTACGACCGCCTTGGCTTCTCAGAGGACGGTGTTCGGCGCGTGTGGCATCACGCAACGCCATAATTCGGGCGAAAGCTGCACTTAATGTGAAAAATTTCTTGCAATTCGCGGCAATTATGCTATAATAACCACGAATTCTAACAAAGGAGCGTTTACTATGCCTCTGGTAACTACTACCGAAATGTTTAAGAAGGCCTACGAGGGCGGCTACGCCATCGGCGCTTTCAACGTCAACAACATGGAGATCGTGCAGGGCATCACCGAAGCCTGCGCCGAGACCCGTTCTCCCGTCATCCTGCAGGTGTCCAAGGGCGCCCGTGCCTATGCTAACCACACCTACCTGACCAAGCTGGTCGAGGCTGCTGTGATTGAGAATCCCGAGATCCCCATCGCCCTGCATCTGGATCACGGCCCCGATTTTGAGACCTGCAAGAGCTGCATCGACGGCGGCTTCACCTCCGTTATGATCGACGGCT
>CAZVSJ010000073.1:0-8185 GCA_964629755.1 uncultured Oscillospiraceae bacterium | reverse complement strand
CGTGATTTGTACACACTTTTTTTATGATTTTCTTGCAGGAATCCCATAAAAATTGCGTGCTTGTTGTTTGTGAGACAACAGTAACGGGAATTTTGGCGTTTTCCGGCGACGCGTCCAGCCATTTTTTGAGCGCTTCGGCGTCCGGAAAGACCAGCGGAGCGCTGCACCAGCCGGCGATCGCCCGAACCTCCGGGTGCGACGGCGTGCCGATGATAATGGTCTGTCTCCCCTGCTCCTCCGCACGGGCCACGATGCCGTGGATCCGCTTGACGGAGGGACAGGTCGCGTCGACGATCTGCACATTCTTTATTTCAAGGGCTTCATACGTTGCGCGCGGCACGCCGTGCGAGCGGATGATTACCGTGGCGCCGTCCGGAACGGATGAAACGTCGGAGATCTCACGCACGCCGAGCGCCTCAAAATGCTGCACTAAATGGCGGTTATGCGCGATCGGCCCGAGCGTGACCGCCTGCTTTCCGTCGCGAATGGTCTGCTCGACCAGATCGACCGCGCGCTGGACGCCGTAACAAAAGCCCGCGTATTTTGCAACGGTCAGCTTCATTTCTGCGTACCCATAGTGTAGATCTTTTCCATCAGCTCCGCCGTGAGCCGGTCGAGCTCCTCCTGCGTCGGCTTTGCGCCCTCGTAAACCGGCTCATACGGCTCGCCGTAGCGCAGCGTTACGCTCTGCCAGAAGTGCTTCTTGGTCGAAAGATAGACCGGCACAACGGGAACCTTCATGCGCGTGGCGATCAAAAGCGCACCGGAATGGGGCTCGGAGGGCTTACCCTTGCGGACGCGGGTGCCTTCCGGGAAGATGAGGACCTTGTCGTCATTTTTCAGCGTCTGCATGGCCGTCTTGATGGCGCCGATGTCGGCGTGCCCGCGGTCGACCGGGAATGCGCCGAGCTTACGGTAGAGCCAGCCGAGTACCGGCTTTTCCAGCAGCTCCTTTTTGGCCATCGAACGCGGCAGCGTCGGACATTTTCCGAAGACGATGACCCAGATCGGGTCGGAAAACGCGCTGTGGTTGCAGCACAGGACCGCGGCACCCTTGGGAAGGTTTTCTCTTCCGCGAATATGGATGATCGGGTGGCAAAAACGCAGGCAGCAACGCAAAAAAGCGCAGATAAAACGGTATCTCCAACCGGTAACAGGCTTCATATCGTAACTTTCTCCCGAATAATGTTCAAGATGGCCGCAATGCTTTCCTCCGGCGAGAGCGCAGAGGTGTCAAGCAAAACGGCGTCCTCCGCACGGCGCAGCGGCGCGATCTTGCGGTTCATATCGCGCTCGTCCCGCTCAAGCATCTCGCGCAGCACGTCTTCATACGGCTCGGCGAGGCCCTTTTCGCGCAGCTCCAGCCAGCGGCGCTTTGCGCGCGTCTCTGCGGAGGCGGAGAGATAGATCTTGACATCCGCCTGCGGCAGGACGACGGTGCCGATGTCGCGGCCGTCCATGATAACGCTGTTCGTGCGCGCAACCTCGCGCTGCGTCTCCAACAGGAAGCGGCGCACGGAAGGCAGAGCGGAAACACGCGAGGCAAGCTGCGAAACCTCCGGCGCGCGGATCAGTGAAGAGACATCCTCGTCATTGAGGAACATATGCTGCACGCCGTCGTCCGTCCAACGCAGGCGAATATGGATACGGGAAAGCAAGGCTTCCACCTGACTTTCGTCGGCGCAGTCGACGCCGCTTTGCACAACAGCTAAGGCGACCGTGCGGTAGATCGCACCGGTGTCGACATAGCAGATGCCGAGTGCTTCGGCGGCACGGCGCGCGACCGTGCTTTTTCCCGCACCTGCGGGGCCGTCGATGGCGACGGAGAAGATCCGATCAGTCATACGAAACTCCAAATCATCTTATCCGTGCTTCAGCATTTGCTTTAGCCAAAGCACTATCTTATAAATTTTATACGATTTTGTCGGATTTGTCAACCTTCATTTTGCATAAAGCCGAAAAACAATTCGGTTCAGTACCCCGCAAGGCAAAACTTTGCACAGCAGGCAGACGCAACGGTAGGAAAAGCCGACGGTATACAGCGGCTTGACGCGGCGCTTGCGTGCGATCCTGCACAGGAAGCGGCCGACGTATGAAGGCTCCATTCCCCTTTCCTCGTCGCGCTCCATGCGCGAGACGCTCCGCGAGATCCTGCCGCCGTAGACGTCGTCTCCTGCGACCGTCTTTTTTCTCGCTGCGGTGAAGCCGGTACGGATGTCTCCGGGCTGGACGGCCGTCACGCTGATACCGAAGGGGCGTACCTCATTGGCAAGCGCGCAGGTATAAGAGTTGATCGCTGCTTTCGAGGCGGAATAGAAGCTCTGAAACGGTATGGCGACCGGCGCGGCGACGGAGCTGACATTGATGATGCGGCCGCCGCCCTGCGCCCGCAGAAACGGCAGCGCGCCCTTACTGGCGTTGACCACGCCGAAGAAATTCACATCGAATTGCCGCCTTGCGTCGGCGGCGTCGGTAAACTCCGCCGCACCAGAAATGCCGAAACCGGCGCAGTTGACGAGCACGTCCAGACGTCCTTCGCGGGAAATGACCGTCTCTATCGCGCTGCGGACTGCCGCTTCGTCGGTCACGTCGGCGCAGAGGTGCAGGACGGACGGCGTTTTTGCAGGATTTCGGCTGAGCGTATAGACGCTCCAGCCGGCTTCGCCAAATGCCTGTGCCGCGGCAAGCCCGATGCCGGAGCTGCCGCCGGTAATAAGTACGACTTGAGCCATCTTTCCCCCCTATGTCAACGCACTTGCGGCGGCATAAGCCGTCGACCACGCGATCTGCAGGTTAAAGCCTCCGGTATAGGCGTCACAATCGATGATCTCCCCCGCAAAATATAAGCCATCGACCAGCTTTGACTGCATCGTCTTCGGGTCGATCTCACGCACACTTATCCCCCCACGCGTGATGATCGCCTCATCCACCGGTCGCAGTGAATCAATACGGATGGCAAAACGCTTTGTCTGCTCCAGAAGCGCACGGCGCTGCTGCTTGGTCAGCGTGTTTGCGCGCTGCGCAGGGTCGATCTCCGCCCGCGCAAGCAAAACCGGGATCATCGAATGCGGGAAAAGGTCTGCCAGCGCGTTTTCCATGCTGCGGTTGGCGTATTTCTCAAAATCGCGCAGGAAACGTGCGTCGAGCTTGCCCTCATCGAGCGCGGGCTTGAGATCGAGCACGGCAGTGTAGCACTCGCCGTCCTTCATATGCGCCGACGCCGAGAGCGCCATCGGCCCGGAGATACCGAAATGCGTAAAGAGCAGCTCGCCGAAATCGTGGTAGACCGCCTTCCCTCTCCCGTCGAGCAGCTTCATGTCCGTGTTGCGCAGGGAGAGCCCCTGCATCTTTGCGCAGTCCGGCTCCGCGCTCATCGGAACGAGCGAGCCGACGGGCGGCACGACGGTGTGCCCCAGCGCCTGCGCGATGCGGTAGCCGTCGCCGGTCGAGCCGGTGAGCGGATATGACGCGCCGCCGGTGCAGAGGATCACCTGTGTGCAGGAGATCAGACCGGTCTGCGTCTTGACGGCGGCGACCTTTCCCTCCTGCGTCAGGATCGCGGTGACCGTCTCCTGCCTGCGCTGCACGCCGAGGGCCTGCATCCGGTTTACAAGGACGGAGATCACGTCGCCGGAGCGGTCGGAGACGGGGAAGACGCGGTTGCCGCGCTCGATCTTGAGCGGACAGCCGTTTTGTTCAAAGAAAGCCATCACGCGCTCCGGCGGGAAGGCGGAAATGCTGCTGAACAGGAAACGCGGATTGCGCGGGATGTTCTTGATGACCTCGTCGGCGGAGCAGGCGTTGGTCACATTGCAGCGGCCCTTTCCCGTAATGGCGAGTTTTTTGCCCGGTCGGTCGTTCTTTTCCAGCAGCAACACGCGCTTGCCGCGCTCCGCCGCGACAATAGTGGCAAACATTCCGGCGGCGCCGCTGCCGATGATGACAACATCATACGTCGTTTTTTTCGTAGACATGGTAAGCATCCCAGATTTCTTCCAGTTTTTCATAGTGCTGCGCGGTTTCCTGCCTGCGGCGGGAGGCCACGCTGGCCAGCAGCGCGTTGATCACGCTCATTGGCGCGACCATCGAATCGACGAGCGACACCATCCCGCTGTACGCCAGCAGGAGGCAGTCAGCCTCCTGCGCGATCGGTGAGGAGGTCGAATCAGTCAGCGCGATCGTGCGCGCACCGGAGGCCGCCGCGTATTTGACCGCTTCGACCGTGATTGAGCAGTAGCGCGGAAAGCTGATGCCAAACAGGACGTCCTGCGGTGAGATCCGCGTGAGCTGTTCCAGCGTCATGCCCACCGAGCCCTCGCAGACGAGGCGCACATCCTCGAGCATATCGCGCAGATAATAGTACAGGAACGACGCCAGCGGCGCGGACGAACGAACGCCGAGCAAATACACGCGCCTTGCCGAGAGCAGGCTCTCCGCCGCGGCGGAAAACTGGGCTCCGTCAAGCGATTCCAGCGTTGCGCGGATGCGCTCCGCGTCCGCCTGCAAAACAGAGGGCAGAAGCTCCTCCTTTGGTGCGCTCCGGCGCACGGCTTCCATCCGCTGCGGGGCGGTCAGGCGTGTCATCACAAGCTCCTGCAGCGCTTTTTGCATTTGCGGGTAGCCCTCGTAGCCGAGCTGCGAGGCAAAGCGCACGACCGTCGACTCGGATACCTGCACGGTCTTGCCGAGAACGCCCGCCGTTAGGAACGCCGCCTTGTCATAAGACTCCAGAAGATAGGACGCAATGCGCCGCTGCCCCTTGGAGAAGGTATTCATTTGATTATGTATGGTCTGAAGGATGTCCTGTGTCATGCTCCCGCCTCCTCCTGCAGCGCGGCAAGCTCCTGCGCGGAAAGATGCCGCCATTTGCCCACGGCAAGGCCGCCGAGGCTGAGGCTGCCCTCCCGCACGCGGCAAAGCCGCGCGACCGTTACCCCGGCCGCTTCGCACATCCTGCGGATCTGGCGGTTGCGCCCCTCATGGATCGTGATCTCAAAGGTTGTTTTATCGCCGCTTTCACGCAGCTTTCGGACAAGTGGTTTGGCGATCGGCCGGCCGTCGAGGACGATCGGACGCGAAAGAAGCGCCTGCGTGTCAGCATTTGCCCCGCGCACCGTGACCTCATAGACCTTTTCAATGCAGCCGCGCGGGTGCATCAGGCGGTTGGCGAGGTCGCCGTCATTCGTCAGGAGCAGCAGTCCCTCGGACTGATAGTCCAGCCGCCCGACGGGATAAACGCGGCAACCGCAATCGACAAGCGAGGTGACGGTTTTCCTGCCGCGCTCGTCGGAGAGCGTCGTGACATAGCCGCGCGGCTTGTTAAGCATCACACAGACCGTCTGCGCCCTCTGCGGAAGGGGCGCGCCGTCCACGCAGATACGGTCTTTTTTCGCATCCGCGCTCTGACCGGGCCGGGCAGGTACGCCGTTGACCGTGACGCGGCCCTCGGCAATGAGCGTCTCAGCAGCCCGGCGCGACGCGACACCGTGCGCCGAGAGGATCTTCTGTATGCGTTCGGTCATGGTCTTCCTCCAATCCGTCCCAGACAAGGCGGATCACGCCAAGCTGTTTTTCTCCGATAGTAACTGCGCCGAAGCCCGCAAACGTGCCGTTTTCGCCGCAGGAAAAGGCCGCGCGGGGATACAGCGGCGACACGCTCACCTGCTCATTTTCCGCAAGCGCGCAGGTAAATGCCTCCTGCGCCGCAAGCACGGCGGTCGTTCCGTCCATTAAAGGCAGCTCGGCGACGGGCGCGCCTGCGCATATCGCCTCGCGCTCCGTGTAGCGCGAAAAGCCGTAGTCATACAGGGCGGCGTGGTCGTTCCAGTCATTGCCGTCGTTGATTGTCACACAGATGAGGCGGCGCCCCATGCGTTCTGCCGCGCTGACAAGAATTCTGCCTGCTGCCTTGGTATAGCCGGTCTTCACGCCGATCGCGCCGTCCACCGTCCAGAGCAGGCGGTTATGGTTGGACAGGCTGCGCCCGGCGGTGCTGATCGTTTTCGTCGAGACAATCCGCCGGAACGCGTCAATGCCGAGGGCATAGCGCGTCAGCTTCGCAAGGTCAGCCGCCGTGGAATAATGCGTCTCGCCGTCAAGACCGTTCGGGTTTTCAAAATGGGTATTTTTCAGGCCGAGCTGCTGCGCCTTGAGGTTCATAAGATCAACGAACTCCGGCACGCTGTCCGAGCAGGCCAGCGCCAGCGCTACGGCGGCGTCGTTGCCGGAATGGAGCATCATGCCGTAAAGCAGTTCTTCCACGGTAAGCGTCTCGCCCGGCTTGAGGTACATCGACGAGCCCTCGACCTTTGTCGCCTCCGGCGCGACGGTATAGGGCATATCGAGCGCGCAATGCTCCAGCACGACGACGGCCGTCATGATCTTCGTCGTGCTGGCGATCAGCGACCGGGTGTCCGCAGAGTTTTCGCAGACGACCTCGCCCGTGTCCGCGTCGAGCAAAATGTAGTGCTGCGCGGAGACGGACGGTGCGGCAGAGGCGCAAAATGTGAAAAGGACGGTAGCAATGATCGCGGCCGCCGTCCTGAAAATGCTGTGTTTCATTCTCATCACCGCGTTTAGAATGCCACGCGGCGACGGAACTACGCCTGTTAAATTTCGGAAATATCGGCCTTTTTGCCGGCAATGAGGTCGGAGATCTTGTCCACGAGCGCGGGGATCTGCTCGACCATGCGCTCAACGGCGGAGCTGGCGGGCTCGTCCACGGGCAGAACGCGCACGCGCTCGCCCTGCACGAGAATGAACGCGACCGGCGTGACCTTCACGCCGCAGCCCGCGCCGCCGCCGAAGGTGCCTGCCTGTCCTGCGACCTTTGCGGCGAGGTCGGTGCCGCCGGAGGCCAGAGCGAAGCTTATCTTGGAGATCGGGATCAGTGTGGTCGTCTCGTTGACGGTGATCGGCGTGCCGACGACGGTGTTCGCGTCGACCATTTCGCGCACCTTTTCCATCGATGCGCTCAAAACATCGGATACGTTTTTACTCATGCTCTGCTTCCTCCTGTACTTCTTCTGGCAGCTCGCGTTTGCCAAGCTGGATTTTTTCGATCTCCGGCAGCTCGTCCAGAGATGTCAGGCCAAAGGTCCTGAGAAAATCGGGTGTCGTGCGGTAAAGGATCGGGCGGCCGGGCACATTCAGGCGGCCGCTCTCCTCGATCAGGTGCTTATTCAGCAGCGCGCCGACGGAATAGGTACTGTCGACGCCGCGGATCTGCTCCACATAGGCTTTTGTCGCGGGTTGGTAATAGGCAATGATCGTCAGCGTCTCAAGCTGCGAGGCCGAGAGCTTCGGCGGCTTGCGGGTCTCGAGCGCCTTGGTGATATAGGCGGACATCTCCGACGACGAGCACATCTGATAGGCATTTTCCAGCTTGACGACGCGCACGCCGCGGCGCTCATACGAGAGCCTGTCCATCAGCCGCTTTGCCGCGGTGTCGATCTCGTCCGTGTCGCATTCGGCGGCGAAGGCAAGGCGCTGTGTCTGCACCGGCTCGCCGGCGGCAAATAAGATCGCCTCGATGATATGCTCAAGTTCCGTTGCTTCCATCGGTATCCTCCATTTCTCCCTCCGGCATTTTGCAGAAGCGGACAGTCACGTCCTCGTCGTCCCCCTCCAGCGCGATCGAACGCAGGCGGCAAAGCTCCAAAACGGCAAGGAATGTCGCAACGATCTCGCTGCGCGAACGGGCGCCGGAGAAAAGACTGCGGAATTTTGCCACGCCGCGCATAAGCAGGCGCTTGAGCACCTGCGCCGCTTTTTTGGTTACGGGATACGGCTCGACGCCGACGATGCCGCGGAAATTGCCCACGGGCGGAGGGAGCCTGCGCTCGCTGCGCTCGGCAATGATCGCAAAGGCCCGCACAAGGTCGTCTTTGTCGTGCTGATAGCGGTAGGCCGTCTCGCGGCGCAGCGGCTCCGGCTGCTTGGTGAAGATGTTACAGCCGATCTCGTTGCGCGGGGCAAGAAACGCCGCGGCTTTGCCGATCTGCTCCCGCGCTTCAGCGCACTGGCGCTCCTCCAGCGAGCGGATGAGCAGCTCCATCTCGCTCATGGCCTCCTCCCGCTCGGCGGCGGAGAGCAGCATTTTCGTCTTGATGAGCATCAGGTGCGACGCCATGGCGATAAACTCGCTGGCGATCTCCATATCGAGGCGTTTCATCTCGTCAAGGTA
>CAZVSJ010000072.1:0-8342 GCA_964629755.1 uncultured Oscillospiraceae bacterium | reverse complement strand
ACCTTGACCGGCGCCATGAATTTCCCCTGCGGGAAGGATTTCGTGTCCATAGGTTGCCTCCAATGGTATAATTTGTATAACTAATTATACCAAGCCGGAGAAAAAATGCAAGTGTTTATTTTATGGGAAGTGCCAGGACGCGGCTTATGGCTGCCTCGCCCTACAGAGAATTCACGATAGACGCTTGTAGGGTGGAGGCATGTGTCACCGTCCGCGAAGCGGCGGACAGTGCAGACGAACAGGCTTGTACAAGGCCGGTAGTTCGCGGCGGGGGCATGCCCCCGCCCTACATCAAAATTGTGCGGAGCACACCTGTAGCGCGCGGCATCCTTGACGCGCTTTTGAATCCGTGCGCAACGCGCACACCACAGTTGTGCTCTATTCACTATATGAAAAACAGCAGTTCCTGCACGCGGGACGCCGGGGACGGCGTCCCCTACGGATTCTATCGGAAGTGCCTGCACCGGCGCGCCCAGTGGCCGCGCCCTACGGATCCTGTCGAAACTGCCTGCGGATTCCAAAACAAACCCCGTGCCGTGAAGCGGCACGGGGTCGAAAATTCTCTTTACAGCTCGCGCAGGGCGTCGAGCAGGACGGTCTTTTCGTTCGTCTTTTCGTCGCGGTATTTGACGATCCGCGCAGGAGCGCCCGCGACGACGGCGTTCGCAGGGACATCCGCGGTGACGATCGCGCCGGCGGCGACGACCGCGCGGTCGCCCACCTGCACGCCCTCCAAAATGACGGCGTTCGCGCCGACGAGCACCTCGTCGCCCACGACGACGGGCGTCGCGCTGGGCGGCTCGATCACGCCCGCTAAAACCGCGTTCGCGCCGATGTGCGAGCGCTTGCCGACGGTGGCTCTGCCGCCTAAGATGGCGCCCATGTCGATCATCGTGCCCTCGCCGACGCGCGCGCCGATGTTGAGCACCGCGCCCATCATAATGACGGCGTTGTCCCCGATCTCGACGCCCTCGCGGAGGATGGCGCCCGGCTCGACGCGGGCGTGCAGCGCCTTGACGTCCAGCATGGGGATGGCGGAATTGACCGCGTTATTCTCGATATGCACCGCCGCGAGCTTGTCCGCGTTCGCCTCAAGCTGCGGCGCGATGCGCTTCCAGTCGCCAAACAAGATCTTCAGCCCGTTGCCGCCGGAGAAAACCTCCGCGTCCGTGAACTCGCACGGCTCTTTTTCCTGTAACGTGACGCGCACGGGCGTCTTTTTCTCCGCCGTGCGGATCAGCTCGATAATTTCGTATGCTTCCATGGTTACCTCACCGTTTTCTTCCGGCGCATCATCTCGCGCCAGTCAAGGTCGCCGCGCTGCAGGCCCAGCACGAGCATTTCCGCCGAGGCGAGGTTGGTCGCCACGGGGACGTTGTGCGTGTCGCACAGGTGGATGGTCTGCACGATCTGCTGATCCTCCCAGGGGTCGATACTGTTCGGGTCGGTGAACATCAGCACGAGGTCGATCTCGTTATAGGCGATGCGTGCGTCGACCTGCTGGTGGCCGCCCTGATTGTGGGACAGGAACAGCGTCACGGGCAGACCCGTCGCGTCCGCGACCAGGCGCCCCGTCGTCGCCGTAGCGGACAGGCTGTGTTTGGAGAGGATGCTCTTATACGCGGTGCAGAATTGCACCATAAGCTCCTTCTTTTTGTCGTGTGCCATCAGTGTAATGTTCATGTTATCACCCCGTTACAATTTCATCAGCGGCATCGGAACGCCGCGCAGACGGCGCGAAATGCGCAGGCAGGCTTCGGCCGCGCCGCCGTCCGTGGTCAAAATCAGCGCCTCGCCCGCCGCGGCGGCGAGCATCACGTCGCTGTCCTCCGGCACGACGCCCAAAAGCGGCAGGCCGACCTCGTCCATAATGTCGTCGACGGTCAGCGCCATGCGCGAAAACAGGCGCGGCGCGACGCGGTTGACGACGAGCTGCAGATCCTCCTTGCCGTCGAGGCTGAGCAGGTCGGCGGCGCACCCGGCGTCGCGCATCGACGCGGGATCGGGCGTCGAGACGATGACGCAGCGGTCGGCGTAGCGCGTGGCAAGGCGGAAGCCCGTGCCGATGCCGGCGGCGGCGTCGATCAGACAGTAGTCGAAGCGCTCGCGCGCGTGGTCGAGCAGGCGGCCAAAGCCGTCCATGTTGATGAGCGCGTCGTTCTCGCGCACCGGCGCGGTCAGCAGGAACAGACCGGAAAACAGCGAATGCTCCGTCGCGTCGTCGAGCGTATAGTGGCCATGGATCACGTCGGTAAAGGCAACGATCGGCTGGTCGGTCATGCCGAGCGCGATGTCGAGATTGCGCAGGCCGACGTCCGCGTCGATGCACAGCACCCGCGCACCGTCGGCGGCCATGCAGGTCGCGACCGCGGCGCAAAGCGTCGTTTTGCCCGTGCCGCCCTTGCCGGAGATCACGGAGATCACCTCGCCCATCGTGCCCACCGTCCTTTCGCCATACTATCTTAAATAAGTATAACCCATCCGCCGCACGATTTCAACAACGAATTCGCAGATTTTCCCACCCACGCAAAAACGCCGGGGACCCCGGCGTTTTGTGTGTTGAAAAAGCCTTATCGCGCCCTTGCGTGGGCGCTTTGCGCGTGCGGCAATGTAATCCGACCAAGGGCTAAGAGTGAATGGGGAATCACTGTGGCGTGCTTCACACGAATTTAATGTAGAGCGGACACATTCGCCTGCGCTATTTGATCTCCTGCTCCAGGGCGTCAAAATACGGTGTGTCGAAAAACTCCTTGAGCGTGATCTCCAACGCGTCGCAGAGCTTTTTGACCGTGACCGTGCCGGGGTTTCTGCTCTCGCCGCCTAAAATGCTTTTTACGGTGCTCTGCGGCACGGCGGCGAGATTGCTCAGAGCGTTGGGCGTCAGGCCGCGCTCCCTGCACAGCTCTCGAATCCGTTTTGCGACCGCTTCCTGCGTGTTCATAGCGTTCCTCCAGATGATATATCGTCCATTTTATGATATTGCATCGGAGAAAAAGATATTAGTGATACTTCACTAACTTAAAAATTTATGATAGTATAGTGATATATAACTAATCGGAGGTGCGATATGGATACAAAGAAGGAGCTTTTGCTGCTTGGACAGGAGTTGGCCTGTATCGGCATTGCGTACGAGACGGCACGCCGTGCGTTGGAGGCCTTGATTCTACAGGGCGCATCCGCCTCGTCTGCGGAAATGCAGCAGGCGGTGCAGCGATTTCAGGCGGTCGATGCGGAGTGGAAAAAAGTGGAGAGGGAATACCTTGAAGTGCGTAGACGAGTTGCAGGTGAGAAACGTTGCAGGTAATGTTACGAGACGGCATGGGTGATGGTTCCTGCACCGGGCTTGCGGCGGTATGCCCTAACGATGGCAAAGATGTTGACTTTTCAACAAATTTGCGCTATAATCATGCCTGTTTCTATCCGCGCCCCGGGCGCGAACAAAGGAGGCCACGCATGAATATCGCACAAAAGGCATTTTGCCGTGTATATCAGTTCTGTTTTCATCTGGCGCTGCCGCTGCTGCCCTACCGCGAGCCGGAGCGCCGCGAGAGCATCGCGGACATTCCGCAAATCCTGCGGGAGCAGGGGATCGGCACCGTGCTGCTCGTGACCGACCCGGCGCTGCGCGGCGCGGGGATCACGCAGCCGCTCGAGGCGCTGCTGAAATCGCGGGGCATCGGCTGCGCGGTGTATGACAAAACCAACGCCAACCCCACCGTTCATAACGTTGAGCAGGCGCGGGAAATGTACCTGAAAGAGGGCTGTCAGGGGCTGATCGCCTTCGGCGGCGGCTCGTCGATGGACTGCGCCAAGGCGGCCGGCGCGCGCATTGCCTTCCCGCGTAAGCCGCTGGGCAAGCTCAAGGGGCTGCTGCGCGTGTGGCGCAGGATCCCGCCGCTGATCGCCATCCCGACCACCGCTGGGACGGGCAGCGAGGTGACCATCACCGCGGTCATCACGGACAGCGACAAAAAGCACAAGTATACGATGAACGACTTCACCCTCATCCCGCGCTGGGCGGTGCTCGACCCGGCCGTCACCTTCACGCTGCCGCCGCACCTGACGGCCGCGACCGGCATGGACGCGCTGACCCACGTCGTCGAGGCGTACATCGGCGGCTCGACCAGCCGCGAGACGCGGGAGCTGTCGCTGGAGGCGACGCGGCTGATCTTCGGGAACATCGAGCTTGCCTGCCGCGACGGCACGAACCGCGCCGCGCGCGAGCATATGCTCACGGCGGCCTACAAGGCGGGCATCGCCTTTTCCAAGTCCTATGTGGGCTATGTCCACGCGGTCGCGCACTCCCTCGGCGGGCAGTACAACATCCCGCACGGGCTGGCCAACGCCGTCCTGCTGCCCATCGTGCTGGAGGAATACGGCGCGTCGGCGCACAAAAAGCTGCACCGCCTCGCGGTCGCGGCAGGCGTCGCGCAGGAGGGCGATTCACATGAGGCGGGCGCAAAGAAGTTCATTCAGGCCGTCCGCAGCCTGAACGCGCGCATGGGAATCCCGGAGACCCTGCCGGGCATCCGCGCGGAGGACATCCCGCAGATGGCGAAGCACGCGGCACGCGAGGCCAACCCCCTCTATCCCGTGCCGAAGCTGATGAACGCGAAGGAGCTGGAACGCTTCTATTATAAGGTTGCAGATTGGAGGCAGGCATAATGGAAATCGAACGGATCCTGGACGGTCAGCGGGCATTTTTCCGCACCGGGGCGACGCTTCCCGTGGCGTTTCGCCGGGAAATGCTCAAAAAGCTCTACCAATGGGTGCAGCAGAACGAGGCGGAAATTCTCCGCGCGCTGGCCACCGACCTTGGCAAGAGCGACTATGAGAGCTTCATGTGCGAGGTCGGCCTGACGCTGAGCGAGATCAGCTACCAGCTTCACCATGTGCGCGGCTTTGCGCGGGAGCGCCGCGTCCGCACGCCGCTGGCGCAGTTTGCCGCGCGCAGCTACAAAAAGCCCTCGCCCTACGGCAATGTCCTCATCATGAGCCCGTGGAACTACCCGTTTTTGCTGACGGTGGAGCCGCTGGCGGACGCCATCGCCGCCGGAAACACCGCCGTCGTAAAGCCCAGCGCCTATTCTCCCGCGACGAGCGCCGTGATCGAAAAGCTCGTCGCGGCGTGCTTCCCGCCCCACTATGTCGTCGCCGTCACGGGCGGGCGGCGGGAAAACGCCGCCCTGCTGGAGCAGAAATTCGACATGGTGTTCTTCACCGGCAGCCAGCGCGTCGGCAAAGAGGTGCTGCGCCACACCGCCGAGACGCTGACGCCCGCCGTTTTGGAGCTGGGCGGCAAAAGCCCCTGCATCGTCGACTCCACGGCGAAGCTCAAGCTCGCGGCCAAGCGCATCGTCTTCGGCAAATTCCTCAACTGCGGTCAGACCTGTGTCGCGCCGGACTACATCCTCTGCCAGAAGGATATCCGCGACGCACTTGTCTGCGCGCTTTGCGACGAGATCAAGGCGCAGTACGGTGCGGAGCCGCTATCCAACCCGGACTACGGCCGCATCGTGAACGAAAAGCATTTTGACCGTTTGTGCGGCCTGCTGCAGGCGGACAAGACCGCTTTCGGCGGGCAGACCCGCCGCGAAAGCCTGCAGATCGCGCCCACCGTGCTGACCGGCGTCACCTGGGACGACCCCGTCATGCAGGAGGAGATCTTCGGGCCGATCCTGCCCGTGCTCACGTTCGAGACCTATGACGAGCTGTACGCGCTCCTAAACGGCAAGCCAAAGCCGCTGGCGCTGTACATCTTCTCGCAGGACGGGCGGCGCGTGAAGGAGGCGACCGCGCGGCTGTCCTACGGCGGTGGCTGCGTCAACGACACGGTCATCCATCTGGCCACGAGCGCCATGGCTTTCGGCGGCGTGGGCGAGAGCGGCATGGGCGGCTACCACGGCAGAGCCGGGTTTGAAGCCTTTTCCCACACGAAGTCCATCGTCTCGAAGCGGACGTGGATGGATCTGCCGATGCGCTACCAGCCCTACCGCCGCCGGCTGTTTGCGCCGCTGCTGAAGCTGTTTCTGCGATAAACCGGCGATTTTGGCAGAAAAGCGGTTGATTACGACACAAAGCTGTGGTAAAATGTTCTCGTACTTTCAACGATGGGAGACAGCTTATGAAACGAATCGCGGCGATCGCGCTTGCGCTCTGCCTGCTGTGCGGCCTTGCCGGGTGCTATACGGAGAGCGCCCCCGAGGGCTCGTGCAGCTTTACCTTTCGCGTTGTCCACGAAGATGGCACGGAGAAGGTCTATCAGATCGTCACATCGGTGGCGCAGCCCCTTGCCGAGACGCTTGTGCGGCACGGCATCGTGGAGGAATCGGCTGACAGCGCCGGGTTATATGACGTCGTCGACGGCGAAAGGGCCGACTGGGACGACGGCATGGCGTGGTGGTGCTTCCGCAAGGATGGGCAGCCGCTGACCGTCGGCATCGAGGACGTCGTGCCGGAAAACGGCGCCGTCTACGAGGCAATCTTCTCCCACGGTTACGGAGACATGGGCGTATGATCCCCGCCGCACGTTTCACCCTGCTGGGCACGCAGGAGCAGGAGATCTTGCAGCCGGAGTGCCCCGTCTATGTCCACTGCACCCGCCGCAGCGTCGAGCGCGAAAGCGGCACGCCCTTTTTGCAGGTGCGCATGGTCAACCGCGCCGACCGCCCGGTCGGGACGGTCTATCTGCTGGTCGAGGGGCTGGACGCGCTGGGGCAGGTGCGCTATACCCTGCGCGAGCTGGCGCTGACCGGGCTGCACGCCCGGCCGCGCGCGGTCTTCGGGGAGGAACGGATGCTCGTCCTGCCCGCGCAGGAGGCCGCGTCCGTCCGCGTGACGGTCGAGCGCGTCGTGTTTGAGGACGGTACGCTCTGGCGGCGGCTGCCGGAGCATCGGCTGACGACGCTTGCCGAGAGCGGCTGGCGGCGCTGCGCCTGCTCGATGCCCAACCCGCCGGAGAGCACACGGTGTCTGCTGTGCGGCAGACCGCTTGCGCCGCCGCAGCGGGAGCTGCCGCCCGAAGCGCCGCGGGAGGTGTTTCCGGTGTGGGAGCCGGAGCCGGTGCGGGAGCGACCCGCGCCCATTGTGCGCGATTTTACGCCCACCTATCCGCAGGAGCTGTACGAGGCGGCGGAGGAACGCTCCGCGCCGCGGGTGCTGGTCGTGCTTTTGTGCATTTTCGGCGGAGCGGCCGTGCTCGCCGCCGCCGCGTTTTTGACCTTCTGCCTGCTGAAATATCTGAAATAAAAGGGAACGTAAAGGGAACGCCGCCGGGCGTTCCCTTTTTGAATTGTGAATTGTGAACAGTGAATAGTGAATAGATGTGGTGTGCTTCGCACGATTCATATGTAGGGCGGGGACAGCCGTAAGCCGGTGCAGAAACCACCGTATTGGCTAAGGGCTAAGGGCTAAGAGTGAATGACGGTGGTGTTCGCATTCGCGAACAGATTTGTATTTGTAGGGCGCGACCACCGGGCGCGCCGGTGCAGGAACTACCGAATTCGTACAAATTTGTTCGTCTGTACTGTCTGCCGCTTCGCGGAACGGCACGCCGGGTCGACGTGCCCTACGAGCCGCCTATCGTAGTTGCTCCGTAGGGCGCGACCACTGGGCGCGCCGCGTGCAGGAACTACCAAATTGGTACAAACCTGTTCGTCTGTACTGTCTGCCGCTTCGCGGAACGGCACGCCGAGTCGTCGTGCCCTACGACCGTCTATCGTAGCTGCTCCTACAAAGTCCAATCTGACAAAAAACGGCCGCCGCACGGAACGTGCAGCGGCCGTTGGGTTTCCATTAGAACATCAGCGAGAGATACTCCGGCGCGAAGATGAGCAGAATCGCCGCAAGGACTGCCGCGATGGCCAGCATCAGCCCCGTCAGCATCAGCAGCCTGCGCCACATCTGTGTTTCGCCGCGCGGCCTCATTGCTTCGGCTCCTTCACGGACTCGATCAGCCCGTTGGCAAGGCCGGCAAGCCCTTGCAGGTCGGACGGGATGATGATCTTCGTCGCCTTGCCGTCGGCCACCTTCTGGATGGCCTCCAGCGCCTTGAGCTTGATGACCTGATCGTTCGGGCAGGCCTCGTTCAGAAGCTGCAATGCCTCCGCCGTCGCCTTCTGCACGGCGAGGATGGCCTCGGCCTGGCCCTGCGCGCGCAGGATGGCGGCCTGCTTCTCCGCGTCGGCGCGGAGGATGGCGGATTCCTTTTCGCCCTCGGCCACGAGGATCTGCGAATGCTTGGTGCCCTCGGCCTGCAAAATCGCCTGACGGCGGTCGCGCTCGGCCTTCATCTGCTTTTCCATCGAGGACTGGATGTCCTGCGGCGGGAGGATGTTCTTCAG